>JAUNPO010000165.1 GCA_030536665.1 Pseudomonadota bacterium
AAAATAGCCGCACAGATGTACGGCTTGTGGTTAAATAAAAAAGCCGCGCAAAAGCACGGCTCAAACGTTAAAACAAAAAAAGCTCCCTCAGGAGCTTAATCGAATGGGAAACCCCATTATCAACGAATAATAAATCCCCTCTGACACTAAGTCAATACTTTTTCCGGGGCAATGAAAAATAAATTTACAGTCCGTTGTTCTCTTTGGTCGGCTGAATCGGCATATATCCGACGCCGCCGAAGTATTTTTCCATAAAGGTTTCTTCGCTGCCCATAACCGGCGTTTCGTCTTTGGAAATAGCGATATTTCGCCCGTTTTCTTTCGTCAGCTGTACGACTTTCTCCACCTTGCCGTCGTGATTGAATTCAATGGCGACGACATTGCGGTCCAGTTCTTCCGGTTCAAAAAAGGCCATGCGTTCCATGGTTGAGTTCATATAAATCCAAGTACGGTGGTCAAGGCTTGAAATCACGCTCGGCGACCCCATAATTTTTCTGACTTCGCTTTGCGGCATACCGCGCTTGACCTGCATAATATCGTCCTTCGTCGGCATATTTCCTTCCGTCTGAATAAAATATTCATTGGAGCAGGCGCCCAGCATCATCAAAGCCGCTGCCGTTGAAAAAAATACTTTGTTTATTGACATTGCGATATCCTTACAATTATATATTGAACTATATAAGCCTATAACACAAGGAAAAAAGGAATGCAAAAAGATTTTTCGTATCCGCTGCAAATTGATGAGCTTAACCAGGGGGAACAAAGCTACATGCTAAGGGCAGACAAGGCTCAGCTTGAAACGCTGAAGGAAATTCTTCAGGTTCCGGCTGTGAATTATTTTGAAGCGGATATAAAACTGAAGTTTCAGAAAAAACGCGGCATTCTGGATGTAAGCGGGCAGGTGCGCGCCGGTTTGGGGCTGATAAGCGTTATTTCGCTGGAACCGTTTGATCGGGCTTATAAAACGGATTTTGCCCTGACGTTTGATACCAATGCGACTTATGAACAGATTCGCGAACTGGACGAAGATATAGAGGCAGACATCCCCGATATCGTTATCGGCGGCCGGATAGATTTGGGCGATATTGCGATTGAGCAGCTGGCTCTGGTGATGGAAGACCATCCTCGGCAGGACGGCGAAGAATTTTCCCCGCTGATAGAAGACGATGCGCCGCTGCGCGAGAACCCTTTTGCAATTCTTTCCAAATTAAAAAAATAGCCGGGCGGCACTTTGGGCGGTCGATAAAACTGAGGAGATATCCTGTTATCAAGAGGAGGGCTGCTGCAAAACCTCGTATTTCTATGCCTTTCCCGCAAAAAGCGGAAAATATATAAAAAAAACTCTTGCCAAATACATTTTTTTTATATAAAAGCTAATCCAGCAACCCTTGTGTTAATCCGGGAACGGGTTCGCAGGAGTTATTTCGTGTCAAATAATTTTAATTAAAAGAGTTTAAAGAAATGGCTACACCAAAGAAAAAAACATCGCAATCCCGCCGCAATATGCGTCGTTCTCATGATGCTTTGACGCCTAATGCGTATCATGAATGCCCGAACTGCGGCGAATTGAAGAGACCTCATAACGTATGCCCGAAATGCGGACAGTATGACGGTAAAGAAGTTATTGCTCAGAAAAAAGAAGAAGAGTAATTAACTGGCTGATTAATTTTATTTATTTTTATGGAGCAGGTTTTGTCTGAGAGTAATCTGGTCATATCAATAGATGCTATGGGGGGGGATAATTCCCCCAAAGTAGTAATAGAAGGTTTGGCTCTGGCACACAAAAGAAATCCGGATATCCGCTTTCTGGTGTATGGGGACGAGCCGAAAGTAACGGCGGAAATTGCAAAATTTCCGGCATTGAAAGAGGTTTGTCAGATTTTTCATACAGAAGAATTTGTTCATAACGAAGATAAGCCGTCACACGTTATCCGCAACCGCGAAACCAGTATGTACAAAGCTGTCGAAGCCGTAAAAAACGGTCAGGCGATGGCTGTGGTTTCTGCCGGCAATACGGGAGCGTTGATGGCTATTTCCAAATTGTTGCTCAAAACGATACAGAAAATACATCGTCCCGCTATTGTCAGCATTATGCCGCATGTCAACGGGCGTTATGTTATGCTGGATTTGGGGGCCAATACCGATTGCGACGGTATCAATCTTGCCGAGTTCGCGATTATGGGCAACATTTTTGCCAAATATGCTCTGGGAATAGAACACCCCAGAGTCGCGCTGATGAATATCGGTGCTGAAGAAATGAAGGGCAAGGGGGAAATCCACGTTGCCGCCCATATCATCAAAAATACGCACCTTAACTTGAATTTTATCGGTTATATCGAACCGCACGAAATTCCGAATGACAAGGCGGACGTTGTTGTTGCCGACGGCTTTTCTGGCAATATCGCGCTGAAATCGGTTGAAGGAACCTGCCATTTGATTATGCATCTCCTCAAAAAGTCGGTAAAGCAGTCTTTTTTTGCCAAACTCGGACTGCCGTTTATGTTCGGGGCTATGCGGAAAATGAAAAAGACCATGGATCCCCGGCTTTATAACGGGGCTATGTTTGTCGGCTTAAACGGCTTGTCGGTCAAGAGCCATGGCGGAACCGATGCGTTCGGTTTTTCCATTGCGGTAGAAAATGCCGCCCGCCTCGTCCGTAAAGATTTTGTCGGCTCTATCCGCCGCGAATTGGAAAATATTGATTTGGATGAACTTTCACAGGAAGCTTGCTATGAAGTGTACTAGAACCGAGATTATTGGCTGCGGGCATTATCTGCCGGCCAAAGTGCTGACTAATGACGATTTGTCAAAAATGGTAGATACCAATGACGAATGGATAAGCACCCGTACCGGGATTCGCTCGCGTCATGTCGTTGCCGAAGGCGAACTGACTTCGGATATGGCAATGCACGCGGTTGAAATGGCAATGCAAAATGCCGGCGTAACCGCTGCGGATTTGGATTTGGTTGTTGTCGCGACATTGACACCGGATAACACGACGCCGTCGGTAGCGGCTCGCATTGCCGGCCGTCTCGGCGTAAAAGTCGGTACGCCCGCTTTTGATATCGGCGCGGCTTGTTCCGGCTTTGTGTATGCAATGACAATGGTTGATAATATGATTCGCCTTG
>JAUNPO010000019.1 GCA_030536665.1 Pseudomonadota bacterium
CAGGACGAAAGATTGCCATTGTTCATGATATGCCCGGCGTTACCCGGGACAGAAAAGAAACAGATGCCAAGCTTCATGATATAAAATTGAAGATTATAGACACTGCCGGCTATGAGTTTTCTACGGAAGACAATCTGGAACAAAGAATGTGGCTGCAAACGCAGAAAGCCATTGAAGATGCTGACGTCTGCCTGTTTTTATTTGATGCCAGAGAAGGGCTTCATCCTTATGACGAGCATTTGGCCGGATTGGTACGCGCCAGCCACAAGCCGGTTATTCTTCTGGCCAATAAGTGCGAAGGGAAAACACAGGAAGACAGCATTCACGAAGCCTATAAACTGGGTTTGGGACAGCCTATTCCCTTTTCAGCCGAACATGGTCTGGGGTTGGAAGATTTGTATGCCGGTCTGAAAGAGTATGATAAAGAGGAAGATTTATCATTTGAGGAAGAAGACCAGAAAATTCAGGAAGAAAACTCTAATCTGACGCAAGAAGAAATTGACGCCAAAATTGATGAAGAATACAAAAAACGTCCTATTCAATTAGCCATTGTCGGCCGGCCTAATGTCGGAAAATCAACGTTAGTCAATGCCCTGCTTAATGATGAGCGGATGCTCACCGGACCTGAAGCCGGCGTGACCAGAGATGCCATCACATCTCAATGGGCATGGCGGGGGCACAAAATTAATCTGGTCGATACGGCCGGTTTAAGGCGGCAATCCAAAATTTCGGATTCACTGGAAAAAATGTCGGCGGCAAGTACGAAACACGCTGCCTTTATGGCTCAGGTTGTCGTTTTGGTTTTGGATGCCGATGCCGTTTTGGACAAGCAGGATTTAACCATTGCCCGCAAGGTTCTTGATGAAGGGCGCGCTTTGGTTATTGCCGTAAACAAATGGGATATTGCCAACAGGCAGGAAGCTCTGGATAAGCTGAATTATAAACTGCAGACCTCCCTGACACAGGCCGAAGGCATTCCGACCGTTACCATTTCAGCCCTAAAAAAAGAAGGGCTGGACAAGCTAATGAGTGCGGTTTTGAAAGTTTATAACCGTTGGAATTTGCGTATTCCGACTGCGCCGCTTAATAAATGGTTTCAGGATATGATTGATAATTATCCGCCACCGCTCGGCAAAAACAAAAGGCGTATAAAACTGCGGTATATTACTCAGGCCAAGACCAGGCCTCCTTCGTTTTATATCTTTTCAAGCAATCCTGAAGGGCTTCCCGAAGCTTATTTACGATATCTGACAAACAATATGAGGGAAGTGTTTGATATGCGCGGGATTCCGCTGCGGATTACGGTCAGAAAAACCGGCAATCCATATGCGCCCAAAGGAAGGCCTAAAAAACAAGAAAAAAAATAATATTCTTTTATCTCCCGGTTATATATCCCGGGAGATTTTTTGTTTCGCAGATTGACTTTGAAGTAGATATCTTATAGCCTGTTATTTATCGTTATATTATTTTTTTTTATTATTAAAATCATTATATGTATGGAAACTAATATTTTAATCGAATCTCAGGCAAGAGCAACAGAACTTTTACTGAAAGGCAACAAAGCCGCGCAGGCCATTCCGGATAACAAGGCGCAGATTTACGTCATTTATGACTTATTATCAAAAACGCAGCCAAACAACAAAACGCTTACAGTTTGGGCTGTAAAAACATCTAAGTCAACCTATGCCGGAATTTTAATTAAATCCGGCATAAAAAAGAAGGGCTGCAAAAAATTTGCCAATGCCGTCCACATCAGCTTTAACGACATAGACATTGTCTGTCAAAAGCGCCGCAACAATTATCTGGGGGCCTATTTAAGGCTTATTGAAGAGAACGGTATGCTGAGAATTGTTAAAATAATCCGTATTCCCTTTGAAGATGCCGCCAGAGATATTCTTGACAGCATTTATCCGGAAACAAAGGGTAAAGCGACTATTCTTTTGCAGAGCAGGACACGGAAGAATTTTTCAAAAAAAATGATTTACTGGGCCAGAAAAGACGGGGATGTTTACAAAGGCATTAACATCCGTTCCGAAAATCAAAAAATTATTACGGCTGAGGATGTTTTGAAAATTTTTGCATCAGGAGAAAAGATTGATGGCAACTATGTTTACATCAAGGGAAAACGCGGAGCCAAAATATGGGTTTCAAGAAAATAAGAAAAAAGGTGTTAGATTTTTCTAACACCTTTTTTGTTCTATCTATGGTTCTGCTCATAGGCCCGCTTGGCGCTTAAAAAGAACAAAACGCCAAAAGGAATCGAAACGGCATAAGCGGCAACCATGGTTCCCAGTGTCAGCCACGGATTGCTGATAATAAACGTTGCAAATAAAGCAACAATCAGCATCAGGGGAACAAACATAAATGTCGGGACCCGCCATTTTTTGGTAGAAATTGTCGGAATGCGGCTAACCATCAGCAAGGCGACGACGCACATTACGCCGGCACAAAAATAGTTATCATGCAACCAAGCCAACTCCGGATAGTCGAAAGAAATCATAATCGGCGTAATTCCCAGTGCCGCGGCTGCCGGTGCAGGGACGCCGACAAAGAAGTTATGCCAGTAATCCGGCTGAGGCTCATCATCCAACATGGTATTAAAACGCGCCAAACGCATAGCCATACCAATTGAAAACAGCAGACAAAAGAACCAGCCGAAACGGGGAAAGTCAAACAATGTCCACTGGTACATCAGGATTGCCGGCGCAACGCCAAAACTTACAAAATCAGACAGAGAATCAAGCTCAGCGCCAAACTTTGTCGATCCTTTCAGCATTCTGGCCACGCGTCCGTCAAGACCGTCAAACAAGGCTGCCAGAAAGATACAGACGACAGCTTTAACCCAGTCTTCCTGAACGGAATAACGGATAGATGTTACACCGGAACAAAGGGCAAGCATTGTCACGATATTCGGTGCAATCTTACGAAAAGGCAACCCGCTCAGACGATGGCCGGCAGGCTGCTGCTTTATATTATTTTTATCCATTATCTGACAACTCCCTTAACTTCAGGAGCTTCACTGCCTAAGTTGGCAATAATTGTTTCGCCGGCAACCATGGTCTGTCCCAAGGCGACCTGCGGGTTTGTTCCCAAAGGCAGATAAACATCCAAACGCGAGCCGAAACGAATCATGCCAAAACGCTCTCCGGTTTTATATTCCTGTCCGGCAGCGGCATCGCAAACAATACGGCGGGCAACCAATCCGGCAATTTGAACAAAAGCAATGTCCTGCCCGTTTTTGGTTTTCATTGCCAGAAGCTGACGTTCATTGTCTTTGCTGGCCTTATCCAGTGTCGCATTCAAAAATTTTCCGGGAACATAAACTGCTTTGGTAATTTTTCCTTCAGTCGGCGCACGGTTGACATGGACATTAAAAACACTCATAAAAATGCTGACACGGGTAAATTTCTGCTTTTCCAGCCCCAGCTCTTCAGGACCGTTAACATCGGCAATCATCTGCACAATACCGTCAGCCGGAGAAACCACTGCGTTCTCAATTTCAGGAACAATGCGCTCCGGATCGCGAAAGAAATAGAAGCACCATACGGTCAGTATAAGACCAAGCCAGCCCAAAGGCGACCAAATCATCGCCAAAACGGCAGAAACCGCGGCAAAGACACCGACAAATTTCCAGCCTTCATTATGGATATTCGGCAAGAGGTATCTACGCCAAGAAATATCGAAAGTTTTCATTATTTTAATCCTTTATAAAAACCTTAAACGGGTGCCGGTGCCGTGACGCTGTCAACTGCCGCAACAGCCTGAACGTTTAAGAAAAACTATTATTTACCGTTTTCAGATTAATCTATTTTGTAAAAAAAACAAGTTTTATGTTGCATTTATGAATTTTTGTATGTATAAATTCGATGTTAAGAAATGTAAAAACAGAGGCGCTTGTGGCGGAACAGGTAGACGCTGCAGACTTAAAATCTGTTGTCCGCAAGGACGTGCCGGTTCGATTCCGGCCTAGCGCACCAGATATTTTTAATGCACCTTTGAGGTGCTTTTTTGTTATGTAAACCTGACCTTTTTTGAATAGGATATCAACGGTAAGAACAAATCAGGATACGGTTTTAGAGTTGCCGGAATAAAATGACTTACGCAGATATTATAAAAAAAGCCGAAGAAACGCATCTTTTATCCAAGGATGAAATTGTGACTTTGCTTCAGCCGGAATATAACGGAGCTGATTTATTTGCGGCTGCAGATCGGACAAGAAAAAAATTTGTCGGTGACGACGTTCAACTGCGCGGGCTTATCGAGTTTTCAAACTACTGCCGCAACAACTGTCTATATTGCGGCATCCGTCGCGATAATCATGCCGTGCAACGTTATCGCATTGCTCCGGATGCCATTATCCGTTTGGCGCAGAATGCTGCCGAAGCCGGTTATAAAACGGTTGTTCTGCAATCCGGCGAAGATGTTTACTACACCGTGGAGCGGCTGCAATACATTATCCGTGAAATAAAAAAATCAGACATTGCCGTTACGCTCAGCATCGGAGAAAAAAGCTTTGAAGAATACGCCGCATACAAAGCTGCCGGTGCCGACCGCTATCTTTTGCGCATTGAAACAACCGACAAAGATTTATACCGCCGTCTGGATCCGGGAATGAGCTGGGAAAATCGCAAACGCTGTCTGGATGACCTGAGAGCTTCCGGTTATGAAGTCGGTTCCGGCTCTATGGTCGGTCTGCCGGAGCAGAGTTTATCCTCGATTGCCGACGACATTTTGTTTTTTAAAAACATAAATGTTGATATGGCCGGCATCGGGCCTTTTATTCCGCATCCGGATACACCGCTGAAAGACGTCAAAGGACGCGCCTTTGCCTTGTCCCTCAAAACAATGGCGATTACCCGCCTTCTTCTGCCGGACATTAACATTCCGGCAACGACAGCCATGGAAGCCCTGCGTCCCAACGGCAGGCTTATGGCCCTGCAAAGCGGCGCCAATGTCATTATGCCCAATGTCACGGATTTAAATTACTGTAAATTTTATGAACTTTATCCGGGAAAACCGACGCCTTCACTTTCTCTGACGGAACAACGCCGCGCGCTGGAAAAACTTTTGCTTTCAATCGGCAGGCGAATCGGAACGGGATATGGCGGGCATTTTTCTTTCGGCCTTAATAATAAGCCGTAAAATCCCGCTCTTTCAAAATCAGTTCACTGGTTGTGCTGTCATAAATAAAAGTTTTGTCGGCAATTTTTTTATACTGGCCAATATACTTGTCTATCAAAGCGGCCCGCTGCTCTATCAATTCCTTAGGCGTGTGGCGTCTGGTTGCTTTCTCCCGGATCAGGGTTCTTTTATATGCCACCTGTGTATTGCATAAAATATAATCGACTTCAGTCTTATATCCCAACAGCTTTACATTTTTAAAAAGTTCAATATGCGCATCATTAACGCCGCTGTGTTCAAAAAAGATATTCAACTTGCGGATTACGGCACGGCGCAGAACTTCATAGCCCACAACCCGCGCAGGCATTTCCCATTTCATGAAAGCCTCGGCACCGCCCAGCACATAAATATCCCGCCGGTAATCGGGAATGCTTTCCATTACTTCGTCAAAGCTCAGATATATAGCTCCGGGAAACTGCATTTGCCGGCAAAAAGTACTCTTTCCCGCACCGGGAATTCCGCCAACCTGTATCAGCTGCGGTTTGGGCGTCGGATGAACACCGACTAAAATTTCCGTTATGATATTTTCATAAAGCGGACTTTTTATATCCTTGTAATCATAAGCAACGAGCTTTTTAATGCTCGGCATCAAATCTGCAATATCCATAAACAAATCTCTTATTCCAGTCAAATTTAGCCCTGTATAACACAGGAAGGCAAATAAAACAACTTTTTGTTTTTCGAAAAATTAAAAAAATAAATTATTGCATGGCTGACATTCTTGGGGTAGTTTAGGTTTAATTTATAATTTGAGAAAAGAGGAAAAAATGACAAAGATTACATGGAAACCCGGAACAATGCTTTATCCCGTTCCGCCGGCAATGATTTCCTGCGGCACAACGGAGCATCCTAACGTCATGACCGCGGCCTGGACCGGTATTATTAACAGCGAACCGCCGATGACTTATGTTTCAATCCGGCCTTCCCGCTATTCTCACGGCATTATTAAAGAGAGCGGCGAATTTGTCATTAATCTGCCAACCCTGTCAATGGTAACGGCTGCCGATTTCTGCGGCGTCAAGTCCGGGCGGGATACGGATAAATTTAAAGAAACGGAACTGACGCCGCTTCCCTCCTCTCAGGTTAAGGCGCCACAGATTGCGGAAAGCCCCGTTTCCATTGAATGCAAGGTCAAAGAAATACGCAGCTTTGGTTCACACGATATGTTTCTGGCGGAAATTGTCGCCGTTAATGTTGATGATAAATATATCGACAGCGAAGGCAAGTTCTGGATTGAAAAAACCGGCCTGCTGGCCTTTGCCCACGGACATTACTTTACATTGGGCCGCAATCTCGGCAGCTTTGGCTTTTCCGTCAACAAAAACCGCCTGGCAATGATGAAAAAGATGGAAAACGTTGAAGTTAAAGTCAAGGAGCCGAAAGTTCTGATTGAAAAACGCGCGGAAAAGGAAGCCAGACCATACAGCCGACCGTCTAAATTTGCTCAAAAGCACAATTCTCGCAGTGACCGCCGCCCACCAAAAGACGGCAACAAGTTCGACGGAAAAAGCAAGTTTAAAAAAGCCCGTGATTTTGATAATAACAGCACCGGGCGCCCAAAATACAAACCTGCCGGTTTTACCAAGCGTCCGGCAAGATAAAATTAAAGGCTCAGTAAAAAACTGAGCCTTTTTCTTTAGCGGTAACGGACGTCAGAACGATCCTTAACCTTTTTGTAGATTTTTTGAA
Organism: Pseudomonadota bacterium; assembly: GCA_030536665.1. Lineage (GTDB taxonomy): Bacteria > Pseudomonadota > Alphaproteobacteria > RF32 > CAG-239 > HGM16780. Next base: position 6,871 of record JAUNPO010000019.1, read on the forward strand.
GCGTCAGACCGAATTCCGTTTGATAAGCTTCGGCCGGATGAGCAAGAAACTCCTGACACAATTCCCGGCAGCCACAGATTTTATCAATCAAAATCTTTTCCAGGATTTGCGGCGCACTTTGACGTTTTTGGGTATATTCCTTTTCTATTCTGGTTTTTAATTCAGGATAAGGAATATTGGCCAAACGATGACGCTGGTTAAAATCCCGGACACGCGAAGCGATGAGATAAGCAGATGCGATATTCGGATAAACAACGCCTTCGTGCTCGGTATAACTCTCGTTTTGGTGGCTGTCTGCAATGTGCTGAGCCAACTCCTCAATTGAGGCAAATTCTACAAATGTTTTCATAATTATTTATTTTTTAATAATAAGACTTCATGTCTATTAGACATTTTTTTCAGAAAAAGTCAAGGAAATAAGGGGTTATTTTCTGGCATCATAAATTTTAAATGTTTTCTTAAGATAAAGCTGCAAATCTTTATCATCAAAAAATTTTTCACAATCCGCTTCCGTCGATGTTTTATCGCTTGGAATCGGGCGATATTGCTGAAGATAATATTCTTTGACGCCCAGCGCTTTAAGCTCATCGGCAATCGTATAAATATCCGCTACTGACAATAACCGCGGGTCGCAGGTTGTACGACATTCATAGCTTTTTCCCGAAGCGACCAAAGCTTTAAGACTTTCCATAACTTTGTCAAAATGCTTCTGCCCGACAGCGGTATCATATCTTTCAGCCTTCAGCGGCGTTTTAATGTCAAAACCGACCCAATCTACCTCAGGCAGGATTCTTTTAAACAGTTCAGGACGAAAACCGCCGGTATGGATACCGATTTTATAGCCTAATTCTTTTACCTCGGCAACGGCGTCAGCCAGCGCATCCTGCACCAGCGGTTCGCCGCCGCTAAAAACAACGGCATCCAGTTTTCCGCGGCGCTCTTTCAAAAAATCAACAAATTTCTCCCAAACGAATCCGGTTTCTTTACCGATTTTCTGCAAATCGGCATTATGACAAAAAGGACAACGCCATGGGCAGCCCTGCAAAAAGGCAACAGCGGCCATCTGTCCCGGATAGTCAACCATGCTGAAGGTTTCGACGCCGCCGACCAATAATTTTTTTGACATTCCCCTACTCCTAAAATTCCGTTCACATAAGACAACGCCGGATTACAAGCCCTGCAACCCGGCGTTTTTCTTAAGCCAGCAAAAGCTTATTCAGCAGCAATTTCGTATTTTTCAAGGTCAATTACAGCTTTGCTTTCGCAGAAGCATTTGCGAGAATAGAATTCAGACTTCTTACCAACGTTGAATTCAGAAACCGGACGGAAGTAACCCATTACTCTGGTCCATACTTCACAAGGCTGTCTTTCTTCGTCACTTAATCTGATTTCTTCAAAATTAATTGTGTTGTTCATTTTAATTCTCCAAGTAAAATAAATTAAATAATTGACCTTAGGCAACGTCTTTTTTAGAAGCTGCTAATCTTTTTTCTGCCTTTTTTTCCTCGTCACAAATCGGGCAGTATTTGTGTTCCCCGGAAATATAACCATGCTTCGGACAAATTGAGAATGTCGGGGTAATGGTGATGTAGGGAAGACGATAGTTTGTCAAAACTCTTCTGACCAAATCGCGGCAGACTTTTGCCGAGGAGATACGCTGTCCCATATAGAGGTGAAGAACGGTACCGCCGGTATATTTGGTCTGGAGCGTTGACTGTAAATCAAGAGCTTCAAACGGATCATCGGTATAACCGGCCGGGAGCTGAGAAGAGTTTGTATAATACGGATTTTCTTTTGTTCCGGCCTGGATAATATCCTTGTAGCGTTTTTTATCTTCACGGGCAAAGCGGGTTGTCGCGCTTTCTGCCGGTGTTGCTTCAAGATTATACATATGACCGGTTTCTTCCTGAATTTTGACCATTTTGGCGCGGATGTAATCCAAGAACTTAACGGCAAAGTCCTGTCCCCACTGATCGGCAATATTGTGTTCGTCGTTGGTAAAGTTGCGAATCATTTCGTTGATACCATTAACGCCGATTGTCGAGAAGTGGTTGCGCAGAGTGCCAAGGTAACGTTTGGTGAACGGGAACAGGCCGCCGTCAATCAATCTCTGAATGACCTTGCGTTTGATTTCAAGAGAAGTGCGGGCAATGTCCATCAGTTCGTCAACACGGGCAAACAAAGCGTTTTCGTCCCCTTTGTAAACATATCCCAGACGGGCGCAGTTGAATGTCACGACACCGATGGAGCCAGTCTGTTCGGCAGAACCGAACAAGCCGTTACCGCGAGCCAAAAGTTCGCGCAGGTCAAGCTGCAGACGGCAGCACATTGAACGAATCTGTCCCGGTTTCAAAACGGAATTGATAAAGTTTTGAAAATAAGGCAAGCCGTATTTGGCAGTCATTTCAAACAAGAGTTCCGTGTTGTCATCTTCCCAGGGGAAATCCGGCGTCATGTTATAAGTCGGAATCGGGAAAGTAAACGGACGGCCTTTAATATCGCCTCTCATCATGACGGTCATATAGGCCTTGTTAATCATGTGCATTTCTTCTTTTAATTCACCATAAGTGAAGGGCTGTTCCTCACCGGCGATAAGCGGATGTTTATCACGCATATCTTCCGGGCAAACCCAGTCAAAAGTAAAGTTGGTGAACGGCGTCTGAGAACCCCAGCGGGAAGGAATGTTCAGATTGTAAATCAATTCCTGAATGCACTGTTCAACGTCTTCATATTTCATATTGTCTTTGCGGATATACGGCGCAAGATATGTATCGACGGAAGAGAAAGCCTGAGCGCCGGCCCATTCATTCTGCAAAGTTCCCATAAAGTTGACCATCTGGCCGACAGCGGAAGACAAGTGCTTCGGTGCCCCGGCTTCAGTTTTTCCGGGAACGCCGTTAAAGCCTTCATGCAACAGGTTTTTCAAAGACCAACCGGCGCAATATGCGGCCAGCATGTCCAAATCGTGAATATGGATATCACCGTTGCGGTGCGCCTCGCCGACATTTGCCGGATAAACGTGGCTCAGCCAGTAGTTTGCCGTTACCTTACCGGAAACATTCAAAATCAAACCGCCGTTTGAATACCCCTGGTTAGCATTGGCATTAACGCGCCAGTCCAGTTTTTCCAGATATTCATTGATAGAGCTTTCAACATCAACCATAACTTTCTGGTCATTGCGTGTCCGCTGACGCTGGTCGCGGTACAAGATATAGGCCTTGGCCGTTGCAAAATAGTTGGCGGAAATCAAAACCTGTTCAACAATATCCTGAATCTGTTCAATTGTCGGCAAAGACTCTGAAAATTTATGCTCCACAACTTTCAAAACCTGCGCCGTCAGCAGCCAGGCTTCCTGTTCGCCAAACTCAGCAGTAGATGTTCCGGCTTTGAGAATCGCGTTATAAATTTTTGAGCTGTCAAACGGAGCCAATGTGCCGTCTCTTTTAGTTACGCTCTCGACTTTTATCTCCTTGTTTGCAATCGGGGGCATTGAATAGGTGTTTTCAGACATTTCGAACAAGCTTTCCTTATTTTTCTTTTAGTTTCAGTAAGTTAAACATTTTATCAAAATTTGTTATAAGCATACTATATATAGTGTTAAATAAATGTAAACGCCCTATATATAGTATTGCACAATTTTTTTGATTTGTTAACCGGAGTTGTTTTTATGGCTTATATATTGCCTGAATATAATTTCAGAACAAGAGATAAAAGTTGTATTTTTCCTCTTGACTCGGCTATCTTACTCTAAAACTTGGATATTTTATTTTTAAGCTAGTGGATAAGTTTGTTAACGAAAAAAACGTCTTATTTTTTTCTTTTATTTTCAATAAATTATATCCTTTCCTAATATTCCCTCTATCCACATGTTTTCCACAGAATCCATCGACACATCATAAGCATTAAAACTCAATTACACCTCTAACCACAGCCCGATTATAAATATCGTCTTTACAGCTTCCGTATTTTACACCGTTATGCCAGAGATGTTGACGGCTGTCGTTTTCCGTACAAAAATACCAAACCCAACCGGGCAACGTTCTTGTTGACGACCAAATATGTTCATTATCATTTACAAGTTCCGTTCCGTCAATCTTGGAAATTCCCTTATTAATCGCGTCCAGATTCACATAGAGGCTTTTTAACATTCCGGCCGACGGCAAACACCATTTTCCTCTTGTTTCAATTGCCTCAGCGGGCGCGTAGGTCATAATGCGCCAGATAACTGGGTATAGCAACCTATCCCGCGACTGAATTATCTTTTTTGTATTTCCGCAAGCGTCATAATCGTTAATCACCGCTCGCCATAATGAATAGTCAGGCAAAGCCGTCATATCATCAGAAGCATCCTGCTTCTTTATTCCTCGTTGAATAGGACTGGCGGTCATAGCCCAACCGCATTTATCTTTGATAACAATTACGACTCCAAGAGGGATTTTATCCTTTTCTTTTGCGCCGGAACAAGTTCCGTCGCTATTCAAAATATCGCCAATTTTGCAATTCTCAGCATAACCATTGCATTGGCCCGGAATAGCTTTTGTTATGACCTTCGGACAATTCCAATATTCGCCGAACGGACACTTCAGGCCATTGCCACATCTTTCCGGCGATATATATCCCAATCTTGGGCAATCAGTTTCAACATATTGCGCGCAGAGTTGATTTGGAAATAAAGACAAACTCATCCCTATCAGAAAAAATTTGATATTCATCATCGAGCTCCTTTGTTTTTGATTATTATAACAAAACTCCAGTCTTAATCAAATTCTAATTTTATATATTGGAGAAAAAAAAGACAAAGGAGAGTGACGCAAAGGCCTAAACATCTGCCGTATAGAAGATAAAAATTATTTTACATAAAAAGCCGGGATATTTTCCCGGCTTTTGTTACTATTAAAAAGGCTCCAGCTCTGTTTTGCTTTCATACATATAAGCATCAGAGCAATCCGGCCCGGTGCAGCGTTTCAGCACCTCCGCCTTGCTGTTTTTACCGGCACCGCGGACATTCATTGACGGAACATAATATTCATTAACCTTAATTTTGAATGTTATGTAGCCCACATTTCCGGTTTCATCGGCAACATAAATCTTAACATTATACTCGCCGACATCCGAAGGCATTCCCACACCGCTTACAGTATAAGAATCTTCATCATAAGTAATCCATTTCGGCAACGCGCTGTCATCAACCAAGCCGGCTTTCGTCGTAATACGCCCTTTCAGATTCAAACGGTCAAAGACGGCATGCGGCAAAGTGATATTAAAGCGTTCGCCGGCCTGCACTTCGATATCCGGCACCAAATCCGGCGACGTCATATTAACCGGCGGGCGTTTGGTCGGGACAGCCAACAGATACGGACGGTTATCCGGCAGAAATTCGCCGTCACGCCATTTTTCCATAACATCACGCAAATACAGCGCTATGCTTGACGGTTTTTCGCTCAACATATAATAAGGCAGCGCATCCAGCCCCAAAGAAGCATAAAGATTGCCCAAAGCGTCCTGCACATCGGCATAAGCCAAGAAAGCCTTGGTTTCGTCGTCAATGGCACGGGCGGCTTCAAGCTTGCTTTTTTCGGCAAAGCTGCCGTTTTGTATCGTAACGTCTTCCGCGATGTTTTCAGACGTATTGGCGATTTCCATATTGATTTCATAATCTTCAACCGCAGACATATACTGCGCCCAAGCGACATATACCTGGCTGAGAACAATTGCCGTTATCCGTTGACGGCGCAAAGCAATGAAGTCCGTCTGATTAACTTGTTTGGTGTTGTCTTCAAAAACGCTCATACTGACTTCGCGCGCTTTTTTAGACCACAGTTTGTTATAGTAATTCGGATCTTTTTTATATTTGTTAATCCCCGGATCAGCCAAGTCTTTCACCTGAATTTTGAGATTATTGACATTAATGCCGATATCATAGACTTTTAACTCCGGACGGTTGGTCAGCGCCAGCCATTCCAGGTCAGACAGATTGCCTTTGATATCGGGAATTGCAAAATTGCCATATTCGGAACCGACCAGATGATATTGCGTTGACGGGTGGAAGCCCATGAATGAAGCCAGTTTGGTTTCGGAATCTTCCATTTCGCGTTTCAGTTCAGAAGCCTTCTTTATGGCATCCATATATTTACGCTTGCTGACCAGCTCCTCGGTTGACAGGCTTTTGCCTTCGGCGGCATATTGTCTGGCCTGAGAATTAATCTCATCAACCTGCAGGGTTAAATTTTCAATCATTTCATCCAGTACCGGGATAAGCCTTTGCGCGGCCAGCGTTTTCCAGTACAAATTGCGGGTTTCCTGCAAAATATTGTGAATAACTTTGCGGCTTTCTTCAAAAGAAACATTCGCCTGATATTTTTTATCATTAACCTGATAGTAAATCGAAGACATATCCAAGACGTTCCAGGCGACTTTCAAATCAGAGTTCAAATGCTCGGAGTTCGGCGCATTCAAATAACCGGCCTGTGTCAGGATTTCGGGAAACTTGCCGTAAGGAACCGTTCCGGCTTCCAGCAGGCTTTGCTGATATGAGGCCAAACGGCGGGTATAGTTATATTTTAAGGCCAAGGCCATTGCCATATACATATCTATCGGCTTTTCAATTTTGCTCGGTGTTGCCTGATACATATTTTGCAAGTCGACATCGACACGCACTGCCGCGTCCCAGTCGGAATAATAAGCCGATACAGGCCCCGGTGCCGGTTTACGGGCTTTTTTTATTCCCGGCTGCTTTTCGGCTTCCTGCCCCAGGCGCCGGTCTTTTAACTGCTCTTTCACGGCTTCGGCCTCAGGATGGGGCGTATACGCCTCCTGTTGGTAGGAACAAGATATTAAGATACCGAATGCGGCCAGAACGGATAAAAGCTTTTTGTTCATAATCTAAACCCTTTATACACTTTTTGTATGTTATATATTTATATCAATAAATTCAACATGGGTAGTATTTATTTGCTTTTATTCAACTTTCATGTAAAAATATTAATGAAAAAGCATATTTATATGAGGAAATAGCGACAATGCTGGATATTTTTCATACCATTTTCAAATATCGTGAAAAAGAAAGCCCCGACCGGCTCGGCTATTATCCCGAACGCGTTCATATCAACGCCATGCCGGAGAGGCGCTATCTGTGGACGTCGCGCGTATTGGTTATCTGCGCCTGTTTAAGCATTTGCATTAATATGATGCTGGCCAGCACGATTTATGTTCTGTTGCCGCAGCGCAGCGTTGCTCCCCAGCTTTTTCAGATTAACAAATATTTCAGCCAGCTGGAGCAGGTTCAACCGGCAGAAGTCAGAATGCCGGTCGGCGATCTGGTCGCGGAACAGCACATCAACGAATATATCATGCTGCGTTTTCTGATTTCTTCAGATTATGACGAACTCATCAGCCGCTGGGGACGCGGTTCAACGATTTACTGGTATTCAAGCTCTCCGGTTTATGAGGATTTTGCCAAGAATGACATCGCCTATAATGTGATGCAGTTCCGGGAAAAAGGGCTGCGCCGCGATGTGGAAATAGAGTGGACGCGCCCGTTGTCGCGCGGTTTGTGGCTGGTTCAGTTCAAAACGCTGGATTATCTGCCGGAATATAATTTCCCGATTGTCAACTTCTGGCGGGCAACGCTGAGAATCGGCTTTACGACAATTCCGTTCAAAAGCCGCGAAGATGCCATTGCCAATCCGTTCGGCTTTCTGGTTACCAGTTTTTCTCTGGCTTATCACGGCTCGCCGAAATCGTCCAAGCATTATCTGGAAACGGTCAAAAAGACAACAACAGACTATTTTAACCGTTAGCAACTTGTTCATCACCGCCCGGCTGCTCGTCAAAAAGAAACTTCTTTTGAATAAAGCAGTGATTGAGAAAGACAGCCATAAAAAACAGGCTGAAAAAGTTATACAGGAATTCGATAACCGAAGCGGCATAAAGATTTATGTTTCCGGCAATGCCTTGAAAGTTCTGCCAGAAGCCGCTTGAGAAGAAGATAATTCCGACAAGGAGCAAAAAGAGGGAGCTTAAGATGCGCAGCATATTGCCGCGGCTGCGCTGCCATACCTGCCATAAGCGGGGCATTTTTTCATCATTTAAGGCAAAAGGCACAAGCGACAGAAAACGTACAGCGATAAACGGTACAAAAAATCCCAGGGAAACAACGGCAAAAAATGCCACTTCTATCCGCCAATCGGGATTGGGCACCCTGATATATAAAATAAACAGGGAAAGCAAGGGGATTATCCCGGCCAAAAGAAATGCCAGGCTCAGGAAAAAGAACTTTGCGCCGGCGCGAACGGAAGAAAACACCTGTTTCAAGGAGAAGGGATTGCCGACCAAGACCTGCCGCCAGGCGATCGCAAAAAAAGACAAGCCGCCCCAATACAGCAAAATATCGGCAAAATAGGCAAGCAGGCTGCTCCGGCAATAAAAGCCGACACTCAGGCTCTCGTTGTTAAAACGGCAGACATAAGCGCCGCCGCCGACTATAGACAGCAAAGACAAAAGCACGGCAAAAATTACGGCAAAACGCATGAAAGGACGCAGTTTTTCAATCATAATCCCCCAAGGAGAAAAAATGATTATCCTCAGCGGAATACTGACAAGAGCCTCATCTTCCTTTTTTTCGCCCACGCCCAAAATATATTTGGTATAAAAATCATCAAGTTTTTCGCGCAAAGACATAAGCTTATATCTCCTTAATCGAGGTTACGCCGGGAATACTGCGGATACGGCTCAGAAAATCACTGTCGGCAAAAGCAAACCCCCCCGGCAATTCAATGCGGATATCCCATTCATCGTTATCAGGCACAATATAAATCTTATTTTTGCCATTTCTATCATGTCCCAAAATATCTTTCAGCCCGCTGACGGCTTCGGCGTTGTTGACGTTGATTATCAGACCGTTTGACACTTCGGAAACAGCCTTGTCCAAAGTTTCGACAACATTAATCATTGCCCGGGGATTGGCGTCTTCGCTCTGTTTGTCAATCGTGACGCTGACATACAGCGGCAGCCCGGAATTGATGACATCTTCATAACGAACCATTGCCTCTGAAAATAACAGCCCTTCAAAACTGCCGCTGGTATCGGAAAGCCCCAAAAAGGCATATTTGTTGCCGGATTTACTGATGCGTTTCTGGAAACTGGTAACACAGCCGGCCAATTTGGCGCGAATCGTATCTCCGGCCTTGATATTACGGAAGACTTCGACGCTGCTTTTAATTCCCAGTTTTTCCATCCCCTTGCCGTAGCTGTCCAAAGGATGCGCGGACAGATAAAAGCCGATGGCCTCTGCTTCCAAACGCAGCTTTTCCAACTCCGGCCAATCCGGTTTGTCGGCCAGCTTGACTTTGGACGTCAGTTCTTCAGTTCCGAACAGGGAAGTCTGCTCGCTGTTTTTCATTTCGGTTGACGAATAAATATGGCGCATAATCAACTCAACATTGGCAAACAGTTTGCCGCGGTTCTTCTCCAGACAGTCAAAGGCGCCGGCCTTAATCAGCTGTTCCATCTGGCGGCGGTTGATTTGCTTGGCATCCGTCCGGTGAATAAAATCCGACATATCTTTATACGGCCCATGCGCTTCCCGCTCGGCAACGATTGACCGCATATTGGCTTCGCCTACGCCTTTAATGGCACCCAGCGCATAGCGGACATGATTGTCTTCAACCACGAAATCGGAACCGGATTTGTTAATGTCCGGCTTCAACACCTTGCGCCCCATTTTTTTCACTTCTTCCTTGAAGAACTGGAGCTTGTCGGTATTGGTAATATCCAGCGACATAACCGCGCACATGAATTCAATCGGATAATGCGCCTTGAGATAAGCGGTACGGTAAGAAATCAGGGAATAAGCCGCCGCGTGCGACTTGTTAAAGCCGTATGACGCAAATTTCTCCATCTGGTCAAAGATAGCCGCCGCCGTTCCTTCCTCAATGCCGTTTTTGACGGCGCCCTCGGTAAACAATTTGCGCTGTTTCGGAATTTCGTCGCGCATTTTTTTACCCATAACCTTACGCAGCTTATCCGCACCGCCCATGGTATAGCCGCCCAAAACCTGCGCAATTTTCATAACCTGTTCCTGATAAACCATAATGCCGTAGGTTTCATCAAGAATCGGCGCCAATGACGGATGGAGATAGGTAATCTGCTCTTCGCCGTGCTTGCGTTTGATGTAAGTCGGAATATTGTCCATCGGCCCCGGGCGATACAGGGACACGATAGCGACCAAATCTTCAAAACGGTCAGGTTTTATCTGGCGGTGAACGTCTTTCATACCGTCAGATTCGAACTGGAAGACGGCAACGGTATCGCCGCGCTGCAACATCTCGTAGGTTTCCTTGTCATCCAGCGGAACTTTTTCGATAATCAAATCTTCGCCGCGGGTTTTCTTAATCCAGTCGACGGCACGTTTAATAACGGTCAGGGTCTTTAACCCCAAAAAGTCAAACTTAATCAGGCCGGTTTCTTCGACATATTTCATGTCATACTGCGTTACCGGCATATCGGACTTGGGATCTTTATACAGCGGCACAAGCTGGTCAAGCGGGCGGTCGCCGATAACAACGCCGGCGGCGTGCATGCCGGACTGGCGGTACAGGCCTTCAAGTTTCATGCCGATGTCAAACAGCTTGTTAATCTGCGGGTCGTTGACACGCATTTCTTCCAATTCCGGCACCTGGTCCAGAGATTCCTGCAAGGTGGGGTTTTTACCCTGAACGCCGGGGGGAATCATTTTTGAAATTTTATCAGCCTGCGCATAGGGCATCTGCAAAACGCGCGCCACATCGCGGATAACGTTTTTGGCTTGCAGTTTGCCATAGGTAATAATCTGCGCCACATGGTCAAAGCCATATTTATTCTGCACATATTCAATCGTTTTATAACGGTTTTCCTGACAGAAGTCGACGTCAAAGTCAGGCATGTTAACGCGTTCGGGGTTCAGAAAACGTTCAAACAGCAACTCGAGCTTCATCGGGTCAAGTTCCGTGACCTTTAACGCCCAGGCGACGATAGACCCCGCGCCGGAACCACGCCCCGGCCCGACGGGTACGCCGTTATTTTTAGACCACTGAATGAAGTCCGACACGATCAGGAAGTAGCCGGGAAAGCCCATTTTTTTGATAACACTGAGTTCATACTCCAAACGTTCATAATAACGCTTGTCTATTTCCTGCCGCTGCTCATCCGTCATCCCCTCAAAATAAACAAAGTCGCGCATATGTTCGTCAAGGCCGGTGCGGGCGGCATAATCAATATACTCATCCTGGCTCATGTCGTCCGGGCAGATAAAGATAGGCAGAAGCGGATCAACCTTGGCGGAGAGGAAATTACAGCGCATGGCAATTTTTACCGTATTTTCGACAGCTTCCGGCATATCGCTGAACAGTTCGGCCATTTCTTCGGCAGATTTCAGGCGGTTATTCGGCGAAAATTTCTTGCGGTTTTCATTGGCGACATATTCGCCGGCGGCAATGCAAATCAGAGCGTCATGCGCTTCATACATATCCGTATCAAAGAAAAAGGCTTCATTTGTCGCAACCAGCGGAATGTCATATTTGTAGGCCAAATCCACAAAATCATCTTCGGTTCGGGCTTCGGTTTCCAGACCGATACGCATTATTTCCATATACAGCCGATTGCCGAAAATTTCCTTCAGTCTGGCAGCCAGCGCATCAGCTTCCGGCTTGCGGTTTTCAAGCAGCAGGCGGCCAATCTGCCCTTCGACACCGCCGGTCAGGCAGATAAGCCCTTCGTTTAATTCTTCCAAATCCGATAATTTAAGCTGAGGCTTTTCCGTTGGTTGGGGATTATCCAAATACGAACGCTTCATCAGGTGCATGATATTTTCATAGCCTTTGGCATTCATAACCAAAAGCACGATTTTATCCGGCTCGACAGTCCGCCCCTTGCTTTTCAGCACATCATCGGCATCCGGGTTGCGGAAATAGAACTGGCAGCCGAGAATCGGCTTAATCCCTTCGTCCGCGGCATATTGGGAGATGGGCTTGCCGCCGAACATATTGGCGGTGTCGGTCATGGCGATGGCCGAAACGCCCTGGTCATGAAGCTTATGAATCAGCTTGGGAACCTGAATTGCGCCCTCGGAAAGAGAATACGCGGTATGAACCCGCAAATGTACAAATTTTGGTGCAGCCATTTTTTATAAAATCTCATAAAACGTTTTACTGTCCTGATAATATACATATTGTCCGGCAGACTCAATATAAAAATCAGATATATACATACGGCTGTTTTTTGTCTACTTCATCAAAATACTTATTGATTTGTATTGAATTTTATTGTATAATTACAATTATAAAGACAATATGGAGGAAAAAACGCTATGGGATACATGATGTTTCCGGGAGAAGCCAAGGACTTTTTTGAAAATGATTATATTTCTTTAAATGAAAACGAAAAAAAAGCTGCGCAATTAGAAGCAGACATTATAATGCAAAAATGTATTTTTGAAAATCTTTCCGATGCTAATGCCCGCATATCTTTTGATAAAGAAATGCACACAGACGAAATCTACATTTGCGCTCACAAAATGACAAACGACGCAAACTTCAAGCAAAAAATCATGCAACAATATGCTCCCGTATACAAAGGGGAAGTTGACAGAAAAAGTTATATTGCCGGTATTGGAATGAGCCGTTGTTTGAACGAACGTGACAAAGTTAATCATACATCAAAAGAAAAGCAAGACAATCCTGACCTGTCAATAAAACTCGCATCATTAAAAAAACACTTGGGAGGACGATAATTATGACTATAAGTTTTAATGAATGGCTCGAAACAAAAGTGACAGACGCCAAACATATTTTACCTGAAGCTAAAATCGCCTTTATGCAGATGTATCTTAAGGAAAAAGAAAATGGAACTCTGCCGGAAAATAACAATGAATTCCCTGATGAATTTGAAAAATGGCTGAAAGACAAAGTCAAGGATACCAAAAATATTTTGCCGGAAGCCAAAAAAGCCTTTTTCAATTTATATGAAGCTGAGCGTAAAGAAAATGAAAAAAACACCCAGCCACAATCTGAGCAAGATAAAAAATCTTCAAAAGAAAAACAGGTTCCCAACGACTTAAACAAATTACAAACCAATCAATTTTTGGATAAAAACGGAAAAATCGACATTGATTTTGCTTTACGTGTCGCTCAAAAAGCTGCGGCGCAAAGCAGGAGATAACATTAAATAAACGGACACCGATGAAAACCTTATAATGCGCCGTGATTTTATGCTGCCGCTATTTATTGCTAACGGCAAATAAAATTACAAGCAGGATGAGGTTTTCGCTGGTGCTGAATGTGACTGTAAGGGGATATTTTAGGTCCTTATACGGTTACTAACATCCGCCCGCCTTTATTGCCTGTTTGTCATTTTTTTTCTTAATCTAATAAAATTAATATTTGATTTATATTTTCATTCCTGTTATAATAACAAAAAAGTACAGGAGAATAAACATGAATATTAATCTTAAAT
>JAUNPO010000020.1 GCA_030536665.1 Pseudomonadota bacterium
CTTCCCACCAGCCCTACTCAAAGGGAGGATAAGATTGTGCCGGTTACCGGATTGTTCCAACGGCAGGTACGATGTAAGCATCGCGCCTCCCTTATATACAGAACAGCCCGCGGCGAACCGATGGGGTGAAGCTGCCCCAGCTTCCCGCGGGTGTGACAAGTGTGGGTAAGGAGCGAGGTTAGTAGTGTAGTGTGTGTGGGTACCATCCCTTTGGAAAGCAGGAAAAGCATCAGCATCGGCCAATGCGTAAGCAGCTTCGAAGCGGAATAGGAACGAAGTTGACAATAACATTACTTTTGAGATACTTTTCATAGTTTCCTCCACACTTGTCATCACAAATCTAATGTAGCATATATTTTTCTCATGTTCAACCATTATTTTTCGCGAAGAGAGGAAAAATTGACGAATATGAAACTATGTGCAAGTTATGTTTGACATTTTTGATTTTGATGATATTTTTCAATCAGTTATTTATTATTATCTTAATTTAAGCATTAATTATTATGGAAACTTGGAAAGTTATTTTAGGAATTCTGATTGCGGAAAATGTCAGCAATTTTTTGTTTGTTATGAGTGTTAATCCGTTTTGGAGTTTTAAAAAGCATTATCATTGGACATTATGGGCTGTTTCTATGATTTTTGCCTTGGTGCTTTGTGTCGTTTATAATTATGAATATTTGCGACAGGATGGCAGCGGCATGCTTTGGAGTGTTTTTGTTTTGGTGGCAATTATTTTAAGCGCGTTGTCCGTTTGGGCTGTCAGAGAACGCTTTTATGGCGTGATGAAGAGTGCTTATTATGACTTTGCCGTTGACAAGATTGAAAACGGTCGAGTTTTTGGGCATTTCAGCACTTTTTTGAGCGATGAGGTGTTTGCGGCAGAAATGGTTAATTCTGACAAAAACTACAGCCCTGGCGACGGAGCGGTTGTTTCCGTTATTTCCTGTACGCCGGAGGAAATCGTCGTAGAACCTAAAGCGGACTATTGAGAAAGAGGCTTCGGCCTCTTTTTTTTGTATAAAAAATACTTGAAATTATGTAAAAAAAGATGTAAACAAAGCTTACTTTGCGGACACCCCTGGAGGTACGCAAAGCAGTTTGTATCATTTATAATAAAGGATTTATAAAATGGCTGATTTAATTTTTAATGCTAAAAAGCGTGAATTGGCAGGTAAGGGGGCAGCTCGCGCATGTCGTCGTGAAGGACGCGTTCCCGCTGTCATCTATGGTGGAAAACAAGAACCGGTTATGATTAGTCTTGACCCGGTACAGGTTGAAAAAGCTCTGGATATGGCAGGTCTGTACAAGTTTGCCATTGAAGTAGACGTTGAAGGCACCAAATATTCCGTTAAATGCCAGGATGTTCAGTTCCATCCGGTTAGTGATAGGGCTTTGCACGTCGACTTCCTCAGAAAATAAGTCGCAAAAGAGGTGTCATGCTTGCATAAATTCTCCTCGTGTACTGTTTGTTGTACACGTCGTCAAATTTATGCCGCGCAGCACACCTCTTTATCAACTTATTTTTTTATGATGAGTTTTGCTAAAGATTTCGGGAGCTTGGCTCCCGTTTTTTGAAAGAATACAGATGTTTTTGATTGTCGGTTTAGGAAATCCCGGTGCGGAATATGCCAATACGCGGCATAATGTCGGTTTTATGGCGGCAGATGTTTTGCATGACAAGTTTTCTTTTGCGCCTTTTAAGGCCAAGTTTGACGGGATGATTGCCGAGGGAAAAATCGGCGGGGAAAAGGTTTATTTGCTTAAACCGCAGACCTATATGAATTTGTCGGGAAATGCCGTTGTCAAAGCGGCGCATTTTTATAAGATTTTGCCGGAAAATATTGTTGTTATGCATGATGATATGGATTTGCCCTGCGGTAAGCTGAAAGCTAAATTAGGCGGCGGTTCCGGCGGACATAACGGTATTAAGTCCATTGATGCGGCCGTGTCACCGAATTATAACCGTATTCGTATCGGGGTCGGGCATCCGGCGGGCAGCGGCAATGACGTGGTCAATTATGTGCTCGGCGGATTTTCAAAGGCTGATAAGGCGCTTGTTGAAGGCAATATAGAACTGATTGCCGAGAGTATAGAGGTTTTGTTGGAAAAGGGGATTGCCGAATATTCCAACCGGTTGGGAATTTTGTTGAGAAAGTAAGTTTGAAAATATTATTGTGTCATCATTAAACTTAAGAATTATGGCTAGGGACAAACTTGATTTTTTGGGAAGTTCTTTTGATTGCTGTTGTTGCGGTCATTTTCCGAAAGGCAATCGTGGAAAAAGGTTGAAAGACTGCTTATCAGAACAGGAGGTTCTTGATTTATTGGAAAAAGTCGATAAGTCAGATCCGCAAAAGCGTTGCCGGAATTTTTATGACGGTCGTTTTGAAAAGCTGTTGCCGCGTTTGTTTCTGTATGGCGAGGCGTTGCGGATTGTTGACCGTTACGGGTATTTGACTGATACTTTTTTTCGGGTTTTGGCAGATATCGGTTCTGATCAGAGGTGGCAGCATAGGCTTTGTGAGGTTGAGGCGAATAAGTTTATGCCGCAGGATCCTTACTTTGCCAAGTATGGTAATTTGCTGTTCGGTTATATCCGCCGTTATGATTTGCTGCCCGAAGTCAAAGAGGAGCTGTTTCAAAACCCGAAGTATAAGCGGGTTGTTGAGATTTATGAAATTGCGCGGTCCTGAGATGTGTAAAAACCACCGTTTTTTCGGTGGTTTTTTTTGTTGAAAAACGGGATATTATCGGCTATAAGGAAAAGCAATTTCAGGTTTTTGTTTAAGGAGTTTTTTTATGGGATTCAATTGCGGTATTGTCGGTTTGCCGAATGTGGGAAAATCGACTTTGTTTAATGCTTTGACGCAGACAATTGCGGCTCAGGCGGCAAATTTTCCGTTTTGCACGATTGAACCGAATACCGGGCGTGTTGCCGTGCCTGACCCGCGTCTTGATCAGTTGACCAAGCTGGTTAATCCGCGGATGATTACGCCGACACAGCTGGAATTTGTGGATATTGCCGGTTTGGTTAAAGGTGCTTCCAAAGGGGAAGGCCTGGGCAACCAGTTTTTGGCCAATATTCGTGAGGTTGACGCGATTATCCATGTTTTGCGTTGTTTTGACGATGATAACATTACGCATGTGGAAGGTTCTGTTGATCCGATACGTGATGCGGATATTGTCGAAACGGAGTTGATGATTGCCGATTTGGAATCTTTGGAAAAGCGTTTTGAACAAACGAAGAAGAAGGCGCAGACCGGCGGTGATAAAGAAGCTAAAATCCGCGCGCAGGTTATGGAACCGATTATTAACGCCTTGCGGGAAGGAAAGCCTGCCCGTTCAGCCGCGCCGAGCAAGGATGAAAAAGATGCCTATAAGCAGTATGAAATGCTGCAGCTGTTGACGTCTAAGCCGGTTTTGTATGTTTGCAATGTTGATGAAGAATCGGCGGCGACGGGCAATAAATATTCTAAGCTGGTGGAAGAGCGGGCTAAAGCCGAAGGAACGGAAGCGGTTATTATTTCTGCCGCAATAGAATCCGAAGTTGCCCAGTTGGACAGTGAGGAAGAGAAGAAAGAGTTTTTGGAATCTCTGGGATTGACGGAAACCGGTTTGGCAAAAATTATCCGAGCCGGGTATAATATTTTGGGATTGCAAACTTATTTTACCTGCGGTCCCAAAGAAGTTCGTGCCTGGACATTCATTAAGGGTTCAAAAGCGCCGCAATGTGCCGGTATTATTCACTCTGATTTTGAAAAAGGTTTTATCCGCGCTGAAACCATTGCTTTTGACGATTTTGTAAAATACGGCGGTGAGCAGCAGTGCAAAGAGGCCGGAAAGGTTCGTTCTGAGGGCAAGGAATATGTGGTGCAGGATGGGGATGTGTTATTGTTCCTCTTCAATGTTTAAAAACTTGTATTGTGTCAGGTAGAGTGATTTCGTTATGCGTTTGGCTTTATTTCAACCGGATATTCCGCAAAATACAGGGACGTTGCTGCGTTTGGGGGCTTGTCTTGACTTTGCCGTCGACATTATTGAGCCCTGCGGGTTTATTTTTAACGAAAAGGCCATGCGCCGGGCCGGGATGGACTATTTGGAACAGGTGTCTTACCGGCGGCATAATTCATGGCAGGATTTTTGGGCTTATCGTGCGGCGCATCCAGAAGAATACGGCCGGCTTGTTCTGATGTCGACGCACGCTTCCGAACCTTATACCGATTTTTCTTTTCAGCCGAATGATATTATTTTAATGGGGCGGGAAAGCGCCGGTGTGCCGGAAGATGTTCATAATCAGGCTGATGCGCGTTTGCTTATTCCGATGAATCCTAAAGCCCGTTCCATTAATATGGCGATATCGGCAGCGATAGTGATAGGGGAAGTGCTTCGCCAGATAAAAACGTGCTCTGTGGTCGATTAGGGCGTTGTCATCGGGTTGAAAAAATGCTCATGTACTATTTTGTACACTGCGCTTTTTTCACCCTCGACGCCTACTACTCGACTCACATATCACATTTTCATAAAAGTTTGTATAGCACGTCATCTAGAGCGATTTTTTCCGGTCGTAAGTGTCCTCACGTACTATTATGTACCTTCGCCGTCTAGGTTCGCTGCGGTTGCTGTCGCTTCCCTAGCTTACCAAGAAGTTCCGAAGACTTTGCAGAGATAAAAGCAACGTTGGTTGCTTTTATCCTTAGCAGTTGGTACTTCC
Organism: Pseudomonadota bacterium; assembly: GCA_030536665.1. Taxonomy (GTDB): domain Bacteria; phylum Pseudomonadota; class Alphaproteobacteria; order RF32; family CAG-239; genus HGM16780. The sequence goes on from JAUNPO010000020.1 coordinate 4,712, forward strand.
GCCGTTAAAATCACTCTATCTAACGTACTCTCCGAACTTTTATAGTGCCATGAGTGAAGATTGTTTTTTTGAATCATCCCCCCTCTATCTCTCCCTACTCAGGGGGAGGACTAGATGGTGTTGAACTTTTACAGCGGCTAAAGATAAAAATATGTTCTGTGGTGTTGTGAGAGTTTTTAATTGCGGAGATGTTGACGGCATTTGTTGATGCTGTTTTTGACTTTTTTTATTCCGGCCGTATCTTGGGCGTTTTCGTACATATACAGGGCATCGTGGAAATATTCCATGGCTTCTTCAAAGTGCGAATCGCCGGCGCCTTTTTGTCCTAGCTGGTAGTGGATTTCTCCGATGCTTTCCTGGAGGTGTCCCCATTGAAGCGGGAATCTTTTTTCGCTGATTACTTTTTGCCGGTTTTGGTAAGCGGTAATGGCTATTTCCGAGATTTCCGTACTTTTGGTGATGTTGCCCAGCAGCGCCAGCATTTGTCCCAGTTTTCCCTGTATTTCGGCCCAAAAGGCAGGGAACAGGGCGTAGGTATATATTTTTTCAGCTTCGCGGAGCTGGAACACGGCATCGCGCAGTGCCTGGATGTCTTCTTTTTGTTTCCAGTAATTGAAAAACAATCCGGCCAATTTATAAGAGATATAACCGTAGTCATAAGGATAGTTGTATTTGCTCAGATATTTTTGTGCCTGACGGTAATAGCCGATAGCGCCTTTGAAATATCCTGACGGGTTGCGGGTTGTGTAAATGGTAGCCGAATCGTATAACTGGCCGATGTGATAATAAATGCAGCCCAAGTGGATGGGATTGGTAATCATGTCCTGATGTTTCAGCGCCGTATTCAGAAGGTTATATATTGTTTTGAAGTTTCTGCCGTTTTCCTGGTCATAAGCGTAACTCAGATAGATGATTCCCAGAAAGTTCATGATATAAGGCATATATTCCGAGGGAAGATTTTTGGCGGAATTGTCTACGGTCAGTTCGTGGATGATTTTTTTCAGCAGATAGCGGCGGTAGATTCTGGTTTCCGTATCCGGAGGGGTGACGGCGCTGATGACGGCACCGTGTATCAGGTTTAGCAGAGCCTTGGGGAAGATGGCGGCGTTTGCTTCCGAAACGGCGGGAATATAGAGACTGTCCAACAGGGAAACAAAGGATTTGTCTTCATACTCATATTGCTTGTCGGTTTGAAAGTTCAGGCGGATTTTGTCGCCTTCGCGATAGCCCCAGATGATGACGTCGGTTTTGGTCTTGTCAATGATGTCCTGCCCTTTGTCAATCAGGTCGAAGATTGTGCGGCTTTCAAGCGTCAGGAAGTTTTTTCCGAAAGGTTCATCAAAGTAAAAAACCTTTAAGTCGTCATAGCCGCCGAGGAGTTTGGCCAGAGCCAGCCCGCTGTCGGCATTGACATTGTCGGCGAATTCTATGACACCGACCCGGAAGATAATCGGCGGGCAGTCGGCGAAATTTTCAGGTGTTTCTTTTTCCCGAATAACCGGAAAGATGAGGTCTTTGAGCCAATCGAGAATTTTCATGGGTTAGTCATCCTTGCGCAGGTTATTCTTTATTTCATTAATATTATTCTTAAATTCATTTAAGATATCGTTATTAATTTCTTTGAGCGTCGGATTTTTTTTATCCCAGTTTTTGAGCTGTTCAGAGAACCAGATGACGGCAAGCAGGCTAAAGAGAGGTATGGAGTACCAGTTTGGCGCATATAGCTGGAAAGCGCTGATAATTGTCAGGAACAGCAGCAGTCGGCCGACTGTGCTGCAGATGTCCGCCGGCGACAGGCCTTTTATCAAAGCCTGATAGTAGCCGGTGTTGGTTGTTATGTTTTGTCTGTCCGGACGGAGGGAGAATTTGGCAATGACGGCGGCGGCGACCGTGTATGTGTAAAACAGGTTGAATGTCAAGCAACAGGCGGCGGCGCCCTCGATTGTCGCTTTCAGGGTTATCCAGGCAATAATGAAGCCAAGTCCGGCGCTTTCTGCCGTGTTTAGCTGAAGTCTGGCCGGGTAGGCGTTGAAAATCTGGAAGGCAGACAGAATCCCGATGACTGCCAGAGCCATAAGCCCGAGCGCAACCGGGACGCCTTCCACCAGGCTCAGCAGAAAAATTACAAGCATTGAGAAAATAAAATGAAGGTTCAGCAATCCCTCAATGCCGTTCAGGTATTTAAAGCCGAAACAGAAGAAGCTGAAAATGAAAACCAGCAGAATTCTGTCCGCGGCAAAAGGCAGGCTTCCGTTAAAAAGCAAAAATTCTTTGGGGACAAACAGAGATATGACGGCCATAGACAGCAAAATTCCCAGAAAGGTATAGAGCGGCCGGGGTGAAAAGAAAGCAAGAAAATACACAAGCAGGCTTAAACATCCGGCTAAGCAGATTTCGGGGAAGGGCAGCGGGTACAGAAAATCTTCCTGAGGCAGCGTTTGAAAATATATTATGGTTACTGCCAGAAAAACGAGGGGGCACAGGATGAGGAAAATACTGTGAAACGGGGAAAGCGCCGTGTCGGCGTTTCTTTGGGTTTTAAGAAACATCTTCAGGCCGAAGAAGCTTAAAACAAAGCTGCTGCAAAAAATTATGGCTGTGATGAGAAGTTTGATTTCCATTTTTTTTGTTCCGACAATAAATTTATACTGATTATATCCCGGCGGAGCTTAATCTTCAATATGAGATATCAGGTTATGCTAAGGTATATGCCATAAATATGGTGAATCAGGTTGTTTGTTTCCGGCGTTTTGAGGTTTAATCGGCGCGAAGCCTGACGGATAACGCTGCTGACGGTATCGAGTTCTCCGGCATTGCCGTTTGGTGCTTCCGTTTGCAATGGGAAGATGTAATCTGCCGGGATGTCGTATAGCCGTTTCAGCATATCTTCCGGGGACAGGGTTATTTTATCCGCTTCGGCCAGCCGGCATAATTCTTCCGCTATCATGTTCAGGGAATAAGCAGCATTACTGTTTTTGACGGCTTGCGCCAGGTTTTGGTTGTAAGCCGCGGTAACGAGGGAGGCGGCGGCATAAACGGTAAAATGCGACCAGAAAGTTTGGCATTCGTTTTCGGAAAAGGTTAATTTGAGCGGGGTTTGGATAAAACATTCTTCTAAGACTGCGGCAGATTTTTCGTTTAGCGGCGTATAGACCGTGACGGCGGGCGTTGTATCGGCCAGCGCAATATGTTGATTGTTTTGCAGGAGCCAGCCATCGAAAACGGCTTTGGCAAAATTGCATCCCAGAATATCCCGCAGATAGGCGGTGTCTTTCAGCAGTGTGAAACAGATTACCGGGGCGTTGCAAATTTTGCTCGGGGTCAGGGCACTTAAGTCTGAATGCAGTGTGGAGATGTCTGATGTTATGATGAGCAGTTTGGGTTCTTCTTTGGTCCAAACGGCGGTTTCGAAAGTATAATGTTTTTTTCTCAGGCCTTCTTTGAGAGTTATTCCCTGCGAGTTTAGCTTGTTTTTTTTGACATCGTCGGTCAATAGGATGACGCGTTCTCCCGCATTTGTCAGTGTGGCGCCAAGGTAGCAGGCGAGCGCGTTGCCGCCCAAGATGTATACAGGCCGGTTGTCTGTGGTGTTGTGCTTGTTTTCAGTCATTTATTTCTCCTTATGGAGTTTGGCAATGAAAAACGAATCGATGCCGCCAACAGCGGAAAGCATATAGGGCAGCGTGCGGACAAAACCTTCCTTGGTGATTAATTCGCGCAGGCTGATGCCGGGGCGGGGGTGAAGGTCTTTTTCGGTTATCGGCACGGCTTTGAAGTCCGGATGCGTTTCAAGGAAGCGGCGAATTTGCCTTTCGCCCTCGCATTTGGCGATGGAACAAACACAATATATCAGGATTCCGTCGGGTTTGAGGGCGCAGGAAATCTGTTCAAGAATTTTTTTCTGCAGCGCGGCTTGCTTGGCAGTGTCATTTTTATCTTTAAAATGGATGAGTTCGGGGTGGCGGCGGAATATGCCGGTTGCCGAACAGGGGGCGTCCAGGATAATGGCGTCGAATCTTGGGCCGTTATAATTTTGCAGGAAGCTGGCGGCGTCGTCATTAATAATTTCTGGCATGGGCAGCTGCAGGCGAGAGATGTTTTCCCGCAGTGTTTTGAGGCGTTCGGCCGAAGAATCCAGCGAGGTTACATTGGCGCCGGCAGATAACAGCTGGGCGGTTTTGCCGCCGGGTGCCGCGCAGAGGTCAAGTACCCGCATTCCGGAAAGCGGGGAAAGGGCAGTGACGGCCAGCGAGGCTGCAAAATCCTGCACCCACCATGCGCCGTCAGCATATCCGTCAAGAGCGGTTATTTGTCCAGCGTTGTCAATTTTCAGGCTGTTGCCGGCGATGTGTGTTCCGTTCAGCCTTTGGGCCCAGTCTGCCGTGTCTTTTTTGACGCTGATGGTCAGAGGCGGTTCGCTGCGGGCAGCCTGTTCGATTTTTTTTATGGTTTCCGGCGCGTAGTCCTGTTTCAGGATTGTCCGGAAGTTATCCGGGAAAAAAGGATATTCATTAGCCCGGAGTTCTTCTTTCTGTCGGCTGATGTTGCGCAGAACGGCGTTAACCATGTTGGCGACGTAGCGGTCGGTCAGTTTTTTGGCCAGGTTGACATAGCTGTTGATGACGGCATAGTCCGGCGTTCTCATATACAAAAGTTCCGTTGTTCCCAAAAGCAGTAGATACCAGGCATCGCGCGCTTTGGGCGGGAGTTTTTTTCTGAGGAAATCTTTCAATATGAGTTGAATTCCGGTCAGGTTGCGGACAGCCGTCAGGTACAGCATATTTACAAAAGGTATATCGGCCGCCGAAAGATTGTCAGCGGCGGGGATTGTGAGGAATCCTCTTTGGGAGAGGCTGTTTTTAACGGCGGAAAACGCCAGTTCGCGCGGATCAGACATTTTATTTTCAAGCTCAAGTTATTTTACCGGCTCATTTTAATGCTTTTAGCGTTAATTACAAGTTAAACATACTTGTCTTTTTAGCAAAACCCCTTATAATGTCCAACCAGTATAATGTTATTTGAAAAGAGACAAGCTGATGAAAAAAAGACTAAGCGCTATGTTGCTCGTTTTGACTTTGGTTTCGGGATGTGCTTCCGTGGAATCGGTTATGCCGGACTGGTCCGATTTGAATCCTTTTTCGGAGGATGAAAATTCTGTTGAAGAAAAGAAAGCCGTCAATCCGATGGTTTTGGCCGTTAATCCGTATTTATGGCAGGCTTCTTTGGATAAGCTGTCCTTTATGCCTCTGGTGTCGGCGGATTCAAAGGGCGGTGTTATTATTACCGACTGGAAGTCTATGCCGGGCGCTGCCAATGAACAGTTTAAGGTGACGGTTACCATTCATACGCGCGAACTGCGGGCAGACGGGTTGAAGGCGGAAGTTTTCGAACGCGAGCTGTCAAACGGCGTCTGGGTTGATAAAAAAGCCAATCCCAAATTGGCTGACGAACTGGAAAAGGCCATTTTGTACCGGGCGAGAGATTTATTCAGAAGAGATGTGATTTCAAGATAATTTACAAGGTTGAGGAAAGATGACAAACAAGGCTAGATATAACGGTAAAGAAACTTTTGAAGACTGGCAGAGGGAATGGCAGCTGGAAGACCGTTATAATTTCAGAACAATAGAAGGAAAATGGCAGAAAATCTGGGAAGATGAGAAGGCTTACAAGGTTGATATCGACAAGAATAAGGAAAAATTTTATGCGTTGGTGGAATTTCCTTATCCGTCAGGCGCCGGATTGCATGTTGGGCATCCACGCTCTTATACGGCTTTGGACGTTATCTCCCGCAAAAAGAGAATGCAGGGATTTAATGTTTTGTATCCGATGGGGTTTGATGCGTTTGGCCTTCCGGCTGAAAACTATGCCATTAAAACCGGCGTTCATCCGGCGGTTTCGACGAAAGCGAACATTGAGAATTTTACCCGCCAGCTGAAATCTTTGGGCTTTAGCTTTGATTGGGACAGATGTATTTCCACCTGTGACCCGGAATATTATAAATGGACACAGTGGATGTTTATTCAACTGTTTAAGAAAGGTTTGGCTTATAAAGACAAAATTGCCATTAACTGGTGTCCGTCCTGCAAGGTCGGTCTGGCAAACGAAGAAGTTGTCAACGGCTGCTGCGAACGCTGCGGCGCGCAGGTGGTTCGCCGGGACAAAGAACAGTGGATGGTGGCGATTACCAAATATGCCGACCGCCTGATTGATGACTTGGACGATTTGGATTTCATTGACCGGGTTAAAAGTCAGCAAATTAACTGGATTGGCCGGTCTTATGGGGCGGAGCTTGATTTTGCCCTGTATGCCGATGACGGCACGGATTTGAATCGGAAAATGACGGTCTTTACGACCCGGCCGGATACGGCTTTCGGCGTGACATATATGGTTATGGCGCCGGAACACCGTTTTGTTCAGGAGTTGATGAGCCGTTTTGATAACCCTCAGGAAGTTCAGGCTTATGTTGCGGAAACTGCCAAGAAGTCTGATTTGCAGCGGACGATGGACGACAGTAAAAGCGGTGTGGAATTAAAAGGCATTAAGGCTAAGAATCCGTTTAACGGCAAAATGATTCCGGTCTTTATTTCCGATTATGTTTTGACCGGATACGGAACGGGAGCAATTATGGCGGTTCCGGCGCATGACCAGAGGGACTATGATTTTGCCAAGCTGTTTAATTTGCCGATTGTTCAGGTTTTGGAAGGCGGCGATATTTCCGAAAAAGCTTGGGAAGAAGACGGGGCGCATATCAATTCCGGCTTTATGGACGGTATGAACAAAGAAGACGGAATGAAAGCAGCGGTTAAGTTTGCCGAAGAAAACGGTTTTGGTCATTCTAAAGTCAATTACAAGCTGCGCGATTGGGTCTTTTCCCGCCAGCGTTACTGGGGCGAGCCCATTCCGATGGTTTACTGCGAGCATTGCGGCTGGCAGCCGATTGATGAAAGCGAACTGCCGCTGACTTTGCCGGAAGTTCCCGATTATCATCCGAATGACGAAGGCGAATCGCCTTTGTCAAAAGCCGGTGCGTGGTTGGAAGCTAAATGTCCGAAATGCGGCGGAAAAGCCCGCCGGGAAACGGATACCATGCCGAACTGGGCCGGGTCATCCTGGTATTTTCTGCGTTATTGCGATCCGCACAACGACAAAGCGTTTGCTTCTTCCGAAGCTTTGGATTACTGGATGAATGTTGACTGGTACAACGGCGGCATGGAGCATACAACCCTGCACCTGCTGTATTCCCGTTTTTGGCACAAGTTTCTGTATGACTGCGGTTATGTGCCGACAAAAGAACCTTATAACCGCCGGACGTCGCATGGTATGATTTTGGCGTCAAACGGTGAAAAAATGTCAAAATCCCGCGGCAATGTTATTAATCCGGATGAGATTGTCGATGCTTACGGTGCGGACACGTTCCGTTTGTATGAGATGTTTATCGGGCCGTTTGATCAGGTCGCTATGTGGTCGGATGAGAGTCTGATGGGCGTTTACCGTTTTGTTAACAAGGTTTACGGCCTGTTTAAAAAAGTTTATAAAGATGCTGTTGCTGAAGAAAAAGATTTGCGGGCAATGCATAAGTGCATTAAAGAAGTAACCGAACGTATTGACCAGATGAAATTCAATACGGCCGTTTCTTCCCTGATGACCTATGTCAATTATTTGTCTGACAAAGAGAAGATTGCGTCGGAGCTTTATGAAAATCTGATTAAGCTGCTGTGTCCGTTTACGCCGCACCTGTGCGAGGAAATGTGGGCCAGAATGGGGCATGGAACTTTGGCTATTACCGAGACTTGGCCGGTCTTCGATCCGGCTTTGGCAGAAGACAACATAGTTTCCATTGCCGTCCAGTTGAACGGAAAAATGCGCGGTATTATCGAGATGCCTAAAGATGCGGCTCGCGATGAGGTTGAAAAAGCGGCTTTTGCTTTGGAAAATATTCAAAAGCAGACGACCGGGAAAGAAATCCGCAAGGTGATTGTAGTACCGAACAAAATCGTTAATATTGTTGCGGCTTAGTTGCACAGGCAAAGGCGAAAACGTAAGAATGAGGGATTATATGAAAAAATATCTTTTGGCAGGAATGTTTTTATTGCTTTCAGCTTGCGGCTTTTCGCCTTTGTATGTACAGCGGGAACGGACGGACGGCTGGTATTATAACAGCAAATTCGACACTTCCATTTCCGATGAAATGCGGCAGGTTAAGGTTGAGCCGATTGCCAACCGTTTCGGCCAGCTTATCCGCAACAACCTGATTGACAATCTGACGCCTACCGGTGTTCCGTCAAAACCGAAGTATCGCCTGTTTGTCAAGCTAAACAGCAAAAACGTTTATTTGCAGGCGTTGCGCGAGGATATTTCGGCAACCCGCGAAATGGCGGTTTATCGTGTCGGCTATTCTATGAAAGAAGGCGATAAGCTTTTGTTTGAAAGCGAAAGTATTGCCTATGTCAGTTATGATATTCTGAATAATCCGTATTCGACGACAATGGCGCAGAAAAAGGCTGAAAAAGAGGCTGCCAAGATTATTTCCGACGATATTTCCCTGCGTGTCGGCGCTTATTTTCATGCTTTGATAACCAAGCAGGGAGCCGGAAGTGATTTATAAACAGGCGCAGATTGAAAAATATCTCAAGAAACCGGAGCCGTCAGTCAAATGTTGGATTATTTACGGAACCAACGACGGTTTGGTCAATGAATACGTCAAGAAGCTGACGGCTGCCGTTTGTCCCGATATTTATGATCCGTTTCAGGTGGTTTATCTGAATTGTGAGGACATTATCGGCGATGCCGGCGTTTTAATCGGCGAGTTTAACGCGCAGTCGCTGATGGGCGGACGGCGGGTTATCGTGATTAAAGATGCCGACAACAATCTGACCAAACATTTGAAAGCTTTGTTTGAAAACGCCAAGTCGGATACGCTGGTTATCGTTTATTCCGCTTCGCTGAACAAAAAATCTTCTTTGGTTAAGCTTGGTGAAGATGAGGCGGATTTTGCGCTGGTTGCCTGCTATGAAGACCGGGACGAGGATATTTATGCGACGGCCAAATCGCTGTTTCTGCAAAACGGTTTGACGATTGCCAATGACGCGTTGCAGCTTTTATGCGCCAGATTATCCAACGACCGCAAGAGTAATCTCGGCGAGATTGACAAGCTGATTACCTATATGGGCAGTAAGAAAAACGTGACTTTGGACGATGTGAGCAAAGTTATCAGCGACACGTCTTCTTCCAGCAGCGACGATGTCTGTTTTTCGGCGGCAGCAGGGCAGAAAGACAAGACTTTACAGGCTTTTCAAAAGCTGGTTAACGAGGGGACAGACCCGGCAATGATAATCCGCAGCATGGTTTATCATTTTAATCGTTTGCTTAACTGCGTTGCGATTATGGAAAGCGGCGAAACGCTGGATAGGGCGGTTATGAAGTTGACGCCGCGGGTTATTTTCTTTCGTGAAAACAGTTTTAAACGGCAGCTGACCCTGTGGAGCAAGGACCGTATTTTCAGCGTTTTGGAGCTTTTGTATAAATGCGAGCGGGATACGCGCAGCAATAATATGCCGGTTGAGGATGTGGTCAGTTATACGCTGATGCAGATTGCTTCGGCAGCAGCTTCCGCCGCGGCAAAGCTTAACCAAAGATATTGATATTTTTCATTCGGGCCGTTTCTTTGAGTTTTTCCATTTTTTCGGGTGGCAGAATCCCGTCGATTTTTTGTATGATGTAGCCTTTTTTTATCAGGCGGCGGACATCATAAAAATTATAGAACCAGGCAAAAATGACGGAAACGGTACTCAGACTCAGAATGTCACACAGCATGAGGATAAAGCCGGTTTTCCAGTCCCGGCGGAAGAAAGGCACAAAAAAACCGAACAGCAGCATGGTGAAAGAATAGCCGAGGCGTATTGTCTGCATGTCTTTGGTCTGGGGATTATAGAGGGTTATTTCCGGTTTGGCCATGTTTATCTCCTTGAGGGATATTATAGGCATTTGCCGGAGGAATGCAAAATAAAAAAACACATTCCCGGAAGAATGTGTTTTTTGGAATTATCGGCCGGTTATTTTTTTACCATGTCCTTGACTTTGCAGCCGCGGCACCAGATAACGGCACTGTAAACCGCGGATGCGCCGACCAGAATATATACAATGCGGCTGAGCAGCGATCCAATGCCGAAAATAGCGGCAACCAGGTCAAAGCCGAACAAGCCGACCAATCCCCAGTTCAGGGCACCGACAAGTGTTAAGATAACGGCTATCTTTTTGATTAATTCCATGTTTTATCTCCTAAAAAATGTTTTCTTATGAATGCAATTATGATATATGACGGATAAATGTGTTTTCAACGAGAGTATAACCGAATGTATAGTGAAAAGTTTCAGAAATTTATTGATATGTGGCGGAAGGATTTTGGCATAGAAAGAACCATAGACGAGAAAGTCTGCCTTGACCGGGATGATAATCCCATTCCCTGGTATACTTATCCGGCGATAGAGTATTTGTCGCAGTTTGATTACAGTCAAAAGAAAATTTTTGAGTTTGGCTGCGGCAATTCTTCCCTGTTTTGGGCCAGACGCGCGGAAAAGGTTGTCAGTATTGAAGATAATTTGCAATGGTTTGAGAAGTGGCAGGAAGAATTTCATGAGGAAAATCTTGACGTGCGCTGGCGGGATGAGGGCGAGGGCTATTATAACGCCATATTTGAAGACGGGCAGCGATATGATGTAATCGTTGTTGACGGCAAACGCCGGGCAGATTGCGCCTGTTGCGCTGTTAGGGCTTTGGCTCCGGGCGGTCTTATTATTCTTGATGACAGTGATCGCATCAATACCAGTCAGGAATATAAAGACGCCGTTGCCGCGTTGCGGGAAGCCGGTTTGTTGCAAGTAGATTTTTACGGGTTTTGCCCGATGAACTGTTATACCAAAGCGACATCTTTGTTCTTTTCCCGGGATTTTGATTTTGTTTCCCGTCATGATGTGCAGCCGGTTAACGGGTGGGGGAATTTGTGGAGTATGAATCGGTTGGTGCGCAAGTCCCTCTTCCGCTCTTAGTCCATAAAAAGGGAGTCATACTTGCATAAATTCTCCTCGTGTACTGTTTGTGTACACGTCGTCGAATGTATGCTGCGCAGCACTCCCTTTTAAATGCCTAAGGTTATTTTGATGGTAGGGCGTAATTCTCCTCGTTAAGAAGAAGATTACAAACAAAACAACGTCGTCAATACCGTCTGTATTGGTAAGGCGTTTTGTTTTTTTCTTGAAGTTTGTTTTGAAGAGAGTACTTGCAATCTTTTTGTTTCTTTTCTATATTATGTCGTGCAGACAGGCGTTCTGTCTGCGGTGTCTAAACAACATCCATAGATTGTCAGTCCACTTTAGGGTGGAGTGCCGGTAATATAACGAATAACGGCGATTGTATCTATGCAATTGTTTAGCTCCACTCTCCTTTGTTTTTTTACAATGGAGAGTTTGTTTTTTATTTTAATTTAAGGAGCTTAATGATGAATTTAAAGAAACCACGCTATAATAATCAAGCCCTTGTTGCAAATATCGGAAACTATCGGCAGAGGATTGCCGCATTGGTGAAAGAGGAGCGTTGTCGACGGGAGATGTCTGTTGGGGAGTTGGCTTCATCTATTGGTGTATCCGCTTATCATGTTATGCGCGTGGAAGATGGGCGCAGTTGCAGTTTGCAGCAAATAGCCCTCATTGCGGCTTATTTTGAAAAAGAGCTGCGGATTGATTTTGTTGAAAGAAGCAGTGCGTCGTTATTTTTCTAAATACAGATTGCTTTCTTTATAATTTTTGATGGCGTGGCGGATAAGAACGCCGATGACGGCGGCTACCGGGACGGCAATCATCAGGCCTAGGAAGCCGAGAAGAACGCCGCCGGCCAACAGAGCAAACATAATCCAGACCGGATGCAGTCCGACGCTGTCCCCAACCAGTTTGGGAGTCAGAAAATTGCCTTCAAGGAATTGTCCGACAAAGAAGACGCCGACAACCTGCAAGACGGGACCCATGGAGTCAAACTGTGCCAAGGCTACGGCAACGCTGACAACAAAGCCGCTGATGCTGCCGATATAAGGGATGAATGAAATCAGGCCGGCCAGGAAGCCAATCAACAGACCGAGTTCAAGTCCCGTAAAGTATAGTCCCAGGGAGTAAAATGTGCCGAGAATGAGGCAGACACTCAGTTGTCCGCGGATGAAGCCGGCGAGTGTCCGGTCGATTTCTCTGGCCTGTTCTTTTATGGCTGCTTTGGATTTGCGGGGAAGCAGGCTGTCGGCTTTTTTCAGAATATTTTCCCAATCGCGCAGGATGTAAAAGGCGACAATCGGCGTAATCATTAACAGCGAAATGATATTAACCAGAGCAAAGCCGCTGCTGATGAGGCTTTGCAATACCGAACCGCCCATCTTCAGCCAGTTGGCGAAGTTAGAACGGATGTAAGCCCGGATTTTTTCGGCGTTAAAATTGGGAATGCGTTCCTGCAGATTGTTGATTACCGGTTCTATTTTACGCAAAAATGAGCTGATGTATTCCGGTGCGGCGGCCAAAAAGCGCCCGATTTGTTCGTTGATGAGGCTAATCAGCAAGAGGAGGCCGGGGATGACGACAATTAAGACCAAAAACAAGACCAGCAATGTGCCGATTGTGCGGTTGAGCCCCATTTTTTTGAATTTTGCAACCCAAGGGTCAAGCAGGTAGGCAATAATTATTCCGGCGACAAACGGCATCAAAACCGAGCGCAACACATAGACGCCGGCACAGAACAAAACAAACAGTGTGGTCCAGAATAGCCAGTTGCGGCTTGCAGTTTTTGTTGCGGGCATTTTAATTTCCTACGTTTTCCAAGGTATAAAAGTTTTCATAGTTGTGCAAAATCAGGGATTTTCCGCGGAGCGCCGCCGTCAGATCCTCCAGAGAGCCGATATAGCTGAGGCTGAACTGTACTTTTCCCTTGCCCATGGCTATGGTGCTGACATTGTTGACAAGGTTTACTTCCTTGATTTTCTTTTCTGTTTTTATCCAGTCGCTGAGGCGGTTGTAGTCAAACAGCACCATAATGTCGCTGGGACGGCTGCTCATGCTTATTTTTTGCCGACGGACGGTCGAATCGATTTGTTTGACAATTTCCGGCTGTGCCTGCACGAAAAGTTCGGGGCTTCTGTCACCGCTGATATTGACGGTTTGCGGTGTTCCGCCGTTATAGGGGATGATGGTGACTTTTAAGCCTTCAATACCGTTATAAACGGCGTCAAGGATAAAGATGTTTGATGTTCCCATGCGGCGGGCAACCTGATCCAAAGCCATGCCGTCAAGGCTCAGCGCTTTTTGGGCGTCAAGGGCGGCGATGTTGGCGCCGTCAGCCGGGATTGAAACGTAAGTGTTGGGGCTGGTGGTGACGGCATTGTTTTCCCATGTCCGGCGCCACAGGTTTTCCGGTTCCCACAATAACGGAGAGCTGCTCGGATATTCCCGGAATACGGGGATGACCAGAATATTGGATGAAGAGGTAACGACATAACTGATGTTTTGTTCCTGCATGAATGTTTTCAGCAGGTCGTTGTTTATGCTTATTTTTAATGTTGCCATATAGCGGACGTCAGAGGCTTTTTCAGAAACAACGGTTGCTTCCTTGATGAAGTTTATCAGCTGGTCGTCGGTCAGTTTGGCCAGGCGTTCAAGCCCTTCTTCATTGGTTGAGCGGGAGGCAATGGCCATGAAGGCGCTGCGGTAGGCTTCTTTCATGCCTTTGTCCCGGGCAGCGGCGGCGCTGTCGGCCGTGATGTCTATTTTGACTTCCGCGGTATAACTGCCGGGCGCGGCCAGAGCACTGTCGGCCGTTGAAAATGCTGCTATCATCAAGAACAGCCCAAAAAACAGTTTGCGCAACTCTTCCTCCTAGCCAACGATTTCGGTATGATTAAAGAAAAAGGCGATTTCTCTTTGTGCCGCTTCCGGAGAATCGGAGCCATGCACAGTGTTTTTATCAATAGACAGGGCAAGGGTTTTGCGAATGGTGCCTTCTTCGGCGACGGCCGGGTTGGTTGCCCCCATGATGCTGCGGTAAAGGGTTATGGCGTTTTCTCCTTCAAGAACCTGAACGACGACCGGCCCGGAAATCATTTGCTGAATCATGCCCGGAAAGAAAGATTTTTCCTTGTGTTCGGCATAGAATTCTTCCGCCTGAGCCTGAGTCAGCAAAATGCGGCGCTGGGCGATAATGCGCAGGCCGGCCGCTTCAATCATGCTGTTGACTTGTCCGGTGATGTTGCGTTCGGTTGCATCAGGTTTGATAATTGATAATGTTCTTTCCATGTTTTTCCCTTTGCAAAATGATTAAGTTTATTAGAATTTAGTTGATGTTATTCTATTTGCAATAAAAAATCAAAAGTTTTTTATGGACAATTAGCGCGAAGCATAGTTTATTATGGGTAGAAATCGGTTGTCACCGGGCGATGGCAACTGTCTTGTAACGAAAGAAAAGGTTGTATCAATGTCTTATAACAAATATTTGCAGAGCCTGATGGAACAGGCCAAGTTGAAGAACAAAACGATTGTTTTGCCGGAAGGCGAAGATATGCGGATTTTGGAAGCCGCGCATCTTATTGCCGCCGAAAAGGTTGCCAAGCTGGTTATTTTGGGAGATGAGGCCGAAATTAAGGCTCATTTTGCCAAGCAGGGATGGAGTCTGGAGGGAATCGAGATTGTTAAGCCGGAAAACTCTCCGCGTCTGGCCGAATATACCAAGCTTTTGTATGATTTGCGCAAGGACAAAGGCCTGACGGAAGAAGACGCGGCAAAGTTGGCTTTGAATTATAACTACTTCGGGACGCTGATGATTAAATCCGGCCATGCCGACGGTATGGTTTCCGGTGCCAATCATTCAACGGCGGATACGGTTCGCCCGGCTTTGCAGATTATTAAATCTGCCAAAAAAGGCCGCGCGGTTTCTTCATTCTTCCTGCTGGTTTTCGGGGATAAGCCGTATTTGCTTTCCGACTGCGGCATTGTTATTGACCCGACGGACAGGGAAATGGCCGATATTGCGCTGGATGCCGCCGAAAGCGCCCTTAAGTTCGGTCTTGAGCCGAAAGTCGCCATGCTTTCTTATTCGACTTACGGTTCCGGCAAAGGCGAGCGGGTTGACAAGGTCAAGAGAGCCGTAGAAATGGCCAAGGCAGATTTGCAAACAGAAGAATATAAAAAACTCAATATCAAGCTTGACGGCGAATTGCAGGCCGATGCCGCATTGGATGGTGTTGTCGCGCAGAAAAAAGCGCCGGGCAGCGACGTTGCCGGGCAAGCCAATGTTTTAATCTTTCCAAGTCTGGAAGCCGGAAACATCGGTTATAAACTCCTGCAGCGTTTGGGCGGTTGTGATGCCTACGGTCCTTTACTGCAAGGCCTGAATGCGCCGGTCAACGATTTGTCCCGCGGTGCTCTCGTTGAGGATATTGTGGGGGTTATAGCTATAACTTGTTTGCAAGCGTAAAAACTGCGCTCTGTGGTCGATTAGTGTGTTGTCATCGGGTCAAAAGTGTCCTCACGTACTTCTGTGTACGCTGCGGTACTTT
>JAUNPO010000166.1 GCA_030536665.1 Pseudomonadota bacterium
ATAAACATGATGTTCAAGTAGTAATTTTAGCGGAGAATGAGAAAATTCGACAAAGAAGCTGGAGAGGGAGGTTGTTTTTATGTGCGATTGTTGGGCAAACTTTACTCTTGCCAAGTCCGGGATTTCAGTGCATTATTTAACGCATTAAAAATAACGTTGAATAAGAGAAATATTTTATGGCTTTAAAATTTGAAATTTTAAAAACAATAGGTAAAACCCGCCGCGGAAAACTTTACACGAAGCATGGTGTGGTTAATACGCCGGCTTTTATGCCGGTCGGAACCTGCGGAACGGTCAAGGCGATGATGCCGGAGTCCGTTGCCGCGACCGGTGCGGAAATTCTTCTTGGCAATACCTATCACCTGATGCTTCGCCCTGGGGCTGATTTGGTTGAAAAAATGGGCGGCCTGCATAAATTTATGAATTGGGATAAGCCGATTTTAACCGATTCCGGCGGCTTTCAGGTAATGAGTCTGACCGGTCTGCGCAAACTGACCGAAGACGGCGTGACCTTTAGTTCTCATGTTGATGGCAAAAAGTTTTTCTTAAGTCCTGAAGAGTCTATGAAAATCCAGCATAAACTGGATTCTAACATTACGATGTGTTTGGATGAATGCACGCCGTTTCCGGCAACTTATGAACAGGCGCAAAAGTCCATGCAGATGTCTATGCGCTGGGCCGGACGCAGCCGGGATGCCTTTGTTGACCGTGACGGTTACGGTATTTTCGGTATTCAGCAGGGCAGTGTCTTTAAGGATCTTCGTGAAGAATCTGCCGAAAAGTTAAAAGCTATCGGTTTTGACGGTTATGCTATCGGCGGCCTGGCTGTCGGCGAAGGACAGGAAAAAATGTTTGAAGTTCTGGATTATGCGCCGGGGTGCTTGCCGGAGGACAAACCCCGTTACCTGATGGGGGTTGGACGCCCGGATGATATCGTCGGCGGTGTCTTGCGCGGCGTTGATATGTTTGACTGTGTTATGCCGACGCGTTCGGGGCGGACGGCTCAGGCCTTCACGGCATACGGTCCCGTTAATATCCGCAATGCCCGCCACCGGGAAGATCCGCGCCCGCTTGAAGCCGGGTGTGACTGTCCGTTGTGCAGCCATTACAGCCGTGCCTATATCCACCATTTGCAAAAATGTAATGAAATTTTGGCTGTTATGCTGCTGACATGGCACAATGTCCGCTATTATGAACGCCTGATGCAAGGGTTGAGAAAAGCGGTTGAAGATGACAGGCTTCAGGAGTTTGCCGATGAGTTTTATCAAAAACAGGCAATGGGCGATATTAAGGAGTTATAAAAATGGCCGGAGAATGTAATTTAGATCAGAAAGTTGTCGATTCGTTTATTGCTCAAAACCGCAAAGAAGGCCTGAGAGTCTTTGTTGCCGGCGGACATCGCGGCGGGAATGACCCTGTTTATGAGAATGAAGCCTATAATCTGGGGCGTCAGATTATCAAAATGGATTTTCGCCTGGATTTCGGCCTGTCCAATTCCGGGATTATGGGGGCTGTTGCCCGCGGCGTCCTTGACGGCTGGAACAAAAAGCAATGTAAAATGGAGGGGCTGCCTATTCAGGCGGTAACAACGCAGGCTTACTATGACCTTTATTCGCAGGACGACGAACTGGTTAAGCAGATTGAAAATGTTATCTTGGCCAAAACGCTGGAAGAACGGAAACAAAAGCTTTTGGAGGCTGATTTTGTTGTTTTTGCGCCGGGCGGCGTCGGTACGCTTGACGAACTGGCTTACGATTGTGTTGCCATGCAGGATGGCCTGTTGCCGGTCAAACCCTTTATCATGTACAATGTAAACGGCTTTTTCCACCATATCCTTGAATTTTTAAAAGAAATTGCCATTAAAGGGTTTTCCGATCCGATACCGTTTATTGTCGTAGATAACAGCAACGACCTGGCAATTGTGTTCCGTCTGCTCAAATTTCGTTATGATAAAAATCACTCTACGGCGGAAGCCTATGCCAACGCCCGACAGCTGGCTTACGAACTGCCTTATTTCATTAAGCATAAAACCGACAGCTCAGTTCATGTCGAAGATATTATTGCGACGATGAATTATATTAACCAGAACGGTACGGAAGAAGAAAAGCGCAATCTGGCGGGAGAAATTGATCAGGCTTATCTTGAGCGGGAAATTGAACGCATGTATGAACGCCTGGCCAAAACCGGCCGCGATACCGCAAATGTAAGTGATAAGCTGACAGCCTTGAAACAACGCCGTCAGAAAAAATAATTTCAGGAGAGTTAAACATGTGCCGCCATCCCGGTTTTTCCTTTATTATGCCGACATATAACCGCGCTTTCTGTATTGTCGGTGCTGTCGATTCGGTCTTAGCGCAGAATTATGATAATCTGGAACTGATAATTGTTGATGACGGTTCAACGGATGGAACTGAAGATTTTATTCGTTCGCGTTATGCCCGGGAACTGGCCGCCGGAAAAATAAAATATCTGCATGGTGAACACCGGGGCGTCTGCCCAGCCCGTAATATCGGTTTGAAACAGGCCTCAAAAGAATGGATTGCCTATATTGACAGCGACAATGCCATTGTTCCGGATTTTATTGCCACCTATTTGAAGGCAATGCGTTGGCATCCCTGGACAAAGATATTTTATGCCCAGTACCGCGGAAATTCCTCAGGCATTGTCAGTGGTAAAAAATTTAGCCGCAAATCTTTGATTAAGGGAAATTATATTGACATGGGCGCATTGGTGCATGCCCGTGAGGTATATCAAAAGCTGGGCGGCTTTGATGAAAAGTTAACCCGCCTTGTCGACTATGATTTGGTCTTGACTTATACTGAACATTATAAGCCGCATTTTATAAAAAAGGTTGTTTTGAATTACGATGATTCCAATAACCACAAGCGAATTTCCAACAGCGGTTATGAGGTTGCCGTTGAAAATGCCAAAAAAATTATCGCCAAACATTTTACCAAACGAGAAATTGATAATTATTTGGGCGATAACTTTTTTGAACAGTTCCGCGGCGAAGATTAGAGGAACGTCAGCGCCTCTTTGTTTGCCTTGTCCATGATTTCCGCGCTTTCTTTC
>JAUNPO010000167.1 GCA_030536665.1 Pseudomonadota bacterium
CAAATTCAAATATGCTTTGTTTCCGCAGAAAAGCGGCAGGCTAAAGCTTCCTCAAGCCCGGTTTGACGGTTATTACTTAACCGGACGGCGCCGTTCTAACCCGTTGCAGCAGCTTATCGACAGCCGGTTCGGCGATATCGGGCTGAGCATTTCGGATATGTCGGCGACAAGAAATCCGGTTGTCTTGACAACACAAGAGCAAAATATCACTGTCAGACCGGCCGCCGCTGATACGCAATGGTGGATTCCGGCGGAAAAACTTGAGATTTACAGCCAGTGGCAGCCTTCCCCGCCGGTTTTCAAAGTCGGCGAGGCTGTCAGCCGCGATATTAGCATCAAAGCTGTCGGCGTGGCAGACAAACAACTGCCGACATTGTCTTTTGACAGTTCGGAAAGTATTAAGCAGTATCCGGAAAAACCGGTCAGCGAAAACAGAATTGAAAACGGAAAAGTTGCTTCCGTCAAAAATATCAAAAACGTTTATATTCCCAGCAAAGCCGGAAAAGCCCTGATTCCTGAGGTCAAAATCGACTGGTTCAATGTTAAAACAGGAAAGACGGAAACAGCCCGGCTGCCGGCCATGGAAATAAACGTTATGCCGGGAAGCACCGTTTCGACAGAGACTGATACGCCGGCAATTCCGGTGGCGGAAAAACTTTTGCCGAAATCTGAGAATGATGTGATTTTTGCATCTCAGCCGCCCCAAGAGGCAAACGCAACAGAAAATAAACAGACAATGAATGTTTATTTATGGTCGTTGCTGTCATTTTTCTGCGGTATTTTTGTCAGCTACCTGCTTTTCAGTTCATCCAGAAAAGATAAAAAAAATGTTCCCGCCAGCAGCAATAATTATTTTACAGAAGTTGTCAAATATGCCAAGCAGAAAGATTTGAGAGCTTTGCGGGACAGCCTGATTTTCTGGGCCAGACAGAAATATCACGATGACAGCATCACCAATTTTAACGATATTTCTTCCTATAATAATGATGCCTCGTTTCATCAGGCTTTAGCGAATCTTTCCAGCCTTATGTACGCACCGCAAAAAACGGAATGGAATGCGGATGATTTTATTGCCATCTTTCGTCTGGCAAACAAATCTACAGATAAAAATAAGCCGGAGAACAAACCACTTCCTGAATTGTACAAATAGAATATACTGTTTCTTTTCTCCCCCGCAAGACGGGGGATTTTCTTTATGTCAAATTTTTTAGTCTTTGGTTTAAATTATTTGTTGTTTTTATTTTCAACCTATGATATAGTATCCTTGTAGTGTTAAGTGTGGAGGGTACTATGACTAGTATTTCTAAGGTGTTTTTATGCGCGGCTGTCAGTGCGTTTTGCCTGACGGGGCGTTTTTCTTATGCTTCAACCAATACTGTCAAAGGTATCCCTAAGCCAGGTACTCACACAGTCTACACACAACAACTTAACCTTGCTGATAAGACACGCTTATCACTACTTTTCAATTATATGCCGTTTGACATTACGATGGCAAATGTTGATGAAAGCTATCAACTTGCCTCGGTATGTTTTATTACCGATACGGGAGCTTGTTCTGGTGAGAAGTTCGGAAATTCCGAAGATCCCGGCAAAGGCGGAAATCCTGCCACTCCGACACCGGGTGAATTTTGTGAAAAAGCCGGATACGTCAACACACCTTGTCCTGAAGGAATGACGCCGGGAAACTTCTGCCCTGCCGACAGTTCCTACCATTCCGGCTGTAAATGTGCTGCCGAATACAACCAAACCTGTGACAGCGCCGCCGGGTTAAAACCCGTTAACGCTAATGACACTTGCGGCGGAAAATACAAAGAATGCTGCAACACCTGCACTGATTATACCTATACCTCAATTCCTTCCGGATATGTTAAAGACGGAGAATGCCTGTCCTGCGACGGAAAAAAATATAAGGTGAAATGTGACACCACGCTTTATCCGGTGGCATCGGGCGTTTGCGGCAGTTACGGCGGCAGCGGCGGAACCTGCTCGGATGACACTGGCGCACATTATAAAAAGTGCAACTGCCCCAATAATTACGAGTGGAACGCGGGACCGAAAAAATGTGTCTGCGCCACAAGTTTTAAATATTCCTGCAACGGCTCAGGCTATGCCGGAGGTGACGGAAATTCCTGTGACGGCAAGTATTCCAAATGTAAATGCGCGGCGGGATATACATGGGATGCGACATCCGGATCTTGCGTTTGTTCGGGGACGGACTGGTGCTCGGTAAACCAGAACTGCGCGGCCTTGGGCTATGCCAAGCAGACCTGTTCCGGCACAACTGTCAAGTGCCCATTCGATACAAGTTATGTCTTTTGTTTGGATAACGGAAGTTCCGGCAGTTCTTCAGGCGGAAACACCGGAAATAATTCAGGTAAATGCACAATCAAAAGAAGGACGGTATATGCCAATTGTAGAGAGAATATACACAATAATGGCCAAGCCTCAAATCCATGGAAGGTTGACCTAGTCTGTTCTCAATGCGGATACACCTGTGAAGTTAAAAGCGATGGTTCTTGTACACAGCTTTACGGCACCATGTCATGCAATTCTGCCCTCCCTATCGGCGAAAGCGCTTCGTCAGCAACGAAAGAAGGTGCTCAATCTATCGCGGAACGCCTAAAACAACAATATGAAAATAAAATTATTAGTGAAACCTGTGATAATTAAGAAAGGAGAATGGCCATGAAAAAAATTATTTTATTAAGCTCTGCTTTGCTGGCAGCTCCTTTTATAATGAACGGGGAAGCTCGGGCAGCGGATTGCGCTACGCAGGACTGCCCGACATTGGGATATACTGAAAATTCTGATAAAGGCGGATGTTTGAAATGTCCCTTTGGAAATTATTGGGCTTGCAGTAAAGAAGAAAAAGGCGTACTCGGGCAATGCATCGGCTATGCTAAAAACTGCAAAATCGGACAGATTCTTAATAATGACGGGACATGTTCAAATGATAAAGTTTCCGGTAAAACGCCGCTTGGTGTCGTTATCTATATTGGTGGTGATAA
>JAUNPO010000168.1 GCA_030536665.1 Pseudomonadota bacterium
TTATACGCTGCCCCCTTTCTTTTGTCAAAACTTTTTTCGTCTTTCGCCGGAAAATGCTTGCTTTTTTATCCTTTTTCGCTATTATAAATCGTTTTTTAAATTATAAAGATATTACTGTAAATTATAAGCATTATGAAAACGTACACTTACGAAGAACTGCAGGAATTCATCACTTCCGTATTAAACCGGCCCTGTAGCGGAAAACTCGTTTATTGTTTCAGCCGCCGCGGATCAGACAAAAACCTTCATGCATTTATCATTGTCGAGGAAAATATGCGCCTTGAACTGCCTTGGCACGACGGGCCTCAATATTTAAGCCCCGGCGATTATCTGCACGCGTCGCGAAACGATATTTATGGCATCTCTGCCGCTGTTTTTAAAAATTGCTACGTGGAAGCGCCGGCTTCGGAAATCATCTCCTGAAGCGTTGGAAATCCCTCACTGCCGGAAACTATCTTTAGAACTGGCGCAAAACGCTCCTTCGGTGCACCTGCCTTTCTTGTCTGGCCGCTTCTTTTTGAAGCGGCTTTTTTTGTGTATCCTTGTATTCCTCCCTTTCCTGTCCCTTGCCCTCCATTTTCAGCCCATTCCCCGCCCATTTCCCTCCACCTTCCAGCCCTAACCTCGCCGCTTCTACACCCTTGCCGCCCCATTCCCGTTACCTCCCATTTCGGCCAGACGGCAGCCGTTTTTAATATGCCGGGTTATCTTTTATATATACCAAAATCACCAAAATATTATAGACAAAATACTTGACAACTAAACAAAAACAGCTTATGTATTAACTGAAAATTAACTTTTAAGAGGAAATTCCGCAATGAAAAAACTTGCTTTGCTGACGCTGTTCCTATGCCTTAGCTTTAGTTTTGCCGGTTTCGCCGATGCCGAAACCGAAAATTGGTGCGGAACTTATTTTGAAGAAGGAGGCCGCGGCTACATCCGTCTGGCGCGGGACGACTTTGGCGTCGGCAGTTCCAACTGCAGCATGGACGGCTACAACGAACGGGCGGAAAGAAGCGGTACCGCAAATATCGCCCTGGATTTTACCAAAAACCGTTCTACAGTCAACAAATGGCGCAAATTCAACAACCATCTGATTGAAGTGCGCGGCAAATTCCGCAACGGCTACATTTCAGGCACACGTTTCATCCGCGACATGGGCGTATGAGACACCATACAGGCTCTGTCTCCTCCTGTACCGCGGCCAACCATAATCTTTTTTCCGTAATCAGATTCAATCCCTGCCAGCTTTTGCACCCATTATAATCCTTTTTGATTTTCCGCCCAAAATAAAACCGTATAAAGTTTTTTTATATATCAAAACGACTGAAAGTTTATAAAATCATTGTTGTTAATTAACTTATTTCATATAATATTTAGAAAATTAAATCTATTTATGGGAAATAAATTATGAATAAGCTCGAAATATATAATTACCTGAAAAAAATTAACATTTGGCACGAAATTACAGAACACAAAGCTGTTTACAATATGGCCGAATTAGCACAAATTGATATTCCATATCCAAACTCGGAAGCAAAAAACCTTTTGTACGAGATGACAAAAAAAGAAATTATTACCTTATTACAATTAAAGGAAATAAAAAAGTAAACCTTAAAGAATTCCAAAAAACAGCTGGCACACGCCCTTTAAGCTTTACCTCTGAAAGCGATTTGATGAATATTTTAAACCTATCCTCCGGGGCTGTCACGCCACTTGGTCTATTAAATGATGAACAAACAAGAACAATAATGTATCTAGACAGAGATTTTATAAAAGAACCTTCTTTGATCGGGGTACACCCCAATGATAACACGGCAACGGTTTGGTTAAAAACACATGATCTAATAAGGATTATTAAAGAGCACGGAAATATCATCAATCTAATAGAAATTTAAACAAGAAACAGAGAGGAAAACATGAAAACAATCAGATTGCTATACCCTGACTATGTCAGCGGTGGCTTGGATACGTATTATTTCGGAGCAAATCTATTGGCGCATATTTTGCCGGAAAATAAAAACCAGCCCTTAATTAAAGTAGATATTGCCCAACCCAATAGCGCAAACAAAATCATAACTGACGGAATTTATGCTAAAGGCGAAGTTCTATCCGGTATTCAAAATGCAATGGCAAAGATTGAAAAGGAAAATCCTGACAAAATTATCACCATCGGCGGCAATTGCTTGGTTTCATTAGCGCCGTTTGATTATTTGCATGGAAAATATAAAAACACGGGTATTGTCTGGATAGACGCACATCCGGATGTTTCTTCTCCTAAAGACGGCTATCCCAACGCCCATGCAATGGTTCTCGGCTCTTTAATGGGATATGGAGATAATTCACTTTCAAATATGATGAAAAATAACAAATTTAATCCTGATGAAATATTATATGTCGGTCTTCAAAACCTGCATGATTATCAAAAAAACTTTTTAAATAACACGGGGGTCAATTATAAAATTCAAACCAATAAATTTATTTCTAATAATGAAATACATAAATTTATTAAACGGTTTGACCATATTCTTGTACATTTTGATATTGATGTATTAGATGAGCATTTTTTTCATTCGACTTATTTTGCTAATTCCGAATTGGTGGGAGACGGTGCCGGCGGCGGAAAAATGACGATAGAAAAGCTAACAGAGATTCTCCGCTGTATCACAGACAATTCCGATATTGTCGGCTTTACCATAGCCGAATATCTGCCTTTTGATGAACATAAGCTTTACAAGATGTTGACTGAAATCAAATTATTTACCGAATAAGTAATTCGCAGAGTGCACAACAATGTCCCCTACCGCCGTATCCCGCTACTTCGGACACCGCAGCCGACCGCCGCTCACCCGACGCAGCTTGTTCCATATCGCCTGTCTCATAATATCCGTCCGAACTGCCGCGCTATTTCATAATATCCGCCCAGATTTCCGCCGGCAGCGTTCCCCCGCCGATTTCTTTCATCGGACTGTTGTCGTCGTTGCCGACCCAAACCGCTGCCGTGT
>JAUNPO010000169.1 GCA_030536665.1 Pseudomonadota bacterium
TTCCCATTGACGAAGATTGTACCTTCAGACGGAGAAATAAAACCGGAAATCATATTCATCAGCGTAGATTTTCCTGCACCGTTAGGGCCGAGCAAAGCGATGATTTCTCCCGTACTGGCGCCAAATGAAACATTATCCACGGCCGTTAAAGTTCCGTACAATTTGGAAACATTCTCCAGACAGACTGAAAAAGGCTGAGTTTTCCTTTTAATTTGCTTCATAAATTTCACCTCCGGGGATAGGTTGACTGACACCTGTTGTGGACGGAAAAGTTATCGGCAGGGAATAAACCGCCCGTGCACTCAGAAAGGCGCTGATTTCGGCATTAACGGTATCAGTTGGAATATCAGCCTCTTTACTCACAATAACATCCATATTGGGCAGCCTTTGCCGAATAAAACGAACCAGCGTCGGGTTGCCTGCGCCTTTGCCGCAGATAATGACTTTTTTAGGAAGTTCCGGCAGATAAAGACAGATTGAATAACAGATTGCTTCGGCAACAAAAGCCGTTGCCGTTGCTGCTCCGTCCTCCAACGAAAGCCCTTCTAAATGCTCGGCTTTATCGGCAAAAATCCCTGTATAAGCTGCTTTTGGCGGAAATTTCGCAAAAAATTTATGATGCATTAAAGAGTTCACAATTTTTTCGTGGACTTTTCCCATAATAGCCAGCCTGCCGTTGTAATCATTTTCCATATTTGCGTGTTTGGATGTCCAGTTGTTAATAAAGTTATCGCCCGGACCACAATCAAAACCTACAATTTCGCCAAATGACCCAATCCAGGTAATGCTTGATTTGCCGCTGATGTTTACATACGCAGCGGGTTTTATTTCATCAATTCCGACAGCATTAAAATAACTTGAAGAAATAGGCGTTCCCTGGCCGCCGCTGCAAATATCGGCATTACGAAAATGGGTTACGGTTTTAATGCCGGTTCGGGCTGCAATGTATCTTCCGTTTCCCAATTGATAAGTATAAGGAATGTTCGGGTTATGCATAATTGTCAATCCGTCGATTCCGATTAAATCTATTTCATCTTCATATTCGTTTTTAAATTCATTGATAAGCTGAATGTAGAAATCTGAAACTTCTTCATCGACTTTTTTTAGTTTCTCTTCATTTTCCGGCGTATTTCTTTGTAAACCATAAACAGCTTTTATGTGGTCCTTCATCATATCGGGGTAGGGGACGGCATAAGCTTTTTTCCGCTCGTTTATATCAAGGCCGTCAGTCTTAATCAACGCGAGTTCGACGCCCCCGAAAGTTGAGGTTCCCGATAGGCCGAGACAATTTAATCCCTTAATAACCATATAAAAAAACGCCTCTTTATAATTGCAATATCAAATTATTATGCTAATATGCCTTAAAATTTAGTAATAAGGAAGTAAAAATGACAAGTTTTAAATCAGAATTTTTAAACATAATGCACGAGCGCGGCTTTTACAATCAATGCACGAACGAGCAGGGTTTTGACGAATATCTTGCCGATTGTGAAAAGAAAGGGATGCCGGCAGTGGGGTATTTGGGGTCGGATCCGACCGGAGACAGCCTGCATGTGGGGCATATAGTACCTCTGATGATGCTGCGTTGGTTCCAAAAATGCGGACATAAGCCGTTGACTCTGGTGGGCGGCGCAACGGCGCGTATCGGCGATCCGTCCGGCAAAGACAAACTGCGTCCGTTTTTAAGCGAAGAAGCGCTGGCGCACAATGTACAGGGACTCAAGAAATCGTTTATGAAATTCCTTAAATTCGGCGATGGCAAAAATGATGCGCTGATGGTTGACAACTATGACTGGTTCAAAGACATTAACTATTTGGAATTCCTGCGGGATATCGGCACCTGTTATTCCGTCAACCGGATGCTGACGATGGACAGCGTAAAAAGTCGTCTTGAACGTGAACAGCCTATGTCTTTTCTTGAATTTAACTATATGCTTCTTCAGGGGTATGATTTTTGTGTTTTGTTGCAAAAATACGGCTGCCGTGCCCAGATTGCCGGAGCTGACCAATGGGGAAACATCGTTTCGGGCACAGAACTCGGACGGCGCCGTTATGATACGGAATTGTTTGGGTTTACCAGTCCGATTATTACGGATTCGGCGGGTAAAAAAATGGGAAAATCGGAGGGGAATGCCGTTTGGATAAATGAAGATAAACTCCCTGCTTACGATTACTATCAGTATTTTCGCAATATTGGCGATGCCGAAGTTGGTAAATGTCTGCGGATATTCACGGATTTGCCGATGGATGAGGTTCACCGTCTGGAAGTTCTGCAGGACAAGGAAATAAACGAAGCCAAAAAGATACTTGCTTTTGAAGCGACCAAAATCTGCCGGGGAGAAGCTGAAGCAGCTGCTGCGCAGGAAACGGCCGTAAAAACCTTTGAAAAGGGTATTGCTGGTGATGAATTGCCGACGGTTTCCGGGACAAAAGCCGGGGTAGGGGTGCTTGACGCATTTATGGCGCTTGGTTTTGTTGCCAGCAAAGGGGAAGCCCGCCGCTTGATAAAACAAGCCGGCTTGAAATTAAACGACAAGGTTATTACCGACGAGAATTATGTCATTACCGAAAAAGATATTGAAAACGGCAATATAAAACTCTCGCAGGGAAAAAAGAAGCACGGGCTTCTGGTTCTTAAATAAAAACAAGGGGCTGAAAAGCCCCTTTGGCATATTCCTCCGCTAAACGATGCTTATAATGTTTTCTAGCGGCTATTCTGCCGTAATGTCAATCAGCCGGTCTAAACTGTTGGTTTCTTTACTATCGTATCCGGTGGATTCATTTTTCTTTGCAGTCGGTTTTTCGGCTACTTTTTTCTTGTTGTTTTTTATTTCCGGCTTGACCAACAGTTCAAACATCTTGTCCATTTGTTCCTGATCAAGTTTGGAAGGAAGGCCGGTCGGTACCTTTTCTGTCGGCTTGGCGGTGGCTTTTTTGCTGTCGCTTTTCTCTTTTTTCTTCTTTGCGTCCGTGTCTGCTTTGTTTATATCTTCAACAGA
>JAUNPO010000170.1:0-211 GCA_030536665.1 Pseudomonadota bacterium
GCAACCACGCCCGTCGCCATCGCGTAAATGGCAAACAGGGCTGCCGCAACCAATATCCATGCGGCAAAACGTTCTCCCGCGGAAAACGCCGGTTCATGCGGCGCATTCTGCCTGCGGGCATGGATAAAGACCGGAATGCCGATTGCCATAAAGATAAGAGCCATCAGCAAGTAATTAAGCCCGGCCGCATAGATGAGCCAGAGTGCATACA
>JAUNPO010000170.1:221-2972 GCA_030536665.1 Pseudomonadota bacterium
CGGCTAGAGAAGCCGGGCGGGTATTCGTGGTCGTCGCACAGTTTCCACAGATACATCGCGCTCGCAAAATAAGCCGGCAGCACCATAACGCTGGTAATGCTGAGCATCGTGTTCCAAGCATTGCCCGAAAAATATACGAGCAGCATAAACACCTGCATCAGACCGCTCGTAACATACAGAGAAACCGACGGTGCCTGTGCGGCGTTTTCTTTGACAAACTCTTTCGGAAACGTGCCGTTTTCGGCCGCTGCCTGCGGAATCTGCGCCGTTACCATTGTCCACGCCAGCCAGCTTGTCAATACCGAAATCAGCAGGCCGATGTTCATGATATACGAACCCCATTTGCCGATAACCGGTTCCAAAACCGCCGCCGTCGACGGATTCGGCAGTTTCGACAGCTGTTCCTGGTCCATAATGCCGTACGGCAGGACTGACAGCAAAACATATATCAGCAGACAGCCGGAAAAGCCCAGCAGCGTCGCCGTGCCGACTGCTTTCGGATTCTTGGCGTGTTTAGACATCACGACCGCGCCCTCTATACCGATAAACGCCCACAGGGTAACCAACATCGTGCCCTCAATCTGCTTCGCCAGACCTCCAAGCGAACGTTCCTGCTCGCCCCAGAAGTCGAACGAAAACCGCTCCGAGTTGAAAAATATCAGCGTTATGACGATAAAAAACAACAGCGGCGCAATTTTTGCCACCGTGCCGATAAGGTTGATAATCGTCGCCTGCTTGATGCCTTTCAGAACCAGCGCGTTAAAGCCCCATATCAGCAACGAACCGCCGATAATGGAATAAATGCCGTTGCCGCCCGCAAAATACGGCGGAAAGAAATAATTAAGCGCATCCATCGTAATCACGGCATAACCGACGTTGCCGCAAATCTGGCACAGCCAGTACGACCACCCGATGGTAAAGCCGACATACGGGCCGAAACCTGCCCTGCTGTACATATAAATGCCCGCCGTCAAATCCGGTTTGACGACAGACAAAATGCGAAACGTATTCGCCAGAAAATAAACACCGATGCCGGTAATCAGCCAGGCCAGCAGCACCGCGCCGACCGACGCGCCCGCGGCCATATTCTGCGGCAGGCTGTAAATACCGCCGCCGATCATTGAACTGACAACCACGCCGGCCAACGCCCAAACGCCCAGCTTTCCGCCGCCGGAAGATTCGGACGTTTGCCCATGGCCGCCGGAAACGCCGGCAGCCCGTTCCGCGGAAACGCCTCCGCTTCCGCCGCCCGCGCCGCCTGCCGAAGCCGGCTGAACCGCGGCGCTGTTTCTTCTATTGTCTTTAATTGCCATTGCTTTTTCCTTTGACTTAATTAATTCCGGTTAACTAAAACGGCGCCGCAAGCCCCGCTGCTCTGCCGGATTAAACCCACACTCCTTCCGGTTCGCCGTTAAATTTTGGCTGCCGGAGCGTGTTCGAAATTCAAAAAGCCAAGGCAGGTCAGACAATAGCCGAACTGCTGTTCGATATTGATAAAGTTATGGTAAAGCTGAAAATCGCTGTGCTTTTCGACGCCGCGGATTTCCAACTCATGGTTAAGCGACTTGTTCAGCCACATCTCCGCGTGCCCCTTGGCTATATCGTCGTCAATATGGGTATCAAAATACTCAACATATTCAGCCGCCCAGCCGCCGATAAGCTCGCCGTTTTTGTCCTTGCCCCAGCAGATGCCCAGCCCGGTGGCAATCGCTTTGTGTTCGTCGCGGTTTGCGCCGTTGCCTGCCATAATGACTTCCAGCACCGCGCCGTGCTTAAATTGATTAACTACTTTGTCAACCGGAACAATGTTGCCGTAAACTTCCTTCGGCAGCACCGACGTATAGGGAACTACGTTAAAGTTTTCAATCTTGGCCTCCATCAGCGCCGAATCATAGCAGAACGTTTCAAACGGCTGCGGCGGAATGCCTTCGTTCGCCTGTCCGGCACCGCCGGTAATAAACGCTAAAGTCGGAAATCTAACGCCTTCTGTCATTTTCATCTCCTATAAAAAATTAATTGTTAAAACAGAAGATGAAATAAACCCGATTTTTATTTTTTAAATACCGGCAGCGGCAAATTAGACTTTCGGATAGGGTACATTGGCAGTCCTTTTCTGCTCTCCGCAACTCTCAGACTTCATTCAAACGTACCACGCCCCACAGCCGTCATCATTCGGGCTTCGCCCAAACGCACCTCGCCCAGCAGCCGTCAATCTCCGGCCAGTGTCAGATATTGCTCCGGCGTCAGGTTCTCAGCCCTAAGCGTCGGCTCAATACCCAGCGCCGCCGCTTTTTCAACCGCACCCGGAACGCCTTTCAAACTCTGGCGTATCATTTTGCGCCGCTGTCCGAACGCTGCTTCCGTCAGCCTTTCCACACGCTCCAAAACCTGCCGCTTCACTGAAACGGATTTCGGCTTAAACAGCAGAACCGTTGACCAGATTTTCGGCGCCGGCACAAAGCAGGTCGGCGGCAAATCAAACAGCCGCACCACATCGCATTGCAGCTGCGCAATAACTGAAATTCGCCCGTAATCTTTCGTTCCCGGAATCGCCGTTATCCTGTCGGCGACCTCCTTCTGAAACATCAGTGTCATACTCTTGATATTCTCAATCTGTTCCAGCCACCCGGCCAGCAAAACAACCGAAACGTTATACGGCAGGTTGCTCACAATATGAAACTTTCCCTCCGTTGCCGCTTTTCCTGCCCAGTCAAATTTAAGCGCATCGCCGTTGACAATATCCAGCTGAGG
>JAUNPO010000021.1 GCA_030536665.1 Pseudomonadota bacterium
TCGTTCCCTCCCTGAGTAGGGAGGGATAGGGAGGGTATGAGTCCCACAAGGGACAGGTTATCACTTTTAGAAGAAAGGAAAATGCTCGCTTCACTCGTCATACCCCCTCTAACTCCCCCTACCTCAGGGGGAGTATTTAGATTGTACCGATTGTCAGATTGTGCAAAGTGAGGCGAGAAAAGGCTGTCTGCGGTAAGAGTGTGTTGTGTGTGATAAGTGTGGATACCTGACATAAAGACGCGGGAAGAAACGTCCCAAGCCGGATAAACGGCAGAATAAGCGTCATCCGCATAACCAAATAAGCATGCGCTTGACAATAACATCACCTTGGAAAGCTTCATCTCTACATCCTCCTTTTCTCGTCATCACGAATCTAATATAGCATATATAAACACAATGTTCAAGTAGTAATTTTAACGAGGAGCGAGAAAATCGACAAAGAAAATAAATGAAAAAAACGATAATATTATTATCGATAAAAGAAATGAATAAATTTTATTAGTGATTTTTTAGAAA
Organism: Pseudomonadota bacterium; assembly: GCA_030536665.1. Taxonomy (GTDB): domain Bacteria; phylum Pseudomonadota; class Alphaproteobacteria; order RF32; family CAG-239; genus HGM16780. Next base: position 517 of record JAUNPO010000021.1, read on the forward strand.
GACAGTTTTTTGACCTGGTTGTTTTTGACTTCCAGGAACATGGCGTCGTTTTTCAATGAGGAAAATAAAGCCGGGTCTGTTGAGGTAATCCAGGCTTGAAGGCCTAAATCTCTGATTTTTTCCAAAAGAGCCTCTCTTTTTATATCATCCAAATGGGCGACAACCTCATCCAAAAGCAAAACCGGAGCAAATCCTTTATCCAAAGTTTGACACTTGGTTTGTGCTAAAATAATGCTGATTAGCAGCGATTTTTGTTCTCCGGTAGAACAAAGCTCGGCCGGCATCCCTTTTTTACGATAATATACCTTGAAATCAGTCCGGTTTATGCCGTCGATATTATCGTTATAAAGAATATTGCGTCGTTGTTTTTTGAGCAGTTCTCGATAAAAATCTTCAACTTCCAACGCCGGGAGTTTATTTAACAGCTTTTCAATCGTGCCCTCCAGTTCCAGACGGACATTGGGGAAAACATCATCTGGTTCGTGCTCAATAAAGGTGTTAAGTTTGGCAATCTGTTCGCGTCGCGCTGCGGCAATTGCCACACCCAAGGCAGACATCCCTTCTTCCAGACTGAGCAGCCAGTTATCATCATTGTGCCCGCTTTTAAGCAGCTGGTACCATTCTTTATACATATGTTCAAAATTGGCGGTTCTTTTGGCGTGTTCAACATCAAAAGCGTAAACCAAACGATCCAGAAAACTGCGCCGCGGTTGTGAACCGCCTCTGAAAAGGCGATCCATTTGCGGCGTGATCCAAATGGCAGAAAGATATTTTCCCAGTTCTGACTGAGAGGAAACTTTTTGACCGTCAATTTTGACGATTCTGCGCTCAAAACTTTTGGATTCGTCATCGCTGATTTCCCTGAGAGATTTTTCAACGGCCGTTCCGATTTCAACTTCTTCGTCGGCTTTGTTGACAAGGGCGGACACTGCCCAGCAGGCGTTACTGATAACGGTCGGCTGATATTCGTCGGAAATAAGAGCCGGCGTAATCCTTTTTATGTCTGCCAGTCTGGCGCCGCGTAACCCTCTGCCCGGCGTTAAAAAAGAGATGGCTTCCAGAATGTTTGTTTTTCCCGTTCCGTTCTCGCCGGTAATAACAATCGGCCCCATATGCGCATTGATTCGCAAATAGGCATAGTTTCTGAAATCAGTTAAAGTCAGACGCGTAACGCCTGACTTTTCACTGGTAAATTCACTTAGTTTTAACGCTGTGCAGTCCAATTTATACTCTCATCGGCATAAGAACATAAATGGCGCTGGCGTCAGAAGTATCATGAATAACGGAAGGAGAAGAACCGTCGGCAAAACTGATTTTGACGCTGTCACCTTTAACTTCGTTTAAAATATCCAACAGGTAGCGGAAATTATAACCGATTTCCAGTGAGTCGCTGTCATATTTTGCTTCTACTTCTTCCTGAGCGCTGCCCAGATCTGGACTGGATGTTGTAATGGTAATGTGATTCGGCGCCGTAATAACTTTAATGGCGCGGGTTCTTTCGGCAACAACGGAAACGCGGTCAACCGCCTGAGAGAGGTCTTTCACGCCGAGTTCCAAAACTTTGTCGTTGTCTGTCGGAATAACGCGTTCATAGTCAGGATATGTTCCGTCAATCAGTTTGGATGTCAGCGTAACGTCTTCCATGATAAAACGGATTTTATTCTCCGAAAGAGAAATAGCGATGTTTTCTGCTGACGTATCGTCCAATAGCTTGCGGGCTTCACCGATTGTTTTTCTTGGAATGATAACGCCGCTCATGTTTTCGGCACCTTGCGGCAAAGGCGATTCGACACAGGCCAGACGATGGCCGTCAGTGGCGACAACACGCAAAACTTTAGCCTCGCCTTCATTTTTGGCGTGAATATAAATACCGTTCAGGTAATATCTTGTTTCCTCGGTTGAAACGGCAAATTTCGTACGGTCAATGACGTCTTTAAGCTCTTCTTTGGCCATAGAGAAATTAACCGGAAGCTTATCGCCGGAAATTACCGGAAAGTCTTCAACGCCGATTGTTGACAAAGCAAATTTGGAACGGCCGGAGGCAATAGTCAACTGGCCTTTTTCGTCAGGAAAAGTAATCTCTACGTCAGAACCGTCCGAAAGTTTGCGGACAATGTCGTAAAGCATATGAGCCGGAGCGGTTGTCGCGCCTGTTTCAGCAACTTTAGCGTCGACAATTTCGGTTATTTCCGTATCCATATCCGTAGCTTTAAAACTGATGCCGTCTTCCATTGCTTCAATTTTAACATTGGAAAGAACCGGGATAGTATTTCTTTTTTCAACAATACTCTGAACATGGCTCAGGGTTTTGAGGAGATTTGCGCGTTCAATTGTAAATTTCATCTTTTTATTACCTTAAACATAACAACGGTTTATTGTTTCAATCTTTTTATTACCCATACTAACATAAACTTTAAAAACCAGAAGCCAAAACGCAGAGTCGTCAACAGCTTTTTTATAAAACATTTTCCCCCGGAAATTTAATTTGTTCCGGGGGAAAGCATTGCAAACTGAGGAAAGACGGTAATTACGCTTCCAAAATCCTTCTCAGGGCATCAACATTTTCTGCCAGCGAAGAATCTTCCAAAACCAGTTCTTCAACCTTGCGGACGGCATGCATAACCGTTGTATGGTCACGGTCAAACTTGCGGCCGATTTCCGGCAGAGAGCGCGATGTCAGCTGTTTGGCCAGATACATGGCAACCTGACGCGGGCGGGCAACTGTGCGGGCTCTTCTGGAAGACTGCATTTCTTTAACGGAAATGTTGAAAAATTCCGCAACCTTTTTCTGAATTTCATCAATTGTTGTTCTTTTGTCATAAGAACGCAGCATATCTTTCAGAACATCCTGAGTCATATCCAAGGTAATCTCCTTGTCTGACAACAGCTGAGAATGGGCGATAACCCGGCGCAAAGCGCCTTCCAGCTCTCGGATGTTTGAGGAAATTTTCTGAGCCAGAAATTCAGCGACCGGTCGGGGCAGCTCAACGCCGAGCTGCTGCGCTTTTTTGTTGAGAATGCCGATTCTCAGGTCAAAATCAGTCGGATGAATATCTGCAACCAAGCCGCAGCCCAGTCTTGATTTCAGTCTGGCTTCGATTCCTTCCAGGTCAGAAGGCGATTTGTCTGCGGAAATGATAATCTGACGGCCTTCTTCAATCAGGGAATTGAATGTATAGAAAAATTCTTCCTGCGTTGTGTCCTTGCCGCCCATAAACTGAACATCGTCAACCATCAAAACATCAACGGAACGGAACTGTTCTTTAAATGCCGTTGTGTCTTTGTAGCGCAAAGCCCGGACAAACTTGTACATAAATTTTTCGGCAGACAGATAAACAATGTTTCTGCTCGGATCCTGCTGCTTGATGTGCCAGGCAATGGCATGCATTAAGTGTGTCTTTCCAAGACCGACCCCGGAGTAAAGAAACAGCGGGTTAAATGAAACATTACGGGATTCGGCAACCTTGCGCGCAGCGGCATAGGCAAATTCATTTGTTTTGCCGACAACAAAATTGTCAAAAGTATACTGAGGATTGAGAGGTACCGACAAAGATGAATCCGAAGACTGATATTCCGCAGCATTCAGGGAAGCGGCGCCGGACTGATAAATGTTCTGCGGAGCCGGGCTGGATGAAATCTTTTTCAGGAGCGAACGGCAGGACGGATTGTACAAACCGCTTTTGGCTTCTTCCTGAACAGCCTGAACCACGAATTTAACTTCTTTGATTTGCGGATTCTTCTTTTCCCAGATTTTGTGAATTTGCTCGGAATAATGGGTAATAACCCAGTTTCTCATAAATCTTGTCGGAACGCAGATATTGACGATTCCTTCGTTGCAAGATCCCAGTGTTAATGGCTTCAACCAGCTGTCAAACGCGACATCGCCAAATTCAATTTTTAACTGATCGCAGATTTGACCCCATTGGTCTTGGACTGAACTCTCTTGTAATGCTTCTACAGCCATTATGAACTCCCCATTTTACATAGTCATTAAAATAATTATTGATGAAATCTTTTAACACTCTGTCGGAACAAAATGCATTTTAACAAAAACCGCAAAACGGAACGGGTTGTTTCCTTTTGTAATTTTCCCCGAAGCATATAAGCCTCATTACATAAGAAATATTATTCCGCTTGTTATGTTTTTGTTTTCAGATTCTCTGTTTGGCTTCGTTTCCCTAATAACGTCGCCGAAAGGCAATTCCTTTACCTTTTTTCTTCAAGCTGTGGCATTGATTTTTTTCTGCCGGTTAAGACCTGAGAACATAATCGCTGGGTCTTAATTTATAACTTGAAAACTTCATAATAATATTCATCAAAATATGTTCTTAGAATTTGCATCAAAACTTGCATCAAAATTTAAGAGGATAGTAAACGTCAAAAAAAATAATTACAACAGAACATTTTCCTAACATTGCAATTTTATTACTTGACAGGAAAATATTCAGACTCGCTAAGATTCTGCGCTTTTGCGCCTATTTAAAACGCAAAAATCAGAATTCCCCCTACAAAATAAAGAGAATTCTGATTCGTTCAAATTTCAGTAAAAAAATTAAGCGGCGATAGCCTTAACTTTTTTAGAAAGGCGGGAAACGATGCGAGAAACTTTCTGCTTGTCGACAGCACCTTTCTGAGCGGCTCTTGCCAACTCGGATTCTGCAACTTTAACTGCAGCTGCGGCAGCTTCTTTATTATTGCTCAAAATTGCTTCGAGAGCTTTTTTTACAAAAGTGCGTACTCTGCTTCTGCGAGCGCTGTTAATCACATTTCTCTTATTGTTTCTTTTAATTCTTGTTTTTGCCGATTTATGATTGGCCATATTCTTAATTCCTATATCTAATTATGTTAAATACATTTTTAAATTCTGATAGTTTTATAAACTCTAGAAGCCTAGAAAGTCAACATAATTTTTAAGATTCAGGTAAATATTTCCCGTTTATTTCTGAGCTTTATTAAAATTACGGATATAATTTCTGAATTCTTCGGTATTGATAATAACTTTGTTGCGCATGGCGACATCTTCGATTCCTTTGGTATTTTCAAAATTTTCTTCAATACTGACGGATTCTTTGATAGCCCGGGCGGCGAACTGTGGCGCGTCGGCAGCCCGCTTCGCTGTTTTGTAAGCTTCTTCAAATAAATCGGGCAGCGGAATGATTCTGCTGATTAAGCCGGCTTTTTCGGCCTCATCTCCCATAATGGCTCTTTCGCACAAGGCCATTTCCATCGCTTTCGCTTTGCCGATAGTTCTGATAAGCTTGTTGAGAACGCCGAGTCCCGGAATCATGCCCAGGCTGATTTCCGGCAAAGCCAGACGGAAACTGTCCGTCGCCAAAATAACGTCGGCGCACAACAGAAGCTCTGCGCCAATGCCTAAAACATATCCGGCGGCTGCGGCGATAATCGGTTTTTTGATTTTATGGATTCGGATAAAACAGGTTTTAAACGTTTCCAAAATATTATTAAACTCATTAATGCGTTCGGAAAATTCCTTAACGTCCAGGCCGGCGCAAAAAGCTTTGTCGCTGCCCTGAATGATAATTGCGCCGATTTGCGGATTCTTGTCATAATTTTCGGCGGCGTCGGCAATTTCTTCCAGCATTTTTTCGTTCAGCGTGTTCAAAACTTCCGGACGGTTTAAGATAATCAGGCCGACATTGTCTTTATTTTCTGTTTTGATGAAGTTGTATTCCATGGGCGTTATCCTTAATTCTGACTCTTGACGGTAATTCTGACAACAAGCGGATTGCTCCCTTCTTTGGCAATGTCAAGCGATTCTCCGTCCCTGGAAAAAGAAAGAATTTCTCCCCGTTTGCCCTCAAATTTCCAACCCAGCTGCGGCAGGGTGTCTATATAAAATTTTTCGACGTTTTTAAAGCCGATTTTGCTGCTGCTCAGATAAGCTTCGACCAGACGGCTTTCTTCATTGCCGAAACTGAGATTGTCATTGGGCATTTGCTGCATATTTGCCGGCATCGGCACATCCTCCAGACCGTCGATAAAGTTGGCGGCTGAAGCACGGTTCAGGAACAACCAGAAAGTTGCCGTTAATAAAATTGCAGATTTATAAATATGTTTCATCATCTGTGTTTCACTTCTGTTTTGTTGCGCAATAAAAACTGGAACGTCCGGCAAGGACTGTTTTCTGTATACCACCGGTAACGGCTGTCTGACAAGTACAATTTGGGCAGGGTTGCCCGGCTTTGTTATAAACGCAATGCTTATGCTGAAAATACCCTTCGCTGCCGTCCGGTTTGTGATAATCTTTCAGGGTCGAGCCCCCGGCTTCAATCGCTTTTTCCAGAGTGTGGCGAACCGATTCGATAAGTCTGCCGCATTCTTTCAACGATATCCTGTCAGTTTCCCTCAAGGGCGAAATACCCGCCTCAAACAGGGCTTCCGAAGCATATATGTTGCCGATTCCCGCTATAATGGACTGGTCAAGCAGCGCAACCTTGACCGGAATTTTCTTGTGTCGGAACTTTTCATGCAGATATTTTGCCGTCAATTCCTGAGAGAAAGGGTCTGGCCCGGTCTTGGCAAACAAAGGACAGTCAGAAATCTTGTCTGTCGGAAAACAGGTGATGAGGCCGAAGCGCCGTGCGTCGTTGTAAATCATAACGCCGTTGTCTGTTTTTATGACAACGTGATCGTGTTTTTCAAGACTGTCCGGCATTGCTTCCGAAATTTTAATCCGCCCGCTCATTCCCATGTGCCAGACAATGCTCATGCCGTTATCAAGGCCGATAACGATATATTTAGCAATTCTCCGGTATGATACAATTTGCGTGTTAATGATACGGTCTTTAAAGTCTTCTGGCACGGGGAGGCGAAGCTTGCTCTGATATACGGACGCATCAAGGATTCGGGCGCAACCGATACCTTTGACAAGAGCATTTTTTATTGTTTCGACTTCTGGCAGTTCAGGCATTATAAGACCTCCGGATTTGAAAGTATTATAAATGATAAATCGCTTTTTACAATTCTTAAAAAAACAGCAGTTAGCAATTATGTTTGCCCGCTATGATTGCTTGGCGCTGCTGCGGCCTCTGCCCGCTCTGTCCGGCGTGTCCGCCGCGGCTTCTTTTTTTGTCCGCCGCCGTGCCGGGTTGTTGCCGGACAGGCTTGAAAAAATGATGTCGGAAGAAAGCGATTCTCTGCTTAATGTTTTTGTAACCGAACTGGGCTGCCGTTACAGCCTGTCCATGCCGCGTTCCGTTGCCGATTCTCCGTTGCTTTTTACGCAAGATATCCGCCGGGAAGACGCCGATTTTTATTATGAGCTTTTTCGCGATGTTATTCGCCGTTCTCCGCGTTTGAAGCCGTTGTACAATTCGTTCCGCCACCGTTGCGACCTTTTGCAGGACAAACGACTTCATGCGTCGGAACTTGAAAAGCTGCTTGATAAAACGGCGGCCAGCCCCCTTGCCGCAAAATTTGACATTGACTGGAAACTTACCGGGCGTGAAGATATTTTCATTAATTATGATGACGGCTGCCGTTTTACCGATTCCCTGACCGTTGAGGAACAAAAAAAGCTGGCCGCCTTATGGGGATTCCTGTTTTTTATCGGTGAAACGCTGATTTTGTCTTGGGCAAATGTTATTGTCGATTCTCAGGGGCATCTGAATTTCTTCAATATCGATTCGCTGACGGATGTTGACTGCGGATTGAAAAATTTCACCGTTAAGCTTCTGCAAAAACAGGCTGCGCCGCAGTCATTCAGCGAGTATAAAATTGAAGCGTCCCTGAAGTGCCTGCGCGGTTTTTGTCCGGATGTCGACTTGGCGGAAACGTTGCATGAATATATAGTGCAGGCGCCGTATGTGCCGGAAGTTATCGAAAAGCCCGATGAAAAATATCTGGATTCTCTTCGCCGGACAGAATTTGGCGTCGGGCTTCGCCGTCCTGAAAAAGCAATAGATGCCGAAAGCCTTGCTTATCTTTTGGATTCCCGGCGGGAACAGCGCATGCGCAAACGGCGCCCCAATCCGTTTGTTCGCATTGTTCTGCCGTTTTTGATTATGTTGCTTTTAATGTACCGATTCTTTTAATATCCGCCGCCTTGCTATTCTGCTGTATTTGGTTTATGATAATACACTAAACATTTAAATGGCTGAAAGATGAAGAAACCACGCGCCAAAAAATATTATGCGCCGCAAAATGACGAATTTGCGGAACATAAATGTGATCACCCGGGCTGTAACAAACGCGGGGAATATCGTGCGCCCAAAGATCGGAAGTTAAAAGAATATTATTGGTTCTGTCTTGAACATGTTCAGGAATATAATGCCAAGTGGAATTATTATGACGGGATTTCTGCGGATGAGCCGGAAGAAGAAAAACCCCGGATGCATTTTCGCGGTTTCCGGTCTAAAGTCAAATACAGCCGCGGTTATAACTTTTTTGACGATTATGAATTTTTTGAGGATTATCATGCGGACTATTCCGCAATGGACAGCATCTATTATTCTCAGGAAGAAAAACGTTATATGGAAATCATGGAAATAAAACCGCAGGAACTGAGTGCCGAAAACTTAAAAAAGCAGTATAAAAAACTGGTCAAAAAATATCATCCCGATTTGCATCAGGATGACAAACAGGCCGCGGAAGAAAAGTTCAAGCAGCTGACCAACGCCTATCAGGTGTTAATGCGCCGTTTTGGGTAACGCTCAACGTTCCATGCTTTTTAACATGGTATTTTTAATCATGATTTTATTAAATTCTTTTTGAGCTTTGGTTGAGCTCTTTTTCTTGGGCGGTTTGCGGGAAAACAACTTACGCCCGCTCTTTTTCAAAATCATGGCATTGATTTTGGAGTCTTTTGTTTTCTCTTTTCCGGCGGAGATGACGTCTTTGACTTTCATGCCCCGAAGAAGGGATTTTCCGCCGCTGACGGCTTCAATTCTCTTAATGCCTCTGAAAAATTTGTTAACGTCGCGAGCCTGAATTTTCGGCCCCTTTACTTTCAAGCGTTTGGCAATGTCATCATTGACGACTTTTTCTAACAAAACGTCGGGAGAGCCGATAGATGTCATCGCCATGGCCGTCGTTTCCCGTTTAAGATTTTTTAGGCCGGCACTGCGGGCAAATTTTCCGGCAGCATCCAAAACGCTCATTTGCGCCGCTTTTTGCTGCATTTCCATCCGTTGCAGATTTTCCTTTTCTGCCAAACTCTGTTTTTCTTCCTGCTTGAGTGCGTTTAGCAAAGAATTGTCCGGATTCGTAATGTTAGGCGCGACAATTTGAAAATCGTCCTCGTCTTCTTCCTCATCATCATAAATATCGCGGATTCGTTTACGGATTTTATTAAGACCCTTGGGCAAATCAGCCGGCGTAATGCTGCTGATTCGCGAAGTGCCGTTTCTCTTATAGGCGTCGTATTGCGCCGCTTTTTGTTCGTTAATCCGGCGGGTCGCCTTTTCGCTGCTGTCAAAGCCGCTTTTCTTCCATTCAATATTAAGGTTATCTGCGGTTTCGCTCATATGTCCTGCCTTGTTTTTGAAAGACAATGCTTACATTAATGAATGTGACATAATTTTTTCGTTTTGTCAATATTTTGAAGCGTTTTCTTTTCTTTGCGTGACCATAATCGACCCGTCGGATAGAACCGCAGAAATAACTTCTATTTTGACTTTGTCGTTTCTGGTGAGGTTAAAAGATTTTGTTGTCGAGCTGGAAATATGTTCGACAATGTCGTTTTTCAGCTCATTCCAGTTGTCATAGTTGCTGAAATAACCTTTAAACGATTCGACCAGTTCCGGAATGGTCGGATCATTTTGCAGGAAGATTTCCTTGCAGTTCCACAGGCTGAGATAAGCTTTGTTGTAAAACAGCTGCCTGCCGTTGGGACCGAAAATTATGACGCTGTCCGTCAGATTGTCGAGAATTTCCCTCTGAATGGATATCAGGGCGTTATAAGCGCGCCGGGTAGCCAGTCTGTCCGTCACGTCTTCAAAGGCAAAAACCAGGCCGCCCATCGGATGCTGGGCGCGAACCCGGCGGATAGTCCTGCCGTCGGGGAGGTGAAGCAGGTCTTCTTTGGCTTCAAGAATGTTGTTAAAGTCGTTTTGCTCGCCGTTTTTATACATGATGAAATCGGGAACTTCCGGAAGCATGCGTTTTTCCCTGATTTCATCCAGAAACATTGCGTAACTGGGCTGGCCTTCCAGCCAAGCTTCGTCGAGTCCCCATAATGAAACAAAAGACTTGTTATAGTAAGACAGTTTTTTCTTGGCGTCAAAAACGGCAAAAGCCGTCCCCAAAGCGCCCAAAATTTCCAAATGGGCGTTTTGATGAAGCTTAAGATTTTGTTTCAGGTCGTCAAGTTCCGTAATATCGACCATACTGCCGACACTGTAAATTTTATCAAGGACGCCTCCGGCATGAAACGGAATTTCGGTAACGTCAAAAGAGCGCCTTTCCCCGTTTTTCACCAGATGGACATTTTGTTTTTTGGGTTTAACGGAATGTTGGGCTTTTTCGGCCAGACTCTTGGAAATGCTTTCGTTATTGGTGCCGATAATTTCAATATTCTGGCTGATAATGTCGTCTTTGACGGAGCTGTCCGTGTAATCCAGATATTTTTTATTAACCAGTTTGAGATTCAGATTCTCATCTCTGAGCCAAACCGGATACGCCAGATTATCCATGATGTCGCTCAGTTCCAGCGCCTTGTTGAGCGCTTTGCGGCAGTCCGCTTGCAGTTCGTCGATTTGCGTCGTTTCAAAACTGACGTCTCGGAACCAGACCATGTCGCAATAGACATTGCCGTTGGCATCGCTGATTCGGCTTCCTGACAATCTCAGACAGTTGCCGTTTTTCAGCATAAAACGGTCTTCAAAGGAAATACCTTCGCTGTGCAGCATGTCAATATACTTCTGTATTTTTTTGGCATCGTCTTTATAAAAACATTTCAAAATGTCTTCAAAGTCTGACTTCGTTCCCTCCGGCAGATTCAGCATGACGGCCAGCCTCCTGGAGCAGCGCTCAATGATTTTTTTTCGCGGATCATTGATTTTCTCGTCAGGATAAATAAAAGCCAGATATCCGTCCTGCGAAGCATAAAGCGTTTCAATATATCTTTCTTTATCTCGTTTCAAAAAATAATTTTTTTGCTTCAATTTCAACATATTGACTGCAAGATAAAACAGCAGGAAGAGCAACAGGCCGAATAGAACCCAAATCGCGTACCACAGTTCCGGTGCGGCGTAATACATATCACTGAGCAAGTTTTGAGTCATTTTTTTTACAAACCAAAGTTAAAATTCGTTGTTTATTTTTCGATTCTATAATATAAACACGAATAGTAAAACTCAAAATTTCAGGTAGTGAATAAAATGTATACTTTGGCTTTTGATACCACGGCGGCCAGCTGCTCCGTTGCCTTGCTTAAAGACAATAAAATTTCCCGTACATTTGAAAAAAGTATGGACTTTGGGCAGTCAGAGGTTTTAATGCCCGAAATCAAAAATATTTTAAACAAGGAAAATATTGCCTTTTCAGATGTTAACTTGGTTGTCGTTTGTTCCGGCCCCGGTTCGTTTACCGGCGTGCGCTCATCCATTTCCGCGGCGCGGACATTTGCACTGGCAGATGAAAAACTGAGCGTGACCGGCGTTTCCGCTTTTGAAGCTTATGTTCACAGTCTGGAAGATGAGGAATTGGCTGATATCAATGCCGTGATTATAGAAACCAAGCGTGAAGATTTTTATTACCAGCTGTTTGACCGAAGCCGGAACAAAATAACGGACCCCTCGGCCGGAAATGTGGAGGAGATTATTCCGCAGCTGCGAAATGTCAAAGTAACGTTAATCGGTGATGGCGTAGAACGTTTTCTTTCGCGCCCAAGCGGATTGAGCCTTCATGCCATTCGCATGGATTCGCATCTTTCTGTTGAACATCTGGCATGGTGCGGACTGAAAAAATTTCTTGATAAAAGGCTTGATTTTCCAAAACCGCTTTACCTGCGGGCGCCGGACGTTTGTCTTAAGAATACCTAACGGGCATTTTGCTGCTGGTTTTCCATGGCAATTAAAAGGCTTACTGTCTGCTCGGCTCTCTGGGGACTGGGATGGTTTTCTATTATCTCCAAAACCTCAATTTCCTGCGGCGTCAGTTTTTGTCTGACACCGGATGAGGCATATATTTGTTCCGCTTCCTTGGTTAGTTGTGCGGCGGCCAGTTTATCGCCGCGTTGCTGTAACGCCATAGCTTTTTTCTGTTTGGCATTAGCCAGAAGAAGAGACGATGGATTTAAGGTTGAAAGCCGGTCATATATTTCCAAAGCTTTTGTTTGGTTACCCTGCGCAAAATATAAATCAGCCAGCCGGCTCTGGGCTTGAATATCGGCCGGGCTTAATTCCAAAGCCAGCTCGTAGGCACCGGCAGCAAGTTTGTCATTGTCAAGCCTGGCCAGATTTCCGTATGCCAGCGCTGTCTTTGAGATTTCCGCAAATCGCTGTTCCCGGATATGGTAATCCATGGATAATGCCTGTTCGACTTCCTTGTCCATCCGCGCTTGCACAAGAGCCAATGCCAGAGATGTATCTCCGAGGGACAAATGAAACAGGGCTTCTTCGGCGCTGGGAAGTTTTTTCTTGCTTTTAAGGTTATTAAAAGCGCCGTCTCGAACCATATTGATAAAAGTTTTAATGGCGGAAATTGTCTGCAGAATGTCCTCTTCGGCATTTATTCCCTGATTGCGGTAATTTATGGCCTGGGCAATTTTATCATCATCAACGCCCCGGGAGAAAAGCTCCATAATCAAACCCGTCAGTTCATTAATCGAGCTGGCTGTTTTTTGATATTTCAGCCCGGCGCTGTTTAAAACGTTGCCGGCTGTGTTTGTGTTGTTTTTCTTCCAATCCAAATCAACCAGCTTTTGCTCGCGCTTTTCCTTTTCCAGCTGTTGGCGTTCATGCAGGCTCAAAGCATCAGCTGCCTGTTGTTTCTGCTGGGCGTCGGCTTCATCAAGGCGTGCCTGCTCAAGCTTACTTTTTTCCAGGTCACGGGCCAGGAGCAGCTCCAGTTCTTTTTCAAGTTCCGCTTCGTTATGCAGATTATCCATTACCTCCGCTGTATCCGTCTTCTTTACATCGGACGATGTATTTTTCCCGATAGGCAGTTCCTTGGCAAACAGGGCGATAGAGCGGATGTACAACAGGATAATAAACAACAGAAACAAAATCAGGGCTAACAGCATTAGTCCTATGGAAATCAGGTTGACGGACGGCGTTTCTGAAATATAGCTGTTCAGCTGGTTCAGAAAGTTATGATAATAGCTTAAAGCTTCAGCGGTAATATCTGTTCCTCCGGCTGATATTCCCACGTTTTTCCCCCTCTGTTGACAGTATTAACCGAATATTATTTATTCATTGATTTATCCACGTGTAAATAGTATATAATATAAAAAATTTTAACAACAATAAAAAGTTTCAAAATGAGTTATCTGAGCCAGAAAAAAAAGCAGGAACGTATTAATTCCTTTCTAAACGTTGCAATATTTATTGTTGCTTTATTTACGGTGGTCGTTCTTGCTGCGCCGCAACGGGGTTTTTTTTCTCATTTTGTTGACTGGCAATTTCAATACTATATCGCGATGCTGCTGTTGTTTTGTTATGCTGTCGCCGTCAGATATTTTTTTCAGGCTGCTGTTTTGTTGCTTTTCATTTGCATAAATTATGTCAGCCTGAGTTCGTATTCCAACATTTTTTTTAATGTTTCCGGTGAGGGAAAAGAAAAATTTAGCATTGTTTATCAGAATAATACTGAACAGGCCGGAAAGCTGATTTCCGAAGCAGACCGGCAGGATGCCGATGTGATTGCTGTAAATCCTGCCGGTACGCTGACGGATGTTATTGACGACAATTATCGTTTGTTTCATGATGACGCCGATTTAAGCAAAAGTTTTATTCTGACCAATAATCCCGTCATTCGTTCCGGAACTGTCCGTTTCACGCCCGGACAGACGGCTTCATATCTGATTGTTTCTAAATATGGCCGGGAAATCATGATTATAAATGTTGATTTTTCCCAAATGACGCCGGCGGAAGAGGCTCTGGTGTTCAAAAATATGAACGAGTTTGTCTTAGAACAAAATATTCCGGTAATTATTGTCGGCAATTTTGGCATCAGCTCCTGGAAAGAGGTTTTTAGCGGCTTTCTCCGCCAAAGCGGCATGGAAGTAAAAAACCGCGTTATTTTAAGCGATGGAAAAAGCTTTTTTAATCCATTGGTAAAACCGTCAATATATTTGCTCGGATATAAAACGCTGGGAGTTGAACAAATCAGTTTTCTGAACCGCGGGGACGACAAGTCTTACCCGATATTATTCAAGCTCCGCCTTTAATTCTTCGATTCTGCTTCTTAAAAAGCCGGATAATTCTGTTTCGCTGAAAGCCGAGGCATAGTCCAGAGCCGTTTCATAGGTACGCAAAGCCTGTTCTTTGTTGCCGATTTTGTACTCAATTAAGCCGATATTTGCATAATCTGTTGCCGCTCCGCTGAAACGTTCTTCTTTTTGTTCCCAGGCCGCTGATTGCAGAAACAGCCCTTTGGCGCGGGGAAGGTCGTTTTGTTTCAGAAAAATCAGCCCTAAAAGATTGTAAGCGTTTCCGACATGAAAACATGAGGCTTTGTTTTGCGATATCTCGATAATTTTTCGCAAGTCGGTTTCGGAAGCGTCGGAGTTGCCAAGCTCATATTCCCCGATGGCCTTAAGATACAAACACTCCAAATAAGATGAGGTGTCACCGTATTCGTCATAAATTTTGGCGGATAAAAGAGCCTGTTGCCGCAAGGCTTTCCAGTTTCGGCTTTGACTGTATATATAAGCCAGAATTTCCCGGCTGAATGCCTGGCCGGAGCGGGAACGCTGCCGTTCCATAACATCCAGGGCTTCAAGAGCGGTTTTTTCTGCCGCCGGATACTCTTTTTTTAATAAATACAGCAAAGCAAGCTGATTTTTTATGGCTGCTGCCGCTTCTGGTCTGTCGGCTGACTGATTGATTTCCAGACTTTGCACAAAATAGTTTTCAGCATCGTCAAATCTTTCCTGCATGGTCCATAACATACCTAGATTGCCAAGGGCGTCTGCTTTTCCGGCAGGATATTTCAGAAAATCAAAAATTTTTCCGGCTTGCGTAAACATAAAATGCGCAACGTCTTCAACCGCGGAAACCCGGTAAATTGTTCCGGCCAGTAAATAAGCTTTGCCTTCCTCGACATAAGCTTTGGACTTCTTAAAAAGGGAAGCTGCCAAACCGGCATATTCCGAAGCACTGAGCATATTCCCGTCATTCAGATATTGTTGCGCCATATAATAATATTTTTTTGCCCGAACATATTGGGAAACTCTTTTTTCGGGAATGTTTTGCAAAATCAGATTCGTTTTTCCGCGATGTCCGGTCAGAAAATACAATTCTGCCAATTCGGCTTTAGCCTCGGGGAGCGCTTCGGATTCGGAAAACAGACGTATTCCTTCTTCATAGTTGCCGAAACTTCTGAGAGCGGCATATTTCAAATCTTCATGTTTGTTTTTCAAATAATCTTCCGCCGCGGCAGTCTTGCCGAAACATAAATAAAACAAAGACCGTAAAGCCGCTTTGTTGCGCTGTTTCAGTAAATAGGTCGTAATTTTTTGTAGCTGAGCGCTGGAAAAATAAGCGCTGAAATTTTCAGGCTGTTTTCTTTTAAGCATCCCGCGTATAACCAGTTTATAAAAATGGTCAAAACGTATTCTCCTCCAGGTAAAATACATGGCACTGCCGGTAAGGATTAATAAAAAAAGCCACAGATACTGCATAATCTTTACACTAAATTAGTTTTCTAAAGTTATAGTTCAAAGTAACATTATCATAATAGGAATTTGAAAAAATGGCTATATCAAAATTAAAATCCGCGCAGCTTTACAGAAAATGCGATTCCCGTAAATTTGAATTTACAACAACGGCCGAACTGGAAGAACGCCTCTCCGCTTTGGGGCAGGACCGGGCAATTAGCGCGGTCGAACTCGGAATTAATATCAAATCAAAAGGATATAATTTATTCTGTTTAGGGCCGGAAGGAACTGGAAAAACCAGCCTGGTTAAGCGTATTTTGCAAAAAGAAGCCGCGGAACGTCCCACGCCGGACGACTGGGCTTATGTTTATAATTTTGATGAACCCTATCGTCCGCATGCCATTAATTTTCCTGCCGGAGAGGCAACGGAATTTGCCAAAGATATTGATGCATTAATTGAAAATTTTTCAACAATTATTCCGGATATCCTGGAAAGCGAAGAGTATAAAGCCAATCTTGAAATTATTCGCGAAAAATTCAAACAGAAAAAAGACGAATATATCAAGATTCTGCAAAAAAAAGCAAAAGGCAAAAGCGTTTCCCTGCTTCATATGCAGGCAGGAATTGTCGTTGCCCCGACAAAAAACGGTGAGGTTTTAAGCTCTGATGCGTTTGACGAATTACCTGATGAGGAAAAGAAAAGCCTCCTGGACGACTTGAACGCCATGCAGCAGGAAATTGAAAACGTTGCGCAGGACCTGCCGGATTGGGAAGACAAACAGCGCCGCGAAATTGCTTCTTTGAAAGAAAAATTTATAAAAATTGCGGTCAAACAGCCGATAGACGATTTGCGTAAAAAATACAAAGGCAATAAAAATGCCAGTGATTTTTTGCGGAATGTGCAAAATCATATTATTACAAATATTGACGATTTTCTGCCCGAACCGCCGGAAAACAATCAGGAAGAAGGCGGGGACGCCATTTCCGCACTGCTTTCCAGAATGAATAAAAATGAAGAAGACAAGTTTGCCAAATTCAAAGTCAATGTTGTCGTCAAAAACGAAAAAGGCTCCGGCGCGCCGATTGTCCTCCTGGACCATCCGACGCAGGGAAACCTTGTCGGCCGGGTTGAACGTATCCAGCAGTACGGCGCTTTGTTAACGGACTTTACCTTGATTAAAGCCGGTGCGCTGCACCATGCCAACGGTGGTTTTTTGTTGATGGATGCCCGCAAACTGTTGCTCCAGCCTTATTCTTGGGATTCGTTAAAACGGGCTTTGTCTTCCAAAAACATTAAAATAGAATCTCCGAGTGATGAGAGTACCTTTACGACCATTTCTCTTGATCCGGAGCCGATTCCCTTGGATGTAAAAGTCATCCTGACCGGAGATGCCGAATTATATGACGTTTTAAGCGAAAGGGATCCTGATTTCTCTGATTATTTCAAAGTCGAAGCCGATTTTGGCGTAATCATGAACCGCACTGACGAAAACGAAATAGAATATGCCAAACTCATCGGTTCCCTGTCAAAAAAGAAAAAACTGCGTTCTCTCAACAAACAGGCAGTTGCCCGCGTGATTGAATATTCGTCGCGTATGGCTGATGATACTGAAAAGCTGACGGCGCATATTGCTTCAATCGGGGATTTGCTGCGTGAAGCAGATTATTGGGCACGTAAATCAAAGGCCAATCAAATTGGCAAAAACCACATTGAACAGGCGATTGAATCTCAGATTTACCGCAGCGACCGTATCAAGCAGGATATGCTTGAACAAATTGACCGCGGAACGATTTTAATGGATGTTACCGGCAGCCGTATCGGACAGATAAACGGACTGGTTGTTTATAATTTCACCCGCACTTCTTTCGGCAAACCGGCAAGAATTACCACACAGGTTCGTTTAGGCCGGGGAGAATTTCTGAATATTGAGCGGGAAGTCGAAATGTCCGGCCCCATCCACTCCAAAGGCGTTTTGATTTTGCAGGCGCTGCTTTCCAACCGTTTTGCCAAGTACTCGCCGCTCTCTCTCAGCGCTTCGATAGTCTTTGAACAGTCTTACGGCGGCGTTGACGGTGACAGTGCTTCTTCAACGGAATATTATTGCCTGCTGTCTGCCATCGCCGAAATTCCGATTAAGCAAAGCATTGCCGTAACCGGGTCGATTAACCAATTTGGCGAAATTCAGCCGATTGGCGGTGTTAATGAAAAAATTGAAGGCTTCTTCGATGTTTGCAAGCACAACGGTTTAACCGGAGAGCAGGGGGTTATCATCCCCCGGACAAACGTCAGCAACCTTATGCTGCGTGAAGATATTCAAAAAGCCGTGGATGAAGGACAGTTTCACATTTGGGCTATTGATACGGTAGATGACGGTATTGAACTGTTAACAGGAATTCCTGCCGGAAAACCGGATAAAAAAGGAAATTATCCGGAAGGAACAGTTAATTACCAAGTTAAAAAGAAGCTTGATGAATATTATCAGCTTTATGCCAAATATGCCCGTGAAACGCATGGCTGCTTGGAAAACGGACTTTAATGTATAAGCTTCTGTTTGTCTGTGCTGGAAACATCTGCCGCTCACCGACGGCTGAAGGGATAATGCGCCGCCTTGTCAAAGAACAGGGGCTGGAAGATGAGATTAGCATTGATTCGGCGGGAACCAGTTCTTATCACAGCGGAGATGCGCCGGATAAACGCTCTGTAATCTGTGCGGCGGAACATGGCGTGGATATTCGCAATCTGCGTTCGCGCCCGGTTCGTGCCGAGGATTTTGCGGAATTTGATTTGATTCTGGCAATGGACAGCATGAATATTTACGACCTGGAATATCGACGCCCGCACGGAGATGAGCGCTACAGCCATGCACAGATTGAGTTAATTTTAAAATATGCGCCGGAATATGGCCGGGAAGTCCCTGACCCATATTATCATAATGGTTTTGACCGGGTTTTTGAAATGCTTGAGACCGCCTGTCAAAACCTGTTGGCAGAATTAAAAAATAAAAACAATAAAAAAGGATAGCTTTTCAGCTATCCTTTTTATTTTCCTTCCATCCTCTTTGTCATTTTTTCCTCTTCTCATCAAAATTAGTGATTGAATATTAAGAAAAATTATGATATAGTAATTTTGTGATGACAAGTGTGGAGGATACGATGA
>JAUNPO010000171.1 GCA_030536665.1 Pseudomonadota bacterium
ACATTAATTCCCTAAATAATGATTTTTTAGTATAAAAACATATTTTTTAATATATTTCAATACCATGATCATAAGCATATGCAAATAACTGCGGGCGCAGCGTTTTCTTTGTTGATTTCAGCAAGCTTTGTACATAGTCGGACACTTCACGGACATTCATGGTACGAATCATGCTTTTTACTTTGCCGTAGGCCGACCCTGAAGACGAAATATTACGATACCCCAATCCGATTAAAGCCATCGCCTCAATCGGATTAGACGCCATCTCGCCGCAAACAGAGCAATAAACGCCATGTTCATTCGCTTTTGCGACAATCTCATGCATCAGCCGCAAAAACGGCGCGGACAAGACATCGTAACGTTCGGTCAGGCGTGGATTTCCCCGGTCACAGGCAAAAACGAACTGCGCCAGATCATTGGTTCCGACGGAAATAAAATCTGCCTTTTCCAGAATATCATCCAGCTGAAAAACAACGGAAGGTACTTCAATCATCAGCCCGACGTTAACTTTGGCAGGAACGGGACGGTTGAACTTTCGTTCTTTTTCCAGCTCAATCAGCAATGTTTCCCGGGCTTCTTCAAATTCCGACAAATCCGAAATCATCGGAAACATGACATTTAATTCCTTGCCTTCCGCCGCCGTTAAAAACGCGCGAATCTGTTTGCGCAAAATAGCGCGCCGGTCAAGCGTAATGCGAATCGAACGCCAGCCGATAGCCGGATTTTCTTCGCTCAGCCCGGCCCAATACGGCAGAAGCTTGTCCGAACCGACATCCAGGCTTCTAAAGATAACTTTTTTATCTCCGGCCTTGTCCATCAGCTCTTTATAATAGGCTATCTGCTGCTCAACATCCGGCATAACCGTCGAGGCCATGAAAGGGATTTCCGTTCGATACAGCCCGACACCGTCGCAATTTGTCGTTTCCAGATAATCCAAGTCAAAGGCCAGACCGACATTAATCGCATGGCCAATCCTGATACCATTCAGTGTTTGCGACGGCAAATCGCGCAATTCAGCCAGCTTTTCCTGAAGTTTTAATTTCTCTTCAATTTTGGCCTTAAATTTCTGTTTTATTTCCGCTGACGGATTGAGGTAAACATAGCCCTCATTACCGTCGACGGCAATCATATCGCCGCGGTTGACCTCTTCAAACAAGCCTTTTATTTTGGCGATAACCGGGATATTCAAAGCTTTGGCGACGATAGCGACATGCATCGTCGGCGTGCCGTCTTCAATCAACAAACCTCTGATTTTGCGATAGTCATAGTCCATCAACTCAGCCGGCCCCATGGTTTGGGCAATAATGATAATATCATCACCATCAGTTGCGGCCGTATTTTCATAATCGCCGCTTAAATAGGCATGCAAACGGTCGGCGACATCCCGCAAATCATGCAAACGTTCTTTCAGATAATTGTCCTTGGTGGCGGAAAGGCGGTTCCACATATCCTCATAAGCGCGTTCGATTGCCGCCTCGGCAGTCAGCCCGCTCATTACGTTGTCGGCAATTTTTTTAAACCAGCCTTTGTCCTTGGCAAACATCAGATAAGCGTCCAGGATATCCATATGTTCGCCTATTCCCAATTTGGTCGAATTAAATTTGGCGTCCAAGTCTTCATTCATTTTTTTATGGGCGGCGGTCAGGCGATCCAGTTCCTTATCCTTGTCCTCGGCAATAATCTTCGTAACGGCGTGGCGGCGGCGGTGCAAAACCGCGGCTCCCAACCCATAGCCTTTGCTTAGGCTCAAACCTTTGACACGTTCCCGCGTAATCAAACCACGCTGCTTTATCAGGCTGTTTTTAAACTCCGCCATATCATCGGACGTTACAATATCGGCAACGAACATGGCAATTGTTTCCAGCGCTTCCTGATCCGCGGCGGAATATTCCCGCTGCTCCCGGTTTTCAATCAGCAGGACGCCGACCGAACGATTGCGGCGGATTAACGGCACACCTAAAAAAGACTTGTAATCATCTTCGCCAAATTCTTTATTATACACATATTTCGGATGAGAGGGGGCGTCGCTGACAGCCAGAGGGCGGCAGTATTTGGCGATATTGCCGATTAACCCTTCACCGACGCGGAATGAAACGCGGTGGGCGGCATTGGGATTAAATCCATAGGCGGCAAACAACTCCAGATAATTGTCATCAATACTGATGAAGCAGGAAGCGCCATCTGCTTCCATTTGCTCCGCAATCACTTTTGTTATGCGGTTGAGCTTGTCTTCAACGGCAATCTGCTCCTCGTTAATTTCGCGGAGAAGCTTCAATGTTGCAAAAGCCTGATTTGTAGCGGGGGACTTCATTAATCTCTACCCTGATAAAAATTTTTATTGCGCTTTAAGTTATATTATCTATATTCTGTTTCATCAAGTCTAATATTTGGTTAAGGAGATTAAAAAATGGCAAATAATTACAAAAAAGGCGACCATGACACCCGTCCATGGGGAACTTGGGAAGTTCTGGACGCAGGCAGCACATTCTGCGTTAAAAGAATCACCGTTACACCGGGCAATATCCTTTCTTTGCAGTCGCACAACCACCGCGCAGAGCACTGGACCATTGTTGAAGGCGAAGCGGTTGTTACGCTGGACGACAAAAAAATCGTCTGCAAAGCCGATGACGCCGTTTATATTCCGGTCAAGGCCAAACACAGAATCCAAAATGACAGCGGCCGGGACATGATTTTTATTGAAATTCAGACCGGAGAAACGCTTGATGAAAATGACATTATCCGTTATGAAGATTCATACGGAAGAAAATAATCTTTCAGATTAGACAAACAAAAAATCCCTTTTGCCAAGACAAAGGGGATTTTTTTAATTTAACGGACTTTACGCAGCCGGATATGCGGACTGCCGTCCCAAACAGAAGTCGACAGAAAAGGCCGGCTCAAATAAACGCTGTCATTTACGGCCAAACCCGGCATTTTTTGACATACA
>JAUNPO010000172.1 GCA_030536665.1 Pseudomonadota bacterium
AGTAATATCACTCTGGAAATACGCATCTCTACATCCTCCGCTCTTATCATCACGAATCTAATATATCATAAAAAAATCTACTATTCAATCATTAATTTTCGTGAGAGGAGGAAAAATTCGACAAAGGATTATAATCAACATGATATTAAGCAAAAATATGAAAGCATGCTGTAAGACATCTGCTTTCGTAAAGTCAAAATGCCATTTTGGGGATAATTCAATGATTAAATTTAACTTTTTCTGTAATTGATATATTGATTTATAAAACAAAAGCGTATAACCTAAGCGAGTAATGAAAAGAAGAGGTAATTGAAGTGACTAGATCTGAATTAATAGAAAGAATAGCAAACAAAAATCCGCATTTAATGTTGAAAGACGTTGAGCGTATTGTTGATGTTGTTTTTAATAAAATCATCAGTTCTTTGGCTAAAGGGGATAGGGTAGAGTTTCGCGGCTTTGGAGCTTTCTCTGTTCGTAAACGCTCTCCTCGGGCAGCCAAAAATCCCCGGACGGGAGAACAGGTTGATGTTGAAGAACGCCTGATTCCTCACTTCAAGACAGGTAAACAGTTACACGAGTTGTTGAACAACAACTGATTTAGACAGGATTAACAGAAAGGCGGTTGCCCATGAATTTTGTGAAAATGCTTGTTGAATTGCCGATACTCATCATTATTCTTATTTTTGCATTTGTTAATAATGATTTTGTATCTTTCAGCTTATGGCCGTTCTTCATTGAGCTGACCGTTTCGCAAAGTGTTGTTATCGTCGTTCTGATTTTATTTGGTTTCCTTATGGGAAAACTGGATTCATATATTTCTTATGCGCCGCTGCGCAAAGCACTGCGTCAGCAAAGAAAGGCTAACCGCCGCCTGAATAAGGAACATCAGCGCCTGAGCGAAAAAGTTTCCAGTTTGGAGGACAATCTGGTCAACCTTAAGGAAGAAAATAAAACCGTAAAGGAAAATGAACCAAAATTAAGCATGAGTGAAAAGGTAAAAAATCTTTTCCATTCAAAGAAAAATGACGCTTAATGAAATTTTACAACAATAATGGTATAAACATATGAATTGGCTTACAGACTTCGTCAGACCGAAAATCAAAAAAACAGCGCAAATTGAAATTGCCGATAATTTATGGCTGAAGTGCCCGGATTGCGGCCAAATGCTGTTTTCTAAAGAACTCAAAAAGAGCATGTACGTCTGCACCCGTTGCGGGCACCACCTGCGTTTGTATGTTGACAAACGCTTGAGAATGCTTTTTGACAATGGCGAATACAGCGAAATTTCCTTGCCGAAATTAAAAGAAGATCCTTTGAAATTCAAGGATTCTAAAAAATACACCGATCGCCTGCGCTCTTACCGCAAAATAACCGGCAGCGAGGATGCAATCCGCGTCGCCAAAGGAGAAATCGGCGGGATAACAAGCGTTGTTGCGGCGATTGATTTTTCATTCATGGGCGGTTCAATGGGAATGGCTGTCGGCGAAGGTATCGTTAAAGCGGCGGAAATTTGCCTGAAAGGAAATTATCCTTTGGTAACCGTTACCGCTTCCGGCGGTGCCCGCATGCAGGAAGGTATTCTTTCCCTGATGCAGATGGCGCGAACAACTGCCGCAATTAATCAGCTGAAGGAGAAAGGCATTCCGTTCATTTCTATTATGACGGATCCGACTACCGGCGGTGTTTCGGCGTCTTTCGCCATGCTTGGCGATGTCAATATTGCCGAAAAAGGCTGCTTGATTGGTTTTGCCGGCCCGCGCGTTATTGAACAGACAATTCGCGAAAAGCTTCCTGAAGGTTTTCAACGTGCCGAATATCTGAAAGAGCATGGTATGGTTGATATTGTCGTGACGCGTCAGGAGATGAAAGATGCTCTGGTTCGGGTCTTGAGTATTTTAACCCATGTCAAACCGCAGGTTAATACCCTGGCGATTGAAAATAAATAAAAGAAAAAAGGCTCCGTTTGGAGCCTTTTTTATCAATTATATCAATTTTATCACTTACACTCGCCATACCAAGTTCCGGCATTGTCTTTGCAGCGTTGAGTGAACGTTTGTCCGGAGCTGCAGTCAGCCGCCGTTTGTTCATACGGGCATTTGACAACGCAGGAACTGCCATAAGTATATCCGCCACAGGTACAAGGATCAACGGCTATAGCACCTCCGCTACATCTTGTTTTTCCGTAACAAGGGCCTTTGTTGCCCAGACAATCTCTTCTTTCGCACATTCCCCAATATTTTACAACCTGTCCTGATAGGGTTGTACATTTATCCTTAACATAATAATGGCCGCTAATAGAGTTCCCTGCATTAGCGCCACAGGTACCACCATTTGCTGTTAAATCATTAAGATTACAGGTGTCATCACATTTATCAAACCAATAATTTCCAGCACATTGACAAGGTTCTATACTGCCGTTGTTTTGATGTCCAACATTATTCGGGCAGACTTGTTTTCCATAGCATTTACCTTGAACGCCTTCAACTTGTGATTGGCACCCCACATAAAGGTTCAAGGTTTGTCCTGTCTGAGTTGTACAATAAGGTCTGATGTAAGTATAATTCCTATCTTCATATGAATTAGGGGCAGCAATGTAAGTTCCTCCCCCAATAAATCTGGGCACGCACGTTTCCTTTACCAAACAGGTTTCGTAGAACGTTTTGCCGCCGGAGGTGCAGGAGGCGCCGGAGCCGGTTTTGGTATCGCCGCAGTAAACCTTGCCCGGACAGTTGCAGTTTCTGTCCTCCGGGTCGCAGATTTTGCAACAATCCCGATAGCCGCCGCAGCCGTCGGAGCAGGAATAAGTCCCGTGCGTACAGCCCGTTTCGTCTTTCTTCGGCGAGCAGCAGCCCGAACCGCCGCAACGCGCGTCACAAGCCTCAATCGAACCGTCAGAACAGCAATCGCCGTGGCAAGTACCATGGACAC
>JAUNPO010000173.1 GCA_030536665.1 Pseudomonadota bacterium
TATAGATGAATATCTGCAACAGGACTGGGGATTTATGTGCAATATGTTTGTAATGAAAAAAGATATTTTTTTCGCATATTGTCAATGGATATTTCCGCAGTTATTTACCATTCATGAAAAATATGACTATTCTCATGATATTGCGTACAATTTAAGAATGCCGGCCTTTCTGGCAGAAAGATTAAGCGGAATTTATATTCAAAAACAAAGTCAGCTTGGAAAAACTGTCAAAGATACATACACTGTTTTTCAGGAAAACACCTTACCAAAATCTTCAATTACGCCTTCACAACAAGCCATTACGATTTGTCTGGCCGCTGACGACAATTATGCTAAATACCTCGGCGTAACATTGCAAAGTCTTGTTTGCCATATCTCGTCTGAAAAAAATTATGAAATATATATTTTAGATGGCGGCATATCTGAATACAACAAAAAGAAACTACATTCAATCTGCGATAAGAAAAACATCTCGCTAAAATTTGTTTGGGCAATGGATTATATCCCGGATATAAATAAATTTTTAAAACTGTTACAAAAACAGCCTTCTAAAGGACGCGTAAATATAACAACTTATTTTCGGCTGTTTATACCTGAAATATTCAAAAATTTTAATAAAGTTTTATATCTGGATAGCGATATTATAATCTGTGAGAATGTAGCGGAACTTTACAACACTGAATTAAAAAATAACTTGATTGGAGCGGCACTTGATACGGGAATCCAATATACATATCGTTACAATTCTTCTTTTGTCAAATACAGCGCTGAAGTTTTACAGCTAAAAAATTATCATAACTACTTTAATGCGGGGATTACTTTATTTAATGTTCATCAAATGAGAAAAGAAAAACTGCTGAATAAATTTATGCAGTTAATAAAAAAAGCGGATTTTTTAATGTTTGATGATCAAGATGTTCTTAATTCCGTTTGTCAGGATAAGGTCTGTTATTTCGATTATGCATGGAATTATGAAGCACAGTTAGACAATAATGAAACTTGCAACAGATGGATGTCTCTCAAACATTACACAACCCACTTTAATTGTAAAAAGCCTAAAATTTTACATTACATCTTTGTCGACAAACCTTGGAAATGTCCTGAAAATCCTCATGCAGAAACCTGGTGGAACTATGCGCGGATGACGCCGTTTTATGAGGAAATACTGTTCAAAAATCTGAACAGTCAGAACCGAAACACAAACAACACCATAGATTTATCTATTGTCCGCGAAACGGCAAACTATCTCAAAAACAAAATCAGATACTGGCGTTATCGTCTGTTATCCAAAATCACCTTCGGCAAAAAGCGCCGGAAATATAAGCAGAAACGCAAGGAATTCAAAGCCCGCCTCAAGCAGGTCAGAGCCTTCCTCAAGGGAAAATAAGACTGATAACCCGGACGAAAAGCATTTTAAGATTGTTTTAAATTCATTTTGCGTTAAACTGTCGGCGGTGAAACATCTTTTTTGAAGCGACAGAAAACCATGGATAAAAAACTCTATCTCTCCAATCCCCAGCTGAAAGCCGAAATTTCACGCTGCCTGGGCTGCAAAACCAAACCCTGCATGACCGCCTGCCCGGTCAACTGCTGCCCGCAGGAATTCATTGCCCATGCCTTGAAAGGAGAATATGACCTGGCTGTCGATTCTATCTGCCGCAACAACCCGATGGGACAAACCTGCGGCCTGATTTGCCCCGAAACCTTCTGCATGAAGTCCTGCCTCCGCGGCAACCTCGATTCTCCGCTGCGCATTCCGCGCATTCAGGCGGCGCTGCTCGAAAAATACCGCACCCGGGAAAACCGCCGCCAGCCGGAATATCCGCCTTGCAACAACCGCCGCGTCGCCGTCATCGGCGCCGGCCCAGCCGGTATTGCCGCCGCTTGGACTTTGATAAAACAGGGATACAAAATCGTCATTTTTGAAGGCTCGGACAAAATCGGCGGCGCGCTGAACCTTATTCCCGAAACCCGCCTGCCGCACGAAGTCATTGTCAAGGACTGGAATTTTCTGGCCGAAGGCAACGACCGTATCGACCTGCGGCTGAACACCCCGGTTCAGGATCCGTCTTCCCTTTTGGCGCAGGGTTTTGACGGCGTCATCGTCGCCACCGGCGAAAGCAATTTCATCAATCTCGGTATCCCCGGCGAAGAATACGCCCTTGCTTACCCCGACTATCTCCGTCATCATCAGAAATATGCCGTCGACGGCAACGTCGCCATCGTCGGCGGCGGTTCGGTTGCCGCTGACTGTGCCGTAACCGCCAAACAAAACGGCGCCGAAAATGTCGAGATGTTTGTCCGCCGCAGAATATCGGATATGCGTGTCACCAACACCGACCGTGAAGAACTGCTGACGCATAACATTGACATCACCACCATGACCAGAGTCGCCAAAATCACCCGACAGGACGACGGGCTGCTGACAGTCCACACCGTTAAAACCCGCTTCAAAAACGGCCGTTTGGAAGACATCCCCGGCACTTTAATCCCCCGCCCGGATTTTGCCCTCATCGTCAAAGCGCTCGGCAGCACCGTCACTCCCAAAACCGACAGTGAAAACATTGTCTATG
Organism: Pseudomonadota bacterium; assembly: GCA_030536665.1. Lineage (GTDB taxonomy): Bacteria > Pseudomonadota > Alphaproteobacteria > RF32 > CAG-239 > HGM16780. The sequence goes on from JAUNPO010000173.1 coordinate 2,574, forward strand.
CCGGCGACTGCAAAAACGGCGGTTCGACCATCGTTGAAGCGCTGGCCTCCGGCCTTGACGCTGCCAAACGCCTCGCCGCCCACCTCACCGCATAACAAGATATAACACAACCCCGCTCCCTCAACCATCCTCATCCTGTCCTCCCCCTTGACGGGGAAGAAAGAACATCATCCTCGGAGGAGCATTCAATGTCATGCTGAGTTCATCTCAGGGTCTAAAACCCGCAACAAAGACGCCCGTCCCCCCCTATCCCCTCCCAAAGAATGTCATCCTCGGATCACACTCTCAGAGTGACGTCCGACAATGACAATTCAGATTCTTATTTTGATTCACACCCCACCTAACCTCCCC
>JAUNPO010000022.1 GCA_030536665.1 Pseudomonadota bacterium
GATAAAAAATGTTGACTTATAAAATACCTCTGTTATACAGAACGGCGTATTATGTATTTTTATGTTTAATAATTTAATTTTTAAGAAAATGAAACAAGAAAAAGAAACGGTCAAAGATCTTCAACAACAGAAGTTTGAACAACATGTGGAAGCCGGAAAAACATGCCCTGTCTGCGGATCGGAAGATTATGCCGGCGGCTCCTTGGGCGGAAGATGTATGGAATGTGGCTATACTGTCGGTTTTCATGGTTCTTCTGATTTTAAAAATATTTCGGATTGATAAAATCGTTTTAAGTTAAAATCAAAGTTTCTAAATGCAAACATCCCCGAAGCTTTTCTTTGAGAGCAGCTTTCCGGGATGTTTTTTTTATATAAAAAAATCCCCGTCATTTAACGGGGATTAGAGGAAGGTTATTTCAAATCATCTTTGTCGTCTTCATTATCATCGTCATCATTGTCACAGTCGTCGCTTTTTGTGAAAAATATTTTAATCAGCCCTTTGCGGAACATCCATACGTTGATAACGCCGAGCACCACGGACAACGAACCAAAAAGATAAAGAAGATAATACCAGTTAAGCTGGTCGACGGAAATCATGACATCCTGACGATTGACGTGCAGAAAAGCAATCGCAATGGCCGTGACGATAAAAGAAACAATATATGCCGTTGTCCATACTTTCAGCTGAACGTTTTTTCTGACGAAAATAGCCATCAGGATATACATTAAAACCAATGCCGCAAATAAATATAATTCCATATTAAAACTCCTCAAGTTGCATATTAGTTATAATATATATAGTAAAGGCAGGGTTTTCAACGGCAGGAGTGATTTGTTCCGGATAAAAAACGAAAACTTTTTATGGGCTGTATCTTGGCAAAACGGGGTTATCGGTGACAAAACAGGAGTTTTGTGATTGATAAGATAAAACTAGATTATTGAAAGAACATAATTTTATAAAAAAAATAATTTTTTTTGCTTTTTTTACTTGACCTGATAAAAAAATGCCTGTATACATTCACTCAGTTCTGACTGTGGTCCCATCGTCTAATGGTTAGGACACCACCCTTTCACGGTGGGAATATGGGTTCGAATCCCGTTGGGATCACCAATAAGCAATAATGCCCTCCATTTTGGAGGGCATTATTGCTTATTGGAAATTTTAATTTGATTCGAACCCATAAGAATGGGTTTGACAAGGACGAGAGGCAGACGGAAGTATGCCGGTGAGGCTTTAGCCGAGCGAGGACGCAGCGGCGCAGAGAGCAAAGCGAACAAGCCAATCCCGTTGGGATCACCAATAAAAACAAATCCTCCCTTTAGGGGAGGATTTGTTTTTATTGGAAATTCTAACAGAGTTGAAGAAGCCATCGGTTCGAAACTTCTCTTAGTGTTGCGAGGATTTATCCGCGGCAACACTTAGTTGTTCGCGCAAGTAGAAAGCTTTAGCTTTCGTAGCGGCGCAATCCCGTTGGGATCACCAACTAGTAATATAATATCTCAAAACTCTTTACTTTTTTGTGAATGTGCTTATAACTGATAACAAAGCTAAGTATTATGTTAAACAATTTAAATATTATTGCCTATGAATGAATTTTTAGACACTCTGAGCCAAATTCGGGATTTTTTTAATTCGTTTTGGTTTCCAGCGGCTGTTGCTTTCGTTGGAATTGTCTTTTTTGTTGTCATGTTTGTTAAAGCTAATCGGACAGTTGATAAGCACCGTAAGGAAGTCCGGCAAAAAATTGTCAACGATGCCTATGCGGAACACATCCGGCAGAAATATCCTGCTCGGCACAAAGATGATCAGGAGGAAACAACGCCTTCTCAAAAGAAGAGTTGAGAGTTTGCAGTATTAAAATTATGCAGACAAATAAAATACGCCCCGGTTACTGACGGTAACGGGGTGTTTTTTTTGCCGGTTTCCAATATTGTTTTTTCTTTACAAAGTAAATATATACTTAGCATAAAAGAAAAAAGTATATTTATCAAATCGGAAAGGATGGTTTTATGATAAAACATATTTTATCTCTTGTTATTCTGCTGGCCTCTCCATTTGTTGCAAATGCACAGGAAAATCAGAGGTATCAGCTAAGCACTCATATTTTGGATATCAGTTCGGGAAAACCCGCTTCCGGCGTTGCGGTAAGGCTTTTTCGGCAGGATACTGACGGCGGATGGCAGAAAGTTGATTCCGGAATTACCGATGCAAATGGCCGTATAGCAGATTTTTTGCCGGAAACAAAAGATAATTTTGGGGTGTATAAATTTTGAAACACAAAAATATTTTTCTGAACAAAAAAACAATTCTATCTATCCTTATGTTGATGTTGTTTTTCAGATTAATGAGAATACCCATTACCATATTCCCATCGTTATGTCTGCCAACGGATATTCAACGTACCGGGGAAATTAAGATAATAAAATATTGAGAAGTAAAGATATATTCATTTCAAATGTATTAAATAAAAAAAATCCGCCGGGCTTATAGGTGAGAGCTGGGCGGATTTTTCGGATTACAAAAGGCCGTCGATTTTTTTCAACCGGGACAAAGCCGTCAGTTTCTGAATGATTTTTTGCTGTTCTTCGGAGGTCGTATACGAGCCTTCGCTATAGCAAAAATGACAGGTCTGCACATAGCCCTCCCGCATCAAATATAAACATATATCGGCAAATCCCGCATACAAAAAAGTTTTTTCCTGCGTAAATATGACGATATTCTGTAACGGCTGCAGCCAAAAAGCGCGGTCTAAAACCGCTCTGTATTTCTTGTGCGGCAGGTTGGTGACAATCAAAAGGCCCCGCTGCTTTGAACAATATGTGTCCAAACAATGTTCCGCGGCAAGTTCTTCCTCTTCGCTGAAGCCTTTTTCTCTGCGGTCATAAGCGCGGACTTTGTCAATCTCGCTGCGGCTGAATGAACCGTAACGGCATAAATCGCTCATAATCTGCGTTGAATAAGGATATTCTTTGTAAAGGTCTTCATCGTTAAAAAGAACCAGATTTTGCCAATCGCTTAATTCAATTTGCTCTCTTGCCGCCAACCGTTCAAGCGGTGAAGCATTGTGTTTGTAGCAGTAGCCATTCCAACATTCCGCCGTAGAGGACGAACAGGAACACAAAATGGCAATCGGGAAGTAACCTTGTTGCTTGACTTGTTCAACATCTTTTTCTTCAAGCGGATAAAAGGAAAACTCTCCGGCTTCTACTCTTTTGTAAGGAAGGTTGTTCTCCTGCAAAATTTTTAAAATTTCAGCAGAAACGGCACCTTGACCGCCGACAAAATAATAATTTTTCATAACTGTATATATTAATAATTTGTTTATACACTTTTTTTATCACAACCTGCTTTGTCAGGCAAGAAAAAATTTGCTAATGAAAAAATACCTCATACTGGAGTATGAGGTATTTAATCAAAAAGCTTTCAAGTGTTTATTTCTTTTCAAACACTTTCTTAGCCTGTGCGGCAGTCAGTTTTTTTACGGCTTTTCCGTTCTTGTCAAAAACCTGTGCATCAGCCAAAGACCAATTTGCTTTGCCGTTTTTGCCGACAATCGGGCGTTTGTCATTTTTGTTTTTGGCAGCATTATAATTTTCCCCGTCAAAAACAAGATAGGAATATTCTCCCGGAATGATGACCGCGCCTTTTGTATTCATGATACCGGCCAGACCGTTCTTCAAAAAGAGGACATTCCCGGCTTTGTCAACTTCCAGAGTATCATAATCTCCGGAAACGGCCGTTTGCGTTTTGATAAAGTAAAACCCCGTGTTTTTCCCTTTGGAAAACTCAAAATAATTTTCCTTGGCGGCAATTTTATCCTGCGGCGGAATTACTTCTTTTCCGGTAGTGTCAATCAGCCTAATGCCGGAAGCGTCCTGCGCGAGAAAATAACCGGAGTAATAATAACCGATACTGCTGTAAACCTGAGGAATAATTTCCTGATTGGAAACAACATCTTTAACGCCATACTTGCCGGAACCTTCAAGAGTTACCGTTGCATAATTTGTTTTGGCAAATTGCTTTGTAATTTCCTTCGGACCGCAAGAACACAAACACATAACCATAGCTGTCAAAACAGCAAAAAAACTAAACTTTTTCATAATGATAAAATTTAAAATTAAACAAAAAAATAACTTATCACCACTATTTTTATCACAAACGCTTAAAAAGTCAATAGACGAAATATTGACGATAATGAGAGCAAAAACACAAAAGCGCCCTTTGAGAGGACGCTTTCTTAATTATAAGCCGAGAGAATGATAGAACCTGCCTAAGGCCGCTTCTTCTTCCGTTGGGGCACGATAAAAATTATATTGCCTTCGTCCGCTTTCTGTTATTTTCCATGATGGTGTCTTGGAATTTAGGCTGTCACAACAATTTTTAATAAAACCGAGCCGGATAAACTGTTCATAAAGTTCATTGCCGATAGCCGCAGTCAAATCTTCCCGCCTGCCTTTTTCAAGCTTTGCAATATGCCTGATTGCTTCTCGTCTGTCCGTTATCTGCATTTTAATTCAGGATTATTTAAAGAGGGCGTTTCTCCTGATAAACTTCCTGTTCCTCTGGATGAAAATAATAAAAAAATAATTACTCGCAAAATCAATCATAGCGGTTGTAAAAATATTTTCAATAAATATTTTCCGGCTGGTTTGAGAACCTCTCAGAGTTTAATCTGTTTTTTTAGAGGTCCGGTTGGCTTTTTTGAATAAATCAAGAAAAGCGCCGCACGGGCAAAAAAATCGGCACCAGGGACGGGGAATAAACAGGGCGAAAACCAGCGATGCAATGAAAATGACAATAGCGCTCAAAGGGGCATATTCAGGTTTGAATGCGCTGAACGGCTCAATATCTGCAATGTTGACCCAGCTTCCGGCAAAAAACAGCCCCGCGCACATTATCAAAACCGCCAGACGAAAGTATTCAAGCCCCGCCAGCACTTTTCTGAACCTTAATTTCCGGCGGCAGCATTTCCCGGCCGTTTCCTGCAAGGCGCCAAACGGACAGAGATAAAAGCAATAAAAGTTTTTTCCGGTAAACATCGGCAGAAAAATTGATACGGCAAAAACAATGAACAGAATCCATTGCCAGATTTCCGGAATCCCGTTTATCAGCCATGAGGCAATTTTTGTTACGGAGAGCATATTCCCTTGCCAGAACCCCATAATAAAAACAGCGGACAATAAAACCGGAAAACGCAGCTTTTTCAGTTTTTGCGGATAAAAGTAACAACCTAGAGCCGCCAGAAAAAGCAGCAACAGACAACACCCCCCAAAGGCCTTTCCGCCGGAAGACGGAGCTGCCGCCTCTTGTTGCAGCATACTTCCTAAAACCAGGCGAATGCTGTCCTTGATGGCTGAACTGGACATTGTCGCTCCGGAAACGGCGTCTACGTCATGAGCATAAGCGTCGAAAATATTTTTGCCAATCCAGTTTTTCAAAAAGCCCGAAGAAATAACCTGCTCAAAAAAATGGGGCGTTTCCGTATTTTCCAACGGCAATATGTCGATGATGACATTTTGCGCGTCAATGCCGATTACCATAGGAATTGGCCCCCCGTAACCGGATATGTCGTCAGCGGCAGGGCTGGTGAAAACAAGCCTTCCTGCCGGCGTGCCTTGTTTGAAGACATATCCGTCTTTCAGCGTCAGCCCTTTTTCTTTGAAAATTTGTTCGGCATAACCGGCGGCGTTTTTCTGAGCGGAAAGCGTCTGTTTAAGGGGGAAACCGCCGATTTGTCCGTATATAAACGCGGTCATGAACATTAAAACGGTTATGGCTGAAATTTTCAAAAGAATCTTCATTTGTCATCCTTAAATAAAAAATAACTGCAAATATGTTAATCCGTCGTAAAACAAAATCAAGAAAATTATATAAACAAAAGCGAAGGTTTGCTGTTGGGCAAACCTCCGCCTTCCAGACTACCGCCGCCGTTAAGGGGCAATAACCTGAAAAGAAGAGCGACTTTCTTGGGATAAGGTCATATTTACTCTTCCTAATATATCAATAACAGCAAATGTCATTAAAAGCAAGCATAATCTGCAATATTTGTTTGCTTATTTAAAATATAAAAACCTTAGATTGTTTTTGAGCGGATAATAGTCAAATCAGACTAATTTTATAATATCAAAAAAGGCTCCGCTGACAGGCGGAACCTTTATGGCTTTGTGTTTAAAACCGCTAGTTATACGGAATAACGCGAGCTTGCGGCCCGTAAATAACCAGACATTTTTCACCAACGGTCATCAAAACGTCATTTCCTTGCGTAACCGTAACGACACCGCCGTTTTGCAGTTGAATGACATATTCATAGCCGGCCTGTTTGGATAAGCCGTCCTGAGCGATGTCACCGGCGATACCGCCAACAATGGCGCCGCCCAAAGCGCCGAGAACGCCGGCGGTTGATCCTCTGCCGATTTGCGACCCGGCAACGCCGCCGGCAACCGTGCCGAGCAGGGCGCCGCCGCCATTCTCATTTCTGACAATGACTTTGCGTACGCTGATAATCGTTCCGATTTGCGCTGACTGAACGGTATTGACGTTTTGCACGGCATAATCGTCGGCACCGATGTTTGAGGTGCAGGCTGCCGTCAGCATCAAAACCGGAAGCATTAAGGATAAGGCGGTTTTTTTCATGTGGTTTTCTCCTAAAAATAAAATTCACGTTAATTTTATACCCGTAAATATAATTGTCAATCTGGACAATTAAATAGAAGTGATGTATATATTTGAGGCAATTGTTCATTGGCAATTGGAAATAAGAAGAATAATGAGGTAAAATAATGTTAAAAAGAACAAAAATTGTAAAGCTTCTGGCTGCGGAACAGGCCCTGCCGGAAGTATTGGTCAAAGGCTGGGTCAGAACCAGAAGAGATGCGAAAGATTTTTCCTTTATTGAATTGAATGACGGTTCCTGCCTGAAAAATATTCAGATTATTGCCAATAACACTTTGCCGAATTATAACGATGTCAAAAAAATCACGACAGGTTCTTCCGTTGCCGTTACCGGTGCATTGGTCGAGTCTAAGGGCGGCAGTCAGAAATATGAAGTTATTGCCGACAATATCGAAATTTACAGCTTGGCGCCGGATGATTTTCCGCTGCAAAAGAAAAAGCATACGGATGAATTTTTGCGTTCAATCGCTCACCTGCGCCCGAGAACCAACAAATACGGCGCGGCGTTCCGGATTCGCTCTCAGTTGTCTTATGCCGTTCATAAGTTTTTCCAGGAGCGCGGCTTCAAATACGTTCATACACCGATAATTACAGGCTCGGACTGTGAAGGGGCAGGGGAGATGTTTCAGGTTACAACGCTTGATTTGAACAATCCGCCGCGTACCAAAGACGGAAAGATTGATTACAGTCAGGATTTCTTTGGCAAGGAAGCGCATTTGACCGTGTCCGGACAGTTGAACGGCGAAATGTATGCCACGGCGCTGGGCGATATCTATACATTTGGCCCGACTTTCCGCGCTGAAAACTCCAACACGCCGCGCCACGCTGCGGAATTCTGGATGATTGAACCGGAAATGGCCTTTGCCGATATTTACGATGATATGGATTTGGCGGAAGACATGGTGCGTTTTTGCGTCCGGGATGTTATGGAAAACTGCGCCGAAGATTTGGAGCTGTTTGAGAAGTACGTCGACCCGACGCTGAAGGAAACGCTGGATAACATCATGAATAACGATTTTGCCCGCATTACCTATAGCGAAGCGATTGAAATCATGAAAAAGTCCGGCAAAAAGTTTGAATATACGCCGGAGTACGGCATTGACCTGCAGACTGAGCATGAGCGCTATCTGGCGGAAGAACATTTCAAAAAGCCGGTGATTGTCCGTGATTATCCGAAAGAGATTAAAGCTTTTTACATGAAGCAGAATCCCGATGGCAAAACCGTTGCCGCCATGGATGTTCTTGTTCCGCGGATTGGCGAGCTGATAGGCGGTTCCCAGCGTGAAGACAATTATGAATTGCTGTTGAAACGCATTGAGGAAAACGGCATGTGCGAAGCCGATTATGACTGGTATCTTGATTCCCGCCGTTACGGTTCCGTACCGCATGCCGGTTTTGGCCTGGGGTTTGAACGGATGATGATGCTGGTAACCGGCATAACCAACATTCGTGACGTTCTTCCTTTCCCGAGAACGCCGAATTCGGTTAACTTCTAAACGATGGAGGAAAAATGCGGCGGATAATGTTGTTAATAGCGTTTCTTTTGGCTTTCGGCTTTTGCCGGGAGCCGTCTGCCGCATTTTATTTTCCGGATTCTCCCAACGGGCTGCCGTCTTGTCAAAATCCGGTCTTGCTTGAGCGGGTTCTGACTGAAATAAAAAAATATCAGGAAGACAATCCGCCGCAAAACATCAGGGAGCGCCGCAAACAGCAGCTCTTGCTGAAAAATCTGAGTGGTTTTGTACCTGTAGACAGTCGTGTCTTCACCTCAAAAGACGAACCAAGGACGGCCAACCGCCTGATTACCGTAAAAATCAACCGGGGGTTGGATGATTCCGAATTAGTCCTCTGCAAAAGCTCGGGCCGCGGTGAAAAATACAATATTTACCTGCTGGTTTATCCCGACGGCAATGAGGGATATATTGTTGATATCCTCAATTTTGTTCCGATACAAATCGGAATGCCCGAACTAAGTTTTTCTTACTGATTTTTTTATAAAATCTATTGCCTTTTTTCAAAAGACGGCTATTATATAAAGCTGTTGCGAAAGATAAATTCCGCATGAAAGAAGGTTGGTTTTAATGAGTAAAAGTTCTGCGCTTGCAGTTGTAAATACAAAGGCTAATCTGCCGGTTCTGGCAGAAGAAAACAGTCTGGTTTCATACTTTGAAAAGATTAAAAAATTTCCGGTTCTGAGTGAAGAAGATGAACAAAATCTTGTCCGCCGCTTTCAGAACAACGGAGATCTTGCTGCGGCTCAGCAGTTGGTAACCTCGCATTTGCGCCTTGCCGCCAAAATCGCCCTGACTTATCGCCGTTACGGTTTGCCGCTGGCTGACATTATTTCCGAAGCGAATATCGGGTTGATGCAGGCCGTGAAGAAATTCAGTCTGGATAAAAAAGTCCGCCTGGCGACTTATGCCATGTGGTGGATAAAGGCTGCGATTAACGATTATATCCTTCGCTCTTGGTCTTTGGTCAAAATCGGCACGATTGCCGCCCAGAAAAAGCTTTTTTACAATCTGAACCGCATCAAGGCGCGTTTGGGGCTTTTTGACAATAAGGAGCTTGAACCGGAAGTCGTCAAAACGATAGCCAAAGAATTGGTTGTGGAAGAAAAAGACGTTGTCGAAATGAATCGTCGTTTGGGCGGGGACAAATCTTTGAACGTTACCGCCGGTGACGACAGCGAAGATGAAAAAATCGACTTTGTTGTTGATGCCCGCCAAAACATTGAAGGGGCTCTTGCGCTCCGTCAGGAAAAACAGCTGCGCCGCGATATCCTGCGCCGTTGTTTGGCTTCTCTGAATGAACGCGAACAGTATATTATATCTCATCGTATGTTAACCGATGAGCCTGAAACGCTGGATGATATCGGCATCAGATTCGGCATCAGCCGCGAACGTGTCCGCCAGATTGAAAAAAAGCTTTTGAACGTTTGTCTGCCGTTGTCCGGGATGAGATGGCAAAAGTAAAAGATTTGGCGGCATAAATGACACAAATAAACGACAGTGAATTTATATTTAAGAACCGTCCGTCACCGAGCTACGATACGGCGGAATTACAAAAGAGCTTAAAGCGCCTGCTCTCAAAAGTCCGAAAACAGCGCGAACAGAAAAGCAAAAATGTCAGCCTGCCTGTTTATAAAGAACAAAGCCGCTCTGTATAGCGGCTTTGTTTGCTAATATTCGAAGACCGGACGAACATAAGCGGAATATGTGCCGCTCCTCTCCAAACCGCCGAGACCGGTAACATCATAACCGCTGGGGTTTATAAAAGCCCAGCCATATCTGGAGCTGAGATGTCCTGTTGAAGACCAAAATCTTTCCTGACTCAAATTATCGCCGCCAATAGCATCGCCGCCAATTTTGTTGACCGCATTGTTGATTGTTGTCAGATTATTCGCAATACTGTGTAAAACACCGGCAGCGGGAAGACACCATTTTCCCTTTGTTTCCGGAGCATCTCCCGGAGTATATTCTTTCGCCGCCCAGGCTGCCGGATATTTGCTTTGATCACCGTAAGACGTAATAATTTTTGTATTGAGGCAGCTTTCTCTGTCATTTATAATATGCTGAGCCGTGCTTGAGGTTGTCAATCCCGGAACATTGGTTTGTTCCGTTGACCAGGCAATGCCCTTGTTTGTCTTGTTGGCGGCAATAATTTGTCCGCCGCCGGCCGCTCCGTAAGTATAAACAACGATTCCTAAAGGTTTTTTGCCGGAAATAACATCATTTGAACAAGTATTGTCCGTATAATAAATCCAGCCGATCTGACATTCAAGATTGCTCTTGTTTTTGTCGCCGACACAAAACCATTCATTGCCGAAAGGACATTTGACACCTTGCTCCGGGCATGCGGCATCTGTATATCCTAAAGCTTTGCAGTCCTGAGTCGGTAAACACTCCGCCGCAACGGCAAGAGGAAATAAAGCGCCTAAAAAAGCGGCGGATAATAATTTTGTTGTATTCATTAGCACATCCTCTCTCAAAATAAAGTATAGATGTGCGGACTTGGTGCCGTTGTTTGTGTGGTTAATTGTTGTGTTATGAAAATATACGATTTTAAAAGGTCAAAATGCGGCATATAAAAAGCCGTTGAATATAAATAGTATTCTTTGACATCATCACCTTCCATACCGCTTGTTTTCGCTCAGGTACCAAATCCACACATTTCCATTATATTATCATCTCACAATAAAATCAACTATAAATTAAAATATTATGTAAAAAAAATGACAAATAACATATGCACAACCGCCAGTCAGGAGGTTTGCATTCTTCTCAAAATATTTTAGATTACAGCCAGAACAAAAAGGAAATGTAAAAATGAATGAATATGAAGAACAGGTTTTAGAATGTCATAAAGCCATGGAGGTGGCGATAGCCGAACCATATAGCGTTGATTTGCTGCGTCTGCGCCAACGGTTACTGCGAGAGGAAATGAACGAGCTTGATGTTGAAATCAATTCGTTGATTGCCGAGCTGGAACAATCCGGAATAACGCAAAAGGAAACGCGCGCCCGCATGATGAAAGAGCTTGCTGACCTGCAGTATGTTTTGAGCGGTATGGTTGTCGCTTTGGGTTTGCCGATGCAGGAAGCATTTCGCCGTGTTCATCAAAGTAATATGTCAAAGCTGGTAAACGGCCGTCCCCTGAAGCGTGAAGACGGCAAGTTTTTAAAAGGCCCCAATTACAAACCGCCTTTTCTGAATGATTTGATGTAAAGGATTAAGGCTCCGTCCCGGAGCCTTTTTATTAATCACACTCTTTATAATAACGATAATAAGCTTTATTAACTGCATTAGAATCTGCAATTCCTCCTGTTTTAACAATCTCGCCGCTATATGGATTAATAGCATACACCCAAGAGGAATTCCAATAAGTATTAGTCCAGTACCAGTCGTTATAAAGGTTAGGTTCACCCATATCATTAAGAATTTTGTTAATGGAATCAATATGCTTTGTCGCTTTTTTCATGACTTCCAAAGAAGCAAATTTCCAACCGGAAGGTGTATCAGCCATAGCATAATCTCCTCTGCCATACCCCTGATATTTGCTGAGAATAATGCAGAAATCGCCGTCATCAACTTCAACACCGTCAGGATTTTGAGGACATAAAGACGCATCAGGAACAGAGGAACCGTCAGAACAATGAATCATGACCTCTGTTTTACATACGCGGCAAGTTCCGCCGCAGCCGTTATCTTGAGTAACATAACCGTTACCGCAGTTTATTTCGTCCCGGCATGTCGGTTCGCAGCAGTCTTTACAGCTTGAATAAGTCGTCTGTCCGTTGACGGTACAAGAGGTTGCCCCGGCCGCCCCGCCGCATTCGCAGGATTTATACGAACTCGGGCATTGGCAGGAAGCATATTTCCCGGCGCAGGCTTCGCCCACACCGGTTTGCGGATAGGTGCAGGTCACGAGGTCGGAACGGCAGACGCATTTGTCATAATAACCGCTGTTGTAAGAGCATTTTTTGTTTGGCGTTTGTACCGAAGAACATTGCGCTGTTTGAGAAAAACCGTCTTCTTTGCAGGCCTTAGCGTCATCACGTTTGCATGAAGCATATTTACCGTCGCAAGAAGGCCCGACACCGTAATAAGGTTTGGTGCATGCTTCCGTTATATTGGCATCACAAACGCATTTCTGGTAATAAGCGCTGTCTGCCGGACAGGGATTGTCCGGATGAGAACCAGCCGGACATGAAGTCACGCCATACCCCGCCGCCTGGCACTGTTCCTGCGGCGTGTCATAATCCGGGATACCGCCGGGATTACCATTTCCGCCATTCCCCGGCGTTTCATCATTACTGAACTTCTCCCCCGAACAATTCCCCGCGTCAGTTATGAAACAGACAGAGGCTTCCTTATATTCCTCCCCTAAGATAGGGGAGGTTAGGTGGGGTGTGATAATTTCCAATTGTCCCTTATGGGACTCATACCCCCTCCAACTCCCCCTACTCAGGGGGAGGGACAGATTGTGCCGGTTGTTAGATTGTACAGACGGCAAGTGTGGACAGTCATCGGTAAGGTGAGTTGTGTCGTGTGTGTGGGTACCTGACTTAGGGATACCGGAAAAAATATTAACAGAAGCACAAACATTGTCCGCTCCATACCAAATCAGGCACGAAGTTGACAGTAATATTACTTGGGAAATATTCTTCATCGTATCCTCCACACTTGTCATCACAAAATTACTATATCATAATTTTTCTTAGTGTTCAATCACTAATTTTGATAAAAGGAGAAAAAAATGACAAACAGGCAGGCACAAGGCGCACGCAGTGCTTCCTTATGCACGGGACAACCAACAGCAAACCGATCGCTCACCCCGCGGGTGTGCCCCAGCTTCCATCGCGCCTCATTACGCACGGGACAACCAACAGCTAACTTGCGCCCGCGGGGGCTCCCCGCCGCTCATCCCGCGGGTGTGCCCCAGCTTCCCGCGGCGAACTTGCGCTCGCGGGGGCTCCCCGCCGCTCACCCACGCGGGTGTGCCCTGGCCCAGACTGCGCCTGTATTCCCCCTGTAGCGGTTTAAAATAGAAAAAGATTTAGAATGGAAGAAATTAGAGCAGAGTATCTTATAATAAAAAACAACCTCCAATTTTTCGGAGGCTGTCTTTTATAAAATATCGTTTAGTGGTATGTTCTCATCAAACCGGCCAAAATTCCCTGAACTTTTACCCGGCTGGCCGGCAGACGGCGGGTTTCATAGTCTTTGTTCATCGGAATAAGCAAAATGTCATTTCCTTCATGTTTGAAAATTTTCAGCGTTGCTTCGCTGTCGTCAACCAAAGCGACGACAATATCGCCGTTATTGGCATTTTCAGACCGGCGAATAATAACAGTATCTCCGTCAAATATACCGCCCTCAATCATAGATTCTCCTTCAATAGTCAAGGCATAAAACTGTCCGCGGCTGACCATTTCAAAAGGTACGGAAACATTTTCTGTTTCATTGGCAATAGCTTCAATCGGCGTTCCGGCCGCAATTTTCCCATATAGAGGAATTTGTGCGGCGCTGTTTTGCAAAGCTATTTCCCGTTTTTTTTCTTCTTCAATAATTGCCTTGGGCTTGAATTTCGGCAGTTTCATAACTTCCAGGGCTCTGGCTTTGTGCGGCAGTTTGCGGATAAATTCTCTTTCTTCCAAAGCCGTAATAAGCGCATGAATACCTGATTTTGATTTCAGGCCGACGGCGTCTTTCATTTCATCAAAAGAAGGAGAACAGCCGGTTTCTTTCAAAACCTTATTAATAAACATTAACAACTTATATTGCTTTTCCGTAAGCATGAATATCTCCGTAAAATAAAAGTAGAACATCTATTCTGTAAATGTTCTACTTTAGTTCTCGGTCTAAGTCAAGGATTATATTATCTTCCCTGTGTTTTTTTTAAGCGAACGGCTTGAGCCAGACGGTTTTTACCCTGTTGGTTTTCTATGGTAACAGGCTTCAGACGATTCACCGTTATCTTATCTGGCTTGGCAACATTACTTGCCAAAGTCTGTTTTTGCAACTCAAGTTTCTTGAAACGAACTTCGCGTTTGGCCTCTTCTATTTTTTTGCGCGTTTCAGCTTGAGCCATTGTAAACCAAGTGACATTTTCGTCATGTTTGGGCTTGGCTTGCGAAACCAGGGCGGCAAATTGTGCGTCTTTCCAGCGTATGCTCTTATCTTCAAGAATGGAGCTTGCCTTTTCAGCCAAATCCGTATGCCGGCCTTTTACCAAAACAGTCACAAAATCCTTGGAATTTAATGACTTTTCATCGCCATCATGCTCTTTGACATAAGAAATTATTTTGTTGGCAATTTTGGTTCTCCAGGACGGCAGCTCGACCATCAGCTGATGCATGCAGGACAAAATGGCGGGATGCAGCTTTTTTATGTTGACGTTAACGTCGGATTTGTTGATTAAATCCTGTACGGCCTTAAAGTTTTCAGGGCTGTAGACTTCCGTCATATAGCCTTCCTGGCTGAGAATCATTTCATGTTCAAATTTTTTTGCCGTGTTTTGCCAGTTTGCTTTGCCGATTCCGCCGATTTTCAACATAGCATAAACGTTTTTAAATTCTTCTTTGCCTTCCATCCATTTGAGATATTTCAGGGCATGCCCCGGGCTCATTTGGTTAATGCCGCGGTAGTTCCCTTTGTCGTTCCATGTTCCGGCCGAATTAATTTTTTTGCCTTGTCCGGCGCCGCGCGTTTCATAGGTTGAGGCCAGCCAACAGGGTGAACCGTTGCAGATTTCATTATAAAATTTTCCGGGATATGCTTTTTGGAACATGGCCAGTTTCAGCGTCTTATGATCATTGACGGTTTCATTTTTTGCCAAAGTTTCGGTTTCGGCAGATTTCTCGTTTACATCCGAACCTGTCGTATTTTCCGCAGCCGTAATGTTCAGGCTGTTGGATAACAGCACTGCCGCCGGCGCGTAAGTTTTAACTTTCCCCCATATTTTTTGCCACAATTTTGTGGATTCTGTTTTCTTTTCCTCTTTCATTGGTTTTACATTTCTCTTTCCGAATCATTTTTCTCTTAATTTACAAGTCATTATAGTGCTTTTTTTAATCGAAATAAAGCACTTTTTTGCGAAAAAACATAATTATTTATTGAAAAATTATCTGAGTCGTGTATATTATTTTCCGAGATAAAAGACAAACAAAAAAAAATTAAGAAAAAAAATAAGTCTGAAAGTACAATTCACCGCGATTCCCGCCTGGCTAAACTGCATACTTTGGAAGATAGGGGGTATAATCCGTATCCTTATCGCTTCAAACCGGATTCTTTTGCTGCGGATTTGCAGGAAAAATATAAGGACCTGGAAGCCGGTGTCGATACGGAAGACCGGGTCACCGTCGCCGGGCGTGCCATGGCAGTTCGCAACAGCGGTATGTTTATTGATTTGAAAGATGGCAGCGGAAAAATTCAGGCTTTCTGCCATAAAAATCATTTGAGTGAAGACGATCTTGCCGTGTTGAAATGTTTGGATGTCGGCGATATCGTCGGTATTTCCGGTTATGTCAGAAGAACGCCGCGCGGCGAACTTTCCATTGCTGCCGAAAAATTTGACATCATATCAAAATCTTTACAACCGCTGCCGGAAAAATTTCATGGGCTGACGGATATTGACGCCCGTTATCGCCAGCGTTATGTCGATTTTATCATGAATGACGATTCTCGTGAAATCTTCCGCAAGCGCTGCCGGATAACTTCGGCTGTCCGCCGTTATTTTGAAGATAACGGTTTTCTGGAGGTCGAAACGCCGATGCTGCACCCGATTATGGGCGGCGCCAGTGCCAAACCCTTTATTACGCACCACAATACGCTGGACATGGATTTGTACTTGCGTATTGCGCCTGAATTGTATTTGAAGCGTCTGGTCGTCGGCGGCTTTGACCGTGTTTTTGAAATCGGCCGCAATTTCCGCAACGAAGGAATTGACAAGAGCCATAACCCTGAGTTTACGGCTTTGGAAGCCTATCAGGCTTACGCCGATTATAACGATATGGCCGAACTGATTCCGAACCTGATTAGGTTTGTGGCGGAAAAAGTCCTTGGTACAACGGTTATTACTGTCGGTGAACACGAAATCGACTTGGCTAAGCCGTGGGTTAAAAAGTCTATGATTGAATTGGTCAAGGAATATGCCGGTGTTGACTTTATGGAGGCAAAAGACCTTGAAGAAGCTAAAATTATGGCTAAGTCAGCCGGCGTCGACGCCTCGGATTGCATTTCCTGGGGCAAGGTCGTATCAGAAGTCTTTGATGCCAAAGTTGAAGCGCATCTCATTCAGCCGACCTTGGTTATGGATATGCCGCGCGATATTTCGCCGCTGGCCAAAACGCATCGTGATAATCCGCGTCTGGTTGAACATTTTGATGCCTATATTGCCGGCATGGAAATGGGCTGCGCTTATTCTGAATTGTCTAACCCGCTGGAACAGCGCGCCCGTTTTGAAGCGCAGTGTGCCGACCGTGAAGCCGGTGATGACGAAGCCCAAATGCTCGATGATGATTTTGTAAATGCTCTGGAAAACGGTTTTCCGCCGTCAGGGGGAATGGGCATGGGGATTGACCGACTGGCCATTCTCCTGACCGGCGCCGAAACTATTCGCGATGTAATAGCTTTTCCGACACTGCGTAAGAGAGATTAATCCTTGCCTGAAAACAACAGTAAAAAGAAAAAACAAGCCCAAGTCGCCGCCGATGGACACATCTGTTCCGGAAAGCATAAAAATTTCTGGGGCTGGCGTCTTGGCTTTGCTTTCTTTTTGCTGTTGTTTTTGTTTTATGCCTGTCATCCGCTGATTTTTTCTCAGGAACCTGTTATTTATTATGATAACGGGGCAGGGGAGGTCTATGAGAGTTATGATGAAGCCGATAGTCTGTCCGTGACTGCGAATTCAGTCCCTGAAAAACAGCCTGAAATTATTCCCGCCGCTTATCTTTCCGTACATGAGTACAAACTGGTTGAAGCGTGTCTGAGCCAAGATTTGACATCTTGTTTCAATTACAGCTACCCGGAAGGATTTGTCAAAACGGACAACGGCATGTCAACCGCGGATGATATTGCATATTTGCTGGAGGCATTGGAAAGTGTTGAAGATACCGATATCGAAAACGCTGATGAAGACAGTTATAAGCTTTATGAAGAAACGCTGCCTGACAATATTATTGATGATGCCGATAAGAATAACGAATTTGTGCATTATAATCACAAAAACATCAAAGACATAAACATCGCCATTAAACATAAGCCTTTATATTTCGGCGAAACGCCGGTTATCGCCGTCGTTATTGACGATATGGGCGTTAATGTCGGGCGCAGCCGTGATATTATCAGGCTGAAAGCGCCGTTGACATCGTCTTTTCTGACTTATGGGCCGAAACTGCAAAAGCAGATTGAAGCGGCGCGTGCTGCCGGACATGAAATTATGGCGCATGTGCCGATGGAACCGCATAAAAACCTGTACACGGCACCGGATGGCCTGACGGTAAATATGGCTGATGATGTCCTGAAGAAAAATTTTGAAGTCATGCTGCAAAAATTCCCGGGTATTCGCGGCATTAATAATCATATGGGCAGCAAGTTTACTGAAAATGAGCAGAAAATGTCAGATATCATGCAGGTTCTAGCCCGGCACAAGCTGTTTTTCCTCGATTCAAAAACAACGCCAAAATCAGTTGGTGAAAAAACAGCCCGCCGTTTTGGGGTTGAATATGCGCACCGCCATGTCTTTCTGGATAATAACAATAATAAAGAATATATTTTAAAGCAACTGGCTCAGGCCGAACGGATTGCCCGCAAAAACGGTTACGCTGTTGCCATCGGCCATCCAAAAAGCCAGACTTATGAAGCTTTAAAAGCCTGGCTGCCGACTTTGCCGGAAAAGAATATAAAACTTGTGCACATGAGTGAAATTGTTAAAGTCTTGAATTAAGATTATTGAAATCCGTTTTTTCCGCCCTTACATATAAAAACAGAACAAAATATCAGAAAAGGAATGCAAAATGCAGATAACAATGAAAGGCAACCCCATAAAGCTCAAAGGCAAAATGTTAAAAGCTGGCGATAAATTTCCTGATTTTACGCTGACGGACAATTCTTTGGGAACGGTTTCGTCAAAGGACTTGGGCGGATTACGCGTTTTTCTTGCCGTTCCGTCTTTGGATACCGGAATATGCGATATGGAAGTCAGAACATTCAATAAAAAAGCGGCGGAAATAAAAGGAACGCATATTTATGCTGTCAGCATGGACTTGCCGTTTGCACAGGCCAGATGGTGCGGTGCGGCCGGTGTCGAGGCTGTCAAAACCTTGTCGGATTATCAGAAACGCGAGTTTGGCTTGGCAACGGGAACATTAATTGAAGGTCTGGAACTTTTAACTCGTGCGATTTTTGTGGTTGATGAAAATAACATTGTCAAATATGCCGAATATGTCCCCGAGGTCAGCAGCCACCCAGATTATGACGCTGTCTATAAGGCCTTGTCCGCGTAATCATATATTTTCCGGAAAATAAAGAAACCCCATATTGGGGTTTCTTTATTAATTATTTGAATCACAGTTTTTATAAAAACGATAATATGCTTTCGAAATTCCGGCTTCATTTCCCTCTGGATGTACCGTTTTATACTGTTCTCCCGTATATGGGTTAACAACCCAAACCAAAGAATTTTCCGGTGGATTATGATAAGTATTAGTCCAGTACCAGTCGTTATAAAGATTCGGTTCTCCCATATCATTAAGGATTCTGTTAATGGCGCTGATATGTTTTGATGCCTGCTTCATAACATTTAAAGAAGCAAATTTCCAACCGGAAGGCGTACTGGCTATCGCTCCGTCACCATAACCGTACCCCTGATATTTACTGAGAATAATGCAGAAATCGCCGTCATCAACTTCAACTCCGTCAGGATTTTGAGGGCATAAAGAAGCATCGCTGACAGTTGTTCCGTCAGAACAATGAAGCATAACCTCTTTTTTACATACGCGGCAAGTTCCGCCGCAGCCGTTATCTTGGGTAACATAACCGTTACCGCAGTTT
>JAUNPO010000023.1 GCA_030536665.1 Pseudomonadota bacterium
GTTATTCAGACCATTAAAGCCGCCAACGAGGGTATTGAGGCAATTACCTCTTTCGTCCAGCAGGCAAAGGCTGTTGCTAACACCGCCCGTGATACGGCTGCTAAAAGCGAAATTGAAAGTACGGGAACTTACGTTGCCGAAGATGGTAAAATGACCATTAAAGTTGGCGATGAAACCTTGGATGTAACAGTTGCCAAAGCGACCCAGACGGATATTACAAAGTTGGTAACAGCGATTCAGGGAGCCTCCGATTATGCAAATAAGAGCTTTACTGTTGAAGCTAACGATGACAGTACCGGCTTGGTTGTCAAGGCTAAAGACGGTAAAGAAATCAACGGTGCCGTTACTATCGAAAACGGCATGGGCTTGTCGATTAACGGAAAAATTGATACGGTTTCCCGTAAAACGTCTATTGAACAGTACAATGCCATTCTTTCTCAGATTGACCAGCTGGCATCCGATTCTTCCTACAAAGGTGTCAACCTGCTGAAAAATGATGACCTGAAAGTTGTTTTCAATGAAGACCGCAGCTCTTTCCTGAACGTTGAAGGTGATGATGCCAGCTCTGCCGGCTTGGGCCTGACCGCCGTTGCCGACTGGTCAACCAATGAACTGATTGATGAAACGATTGCCAGCGTTGACGCCGCTATTACGGAACTTCGCAACATGGCTTCCGAGTTTGGTAACAACTACTCTATCGTTCAGACACGTCAGGACTTTACTGAAAACCTGATGAACGTATTGACGGAAGGTGCAGACAACCTGACCTTGGCAGACATGAATGAAGAGTCTGCCAATATGCTGGCTCTGCAGACCAGACAGCAGCTCGGCGTCAATGCCTTGAGCCTGGCTTCCCAGTCTGCTCAGTCTGTCTTGAAATTGTTCTAATTTCAATATGGGGAACAAAAGAGCGGGATTTTCCCGCTCTTTTTTGTCATATAATTTTTAACGAAATATTAAATAAAAAGATAGATTCTTAACAAGAATTATGCTAACCTAGATATATCATTAACAGAATGATAATGAATATTAACCACAGTAATTTGGAGAAAGAAAATGTCAGACATTTCATTAACGGCAAGTATGCGTACAAACCTCTTGTCTTTGCAGAATACGCAAAGTTTGATGGATACAACTCAGGAAAGATTATCTACCGGTAAAAAAGTAAACTCGGCGATTGATAACCCGTCATCTTACTATACGGCCCAGAACCTGACGAACCGCGCCAGCGACTTGGAAGGTTTGCTGGACAGCATGGGACAGGGTATTCAGACCATTAAGGCCGCTAACGAAGGTATTGAGGCAATTACCTCTTTCGTCCAGCAGGCAAAGGCTGTTGCCAATACTGCCCGTGATACGGCTGCTAAAAGCCAAATTGAATCTACCGGCGCTTTTGTTAACTCGGTTGAAGGTGTTCCGACTGGTACAGCTGCTAAAACAGAAAAAATGACGATTAAAGTCGGTGATGTTACCTTAAGTTATGATGTCAAAGGCGCAGTCAATAATGCAGGTGCCGATGGTATTGACGAAATTATTGCCGGCTTGACAACAGGAACTAATAAAACGGCTTATGATGCAGCCGGTTTTACAATCACGAAAAATACTGCGGGAAATGGTCTTGTCATTAAAGCCAAAGACGGTGCAGAAATCAACGGTGCTGTAACTATTGAAAACGGCATGGGAATGTCAATCAATGGCAAAATTGATACGGTTTCCCGTAAAACGTCTATGGAACAGTACAATGCCATTCTTTCTCAGATTGACCAGCTGGCATCTGATTCTTCCTACAAAGGTGTCAACCTGCTGAAAAATGATGACCTGAAAGTTGTCTTCAATGAAGACCGCAGCTCCTTCCTGAACGTTGAAGGCGATGATGCCAGTTCCGCCGGCTTGGGCCTGACCGCCGTTGCCGACTGGTCAACCAATGAGCTGATTGATGAAACGATAGCCAGCGTTGACGCGGCGATTACAGAGCTCCGCAACATGGCTTCTGAATTCGGTAACAACTACTCCATCGTTCAAACTCGTCAAGACTTCACTGAAAATCTGATGAACGTCTTGACCGAAGGTGCAGACAACCTGACCTTGGCTGACATGAACGAAGAGTCTGCCAACATGCTGGCACTGCAGACCAGACAGCAGCTCGGCGTCAACGCCTTGAGCTTGGCTTCACAGTCTGCCCAGTCTGTCTTGAAATTGTTCTAATTCCAATATGGGGAACGAAAAGAGCGGGAATTTTCCCGCTCTTTTTTGCAATATATATCGTTATAATACTAAGGCTGAATAACCAGTTGTTCAATACTCAAGGCGCGCCCCGTATCGTCAATGTCAACAATAATGCCGTACAGCGTCCCTTTTCCTTTGGAAACCGTCAAACGCCCGCCGGAATATTTTCGTGCCAGCCGGTTAATCGGTTCGTCAATCTCAAATCCCAGAACGGAGTCATAATCGCCGCACATCCCGACATCTGTGATATAAGCCGTTCCCTGTCGAAGCAAGCGGTAATCGGCAGTCGGAACGTGCGTATGCGTTCCGGCAACAACGGAAACCTTACCGTCAAGATAATAGCCCATAGCCAGTTTTTCTGAAGTTGCCTCGGCATGAATGTCAACAAAAACAGCGTCAATATTTTTCCCCAGCGTATAGCTTTTCAACAGCTTGTCGATTGCTTGAACCGGACAGTCAACGGCCTCCATAAACAATCTTCCGAGCAGTTGGACAATCAGAATCTTTTTGCCGTTAGCCAGTGTTATTTCTAAAGCGCCGCGTCCCGGCAGCGTTTCCGGATAGTTAAGCGGCCGGATGATTTGCTTGCAGTCATTGAGAAAGGGAATAAGCTCCCGCTGCTGCCAGACATGGTTTCCCGTCACCAGAGCGTCAACGCCTTTTTCCAAAAATTCTCGGCATATTCCCGGCGTAACGCCAAAACCATGCGCGGCATTTTCAACATTCATGATAAAAACGTCCGGCGCGTATTTTTCCCTGATATCGGCTATATTGTTCAGAACGGCTTCCCTTCCGGCTCTGCCGACGACATCTCCGCAATATATAAGTCGCAAATTGTTTATCCCGTAAAAAATAAAATCCCAAACGGGATTTTATAAAAAAAATTATCAAAAAGCGAGGAGGGCCATCATAGCCGTATAAGTGTATTCAAACACGAACCGCTGTCACTAGGTGGGCACCATATAAACAAACCACGATTTGCTCAGAGACAGTTCCCTTAATTACAATGTTGGCTCGGCAGACCTACGGAAGCTACGTACAAGACAGCTCCCCTCTATGCTTATGATGTTACAATGATTCGATTTTATTTGCAACAGATTTTATTTGTTCGGCCAGAAGATTTAGGCGAGAGGCCAGAAAATCGTCGGTTTTGGCGATTTCTGATTTATCCACAGCGTCCGGATTGCTCACCACAAGCGGATTCCCTTTCTTGAGCTCTGTCAGCTCATCGGCAATCAACAGCCCGACCATGGCCAAAAGCATATTCTCGTTGATCTGTCCGCTGGCTTGCGTCAAAAGCTTGGCTTTGTCATCCAGGACCTTGGCCAAATCCAGAATATGCATTTCCTGCCCGTCTTCGCAGGCAACGGCATATTCGCGGGAATTAATTGTTATTGTTACCTGACTCATCTTTCCCCAACACGTTGTTTATTTTGCCGATAATTTCTTCCATCTTGCCTAAAGCTTTTGCGGAAGAAGACTTGAGGAGCTCCAGCTCCTTTTGTTTTTGAGCCAGAGAACTGTCTTTGGCCGCCAGCTGTTTTTCAAAGTTTTTGCTTTGAACCTCAAACGCCGATTCTAATCCGGCAAGCGCATTGTTTATTGCCGTAATCGCGTCATAAGTCTTTGGTAAATATATTTTTTTGTCTTCCATACGGATTTTGCTTCCTTTTAGAGGATTAATGACATATATTAATGCATAATACGACATTAACTTTAATTTTCAAGTTGCAAACCCGGATTATGCCGAAATTTATTTTACATATAAGCGCCGTATCGTCTTTGTCCCTTGCCGACAGTGATGTCGAGTGCTTTTTGCTGGAAACTTCCCTGCCGGAAGAATTCATAACAAAATTTGCCGCCCGTGCCGCCGGGCAGGATAAAATCGTTTTGCTCAACGGCGAAAAGTCCGCGGCGTTGTCCGCCAGACTGAAACTGGATGGCGCTGTCGTTGATGTCAGCAGCTCTGAAAATCCTGTCAGGGATTTTGAACGTCAGCGTCAATTATGCGCGAAAGACGCAGTCATCGGTGTCATAAGCCGCAACCGTCGTCACGAAGCCATGCTCCTGAGCGAGTGTGAGCCGGATTTTGTTATTTTCAAAATTTGGTCGGCGGGAGAAGAGGGGACGCGCCAACTCGTCAAATGGTATAATGACCTTTTTCTTATCCAGTCGGCAGTATTTTGTCAGGAAGATTCGGTGAACATCGAGGGATATGAAACGGATATCGTAATATTAAATGAAAATTTATATAAAATTTTTGTTGCCAAAAAAGCAAGATTAGATTAATTTGTCAAAAAAATCACAATTAACATCGTAAATATGGAGATTTAATATGAAACAGTTAGCAGGATCAATCAGAATTGGCTGGGTAATTGAATATAAGGGAAAACCCTGGACCATTGTTAAAGCTCAACATATCAAACCGGGCAAAGGCGGCGCTTTTATGCAGGTTGAAATGAAAGCCGTTGAAGAAGGGACAAAAACCAACGAACGTTTCAGAACGGAAGATACTGTTGAAAAATTAATGGTTGAGGAAAGAGATTGCCAGTTTCTGTTTGAAGATGGTACCGGACTGACTTTCATGGACAGCGAAACTTTTGACCAGTTTACGCTCCCTGCTGACGTTTTGGGTGATTCCCGTCCGTTCATGACTGACGGTATGGCTGTTTTGATCAGCTTTATTGACGGTAAGCCGATTTCTGTTGAATTGCCGCTGCAGGTAACCTGTACCGTTTCCGAAACGGAACCTGTCGTTAAAGGGCAGACGGCTGCGTCTTCTTATAAACCGGCGATTTTGGACAATGGCGTCCGCGTTATGGTTCCGCCGTTTATCGGTGTCGGCGATAAAATTGTTGTCGGTACGGCAGAAGCCAATTATGTCGAAAGAGCAAAATAATGTCATATCTTTCCCCGAATTTAACTAATCTGATTGCTGCCGTTAAAAAGGCTGCGGCTTCGCTTGATCGCGATTTTGGCGAGATTGAAAAGCTGCAGTCTTCGGTCAGGGATTATAAAAACTTTGTCATGAACGGGTATAACAAGGCCGAACGGACATTGAAAACGGAGCTTTCCAAAATCCGCCCGTCCTATGTCTTTGCCGAAGACGGCAAACCGCGCCCGCAGGGAGGGTATTTTGTAATTTCCCCGGTCAGCGGCATGACCAATTTCATTCACGGCATTCCGTATTTTTCAATGACTGTCGCCATGTGCGAAAATGACGCGGTATTGGCTGCCGTCGTTTATAATCCGGCGCGTGACGAAATGTTTTTTGCCGAAAAAGGGATGGGAGCCTATAAAGAAGGATATCGCAGCCATGAACGTCTGCGCGTTTCTGCCCGTAAGGAACTGAGCGAAGCGGTAATTGCGTCCGAAGTGTCTTATCATGGCGAAAATTTTGCTGAATATTCCGTTATGCACAATAAGCTTGCCGCAATGACAAACGGTTTCCGTTCTTTAGGTGATCCGGCTTTGGAATTAGCCTGGGTGGCAGCCGGAAAATTGGATGCGTTTGTGTCTTATGCCGGGCGGCCGTCGGATATTACCGCCGGGATGCTGCTGGTTAAAGAAGCCGGCGGATATATCTTTGACATTAACCAGAAAGATATCCGTACGGAAGATTTGCCCGCCGTAATTTCTTCCGGAGATATCATGGCTGTTAATGCAAATTTAAGCAACAGGCTGTATGATTTGTTAAATAAGTAATCATTTAACATATTGAGGAAAAAGAGATGAAGTTCAGATTGTTGTTGTCTTTGTCAGTATTGGGGATGGTCGGAGCCGGCATGGTCGGTTCTGCCTGTGCCGAAGATGATGTGTATGTTGACCTCTCTGTTTTAAACAGTTTGCAGGCCGCGGCGCCGGCAGCTGTTGTTCAGCCTCTTTTTCCCGATGTTAAAAATGCGCCTGCCCCAAAGAAGCCCCGGGCGGTAAAACGCAAAAAAACAGAAAAGCGGCAAGAGGTAAAGCTTCCGGAAGTTAAAGCCGAAGCAATGAAGGCTGAAGACAAAGTTGAGATGAAAGCCGAAGCTGCGCCGCAGCCGGATAAAACGGAAACGTCTGCAGCAGAAACAGTGCCTGCCGTTGATAGTGCCAAAAATAATCTGGATACCCTGCGTCAGGCAATTGCCGAAAATTCCATTCGCAAAGAACCTGTTGCCGCAGAAACACCGGCAGCTGAAACAGCTGTTTCAGCAGAAATGCCAGCTGACGCCTCTCTTCCGGTCGAAACAGCGGTTGTTCCGGTGGAAAATACGGCCGTTGTCGTCGATGATAAAAGCGGGGAAAGCCTGTCCGAGGCTTTGAATAATAATGTGCCGGCAGAAACGCAGTTGGAACCTGAAAAAGTCAGTAATGCCATTAAGTTTGGCGCGGAATCCTCAGAACTGACTGAGGCGGACAAACAGCAGATTGACGCCATTATGGCCGGTTTTGAAGATGCCGTAAATCACAAGGTTGCCATTACCGCCTATAACCTGGATGACGGCAAGGAAGTTTTTTACCGCAAAAAACAGAGTTTGGATCGGGCAATTGCCATACGTTCATACCTTTTAAATAAAGGGTACAAAAATTACAGCATTAAAGTGATTAACATTCCGGCCGGCGATGAACGGGTCAATACGGTTGATGTTGTCGAATTGCGTTGATTTTTGTAAAAAAAATTAAAAAAATGTAAATTAATGCTTGCGTTATTCAAATGTCTAATGTATAAAAGCACTAAATTTGTATGTAAGTTTGTAAAAGTTTTGGAGAAATAAAAGATGAAAAACGGTATTCATCCTGATTATCATGAAATTACTTATGTAATGACAGATGGTACGGAAGTTAAAACAAAGTCTACCTGGGGTAAAGCCGGTGACAGAATGAACCTTGAAATTGATCCGAAGTCTCATCCGGCTTGGACAGGTGTTCATCGTATGGTTGATACGGGCGGACAGGTTTCCAAATTTAACAATAAATTTGGTGCATTTGTTAAAAAGTCTGGTGCCAACTAGTTTTGCATTAATGATTTATGCTTTTTTAACCCGGGTTTGTTATTGTGAACCCGGGTTTATTTTATTCTGACGAGATGAAAATGGTAGATATTACGCACTATGAAGTTTATACGGATCGGGGGGACGGCTGGAAACTGGAAGAACGTTTTCCTGTAGAACAGCGTATGAATGCAATTAAATATGCCCGTGAGAAAGAGAGCGAAAATATCTCGGTTAAACTGATTTGTGAAAAGTTTGACGTGCTGGATAACAGCTATCAGGAAAGCACGGAATTTGTCAGTCTGGCACAAAAGAAGAAAAGCGGTAACGTAAACCGGGGAAAAGGAGATTTTTTTGCGGCGGAAGAAGCTGCTTCCGGCGGAAAAAATACGGTTTATGATGCTGTCAGCGAAACGGATAATTCTATCGGCGCCGTTGTCAAAGCCTTATTAAAATTATGTCTGATTGTCGTGTTCAGCTTGCTGTTTGCGCATTTTGTCGTTAATTTGAGCATTCCGCTTTTGGAGGAATATCTGCCGGAAGAGTCTTCCAAAACATTATTG
The DNA here is from genome assembly GCA_030536665.1 of Pseudomonadota bacterium. GTDB lineage: Bacteria > Pseudomonadota > Alphaproteobacteria > RF32 > CAG-239 > HGM16780. The sequence goes on from JAUNPO010000023.1 coordinate 7,763, forward strand.
TTCCTGTTCTTTTTCAGCCTTTTCTTATTGACGGCAACGCCGCTGATTTTGAAAAAAATTCCGTTGGATGTCTTTGGTTTTCGCCGCAGCCGCAAAATCAAACCGATACCGGAACGAAAGTTTATCCGTAAGGCGCAGAATATCTTCCGCCTCTACAATATTAATGAAAACCTTGATCCCGGTGTCATCCCGACTTATCCTGAGGCCGACTTGGAAGATAAGCATTATATTGTTGATTTTTTGAGCAACGTCATTGCCAATTTAGACAGCAATACATCTTTGAACGATGATTTTAACCGCTTTGGCGTAAAATTGGTAATATTCGGCGGTTGTATGGAACTGGCTCGTTTTCGGCGGTTGAATATTGCGCAGGCTAACTCGCTGTTGAATGAGGCGTTTAGTATTCTTGACGGCAAGAATTATGAAGTTGCCGAATTTTATGAGGCAAAACGCAGCTATCAGGATAATCGTATCGCCGTTTTTCTGACCGGGGTCGGCGCCTATCTGATGTATCAGCTGATTCGCGGTGAGAATTTGGATAAAAACATTCTGCGCCTGACTTTTTATAAATGGCGTCAGCAAAATATTCTGCAGCGTCCGGATCCTGTTGCCGTTATTGAAAAAACAACGCCGGAAGCAGATAAAACGGACAAAGCGGCGGTTAAGGAGCGCCCGGTTTATAAGGGCTGCCTTGTCAATATACATACCAGAATATTGTTTAACGATTCTGCGCCGGGAGATTTCCGGCAAAGGGAAGACGAGGTCAGAAATTCTGTTCGCAATATTATTTCTAATCTTCTGGGTAAATTTAATGGTTCCGAACCGTCAGATAATGGAAGTTTTGAAAGTATTCAGTTTTCCAACATCAAACAGGCTCTGCGTTTTGCCGTTGAATTTTTGAACGATTCGGAAACTTATGTTGACGAATTGAATGATGAAAATCTGATTATTGCCCATAAACTTAATATAATTACCGGCCGTAAGGATGAAATTGAGGAAAAGTCAGACTACATCCGTGATTTGTTTGACAACACCTATGACGGTGAGATTTTGGTCGACGATGAATTTTACCGTGCGGTGGGCGAAAGCAATTATAAGTTTGATTTCTTGGGGGATAAAACGATGCAGAGAAGCGGAAAGACCATGCCCATTTACAAACTTATGAGCAATTAAACAAGTTTTCTTGCACATTTCTGCAAATTATGATAAACTGAAAGAGTACTTAAAGTTTAATGAGGGCACAAATATGGTAAGCAGTATTTCAGGGTCGACCAACGTTGACGACAAGGGAATTAATCACTGGGAAAAGACTGTCACCGATGTTAATGATGTCGATGAAAAGTTTTCCAATGCCCGTGATTTGGGATATATGCGCTTAAACTATGCCCGTGTCAGCGCTATCGGCAATTTGGCAAAATATGATACGCAGGATATTTATAAAATTCAGGTGCAATCTAATGGAAAACTGACAATCGGGCTGCGCAGCGGTTCCGAAAGTGACGACGAGTCCGTGCTTGATTTGTCCGAATATCAGCAGAAACTGGATGAACTGAAAAAGCAGACGGATCCGGAAGGCTACGCCAAGGAACAGGCCGAGAAAAAGAAGAAAGAAGAAGCTTACGGCCTGCTGGGAGCCAATGGCGAAGGGCTGCAGATGCAGGTCTATATGAAGAAAAACGGTAAAGAAGTCCTCATCGGCGATACTACGGCAGATAAAGACAGCAAAGAATATGCCAATATGGAGAAAATCCTCAACGGCGAATACCGTGCCAAACAAGGGGATTATTACATCAAAATCAGCCGTTCGGATGAAGTTGATTCCCGTGAAGAGGTTCCTTACCTGCTGCAGGTTAAACAGGGCGACAGCTATAAGCATGACTATATGACGACGGAACAGGTTTCCGAAGATACCAAGAATAAAAAGAAATCAACGGTTCCGATGACTAACGTCGGCGGAACCTTGTCCGCGGTTAATGCGTTGCAGATTCAGGCGCAACGCTATCAGACTGCTGCGCAGATGTTGCAGGTCGGATATATGAATATGGCTGATATTTACAATAATAACAGTAAATTTTAACAAAAAATATAAAAAAACTACTTGTATAATAATCAAACATTCTCTATTCTTAGCCCAAGAAGAGAATGTTTTTTTGAGAGAATGTAAAAGAAAGGATAATAAAAATGACAGCTCCTTTAATGCCGAAAGCTACGGCTGTATGGTTGGTCGAAAATACGACTTTGACGTTTAAGCAAATTGCTGATTTTTGCGAATTGCACGAATTGGAAATTCAGGCGATTGCCGATGGCGATGTTGCTTTTAACATCATGGGCATCAGCCCGATTGATACCAATCAGCTGACATGGGATGAAATTCGCCGCTGCGAAGCCAGTGAAAGCGCAGTTTTAAAAGCAAATGAAATGGAGCTGAATGTTCGCGAGAGAAATGCCAAGGCTAAAAAAGTATTATCTCCGTCTCAGCGCAGTGATAAACCCAATGCCGTTGCCTGGATTTTGAAGAATTGTCCTGAAATTACGGATGCGCAGATTTGTAAGCTGGTCGGAACAACCAAGCCGACCATCCAGTCTATTCGCGATGGCAGCCACCGTGACATGATGAATATTCGTCCTAAAAATCCGGTTGCTATCGGCTTGTGTACGGAAAAAGATTTGGAAAAAGCTATTGCCGTTTCCAAAGCTCCGACAAAACGCCGCGTTAAAATTGCATAAATTCAAAAGCCGCAGAAAATTAAATCTGCGGCTTTTTTCATTGAATGACAATCGGCTGATTGGAATTCATTTTTGCTAAATCATTTTCCAAATCAGAGTCCTGATATGTTTGTCCGGTTTGAGCGATGTCTTTGATGCTGTTAAGATAAGCGTCATATTTTTCTTTATATGCCGGCGTATTGGATAATCCTTTAAATTCGATTTTTGTTGTTGTTTTTTCCACTCGGGAAGCTGATTTGTGTTCAACCGCATTCTGCGGTTCGGGAGAATGAATCGGAGGAAGCTTTTCCTGTCGCTGCAGCGTGCCTTGAGGTATAAAAAAGTCAGGATTCTGCGTCTTGCGTTGATATGTCAGGGACGACTGAGCCGCGGCCTGAGCGGAATTTAATAAAAAAGAAAATATAAAAAGGAGAGCCAGTCTTTTCATTGCCGTAACCCAAAATTAACAAATCTGTTTTACACTAAAATACATGAAAAAACTTTTTTTTGTATTAACGGTTTGCATTTGGAATCTTGCGGCCTCTTTACCGGCAAGAGCGGCAGATTGCCGCCAGTACAAAGTTGTGCCTGAAATAAAATTTTCCACCTCTTACGGCAAGCTGGTCTATGATGTGACAAATGACCGTCGGCAATTAACAGCCTTGGGCGAAAAGCTTGGAATTGTGGAACATGGCTTGTTTGCCTCAGGACTGGCGACAATCGGTGTCAATTATCAGGTATCGGTTAATGCGGCCAGCCGCCGTGCGCCGGATGGCACAATATGTGTCATTCCGACGGAAGTGGAAGTGTTTATCGGCTATCAAAATCCGATAATCTATATCTCCAATGATTTGCAGCCGGGGTCTTGTGAATATAATCTGGTGCTCCGTCACGAACAGACGCACCAGCAGATTAACGTAACGGCGCTTGAATATTTTATTCCCAAACTGCAACAGGCCTCAAAAGTAATAATTAACAATGTCAACCCGCTGGCTGTAACAAAACAAGAGCAAGTTGAGCCGGCTATCCAGGAATTAATCGGAACCTATGCCAAAAAACTAGAGCCCCTGATTGACTTTTTCAAAAAAGAACTGCTCCGGGAACAAAGCAAATTGGATAACCCGGGAAATTACCAAATGGAAGGAAACTTATGCCGTTACTATAATGCGCACCATTAAAAATCGCATTGTTTAAGCTGATTGGGAAAGTCGTCCAAAAAGCTCTGTATTCCTTTGTATGCGGCATCAATATAATCTTTGTCCTTTGCCGAGTTTTGATTATAATAAATTCTGACCGTTGTCATGCCGATTTCTTTGGCAAATTCCAAATTTGAATAGCTGTCGTCAACGAAAATGCAGTCATGAGGAGAAACCTTGATTCGCTCGCAAAGCTTAAGATAAACATCAGCATTTTCATTCTTTTTGTAAGTGTCAAAATCCTCAACGGAATAAAACCGACCTTTGAAAAAGTCATATAACCCGATATGTTTTAATATTTTTTCACAAACGTCTTTCGTGCTTGTTGAAAAAATAAACTGTTCGCACGGGAGCTTCTCCAGCTGTTCCAGCATGTTATCATAAGGAACAATCGGCTCAATGGGTTTGCGTTTGTGGTAAGCAAAAAACATATCTTTGGGCGAAACGCCATACTCTCTGACAAAAATTTCCCCGCCGTCACGAAATGTCATATAAGATTCTTTGACCTTGGCTTTTGCTTCTTCAAAACTGAGGTTAACGCCCAAATCCTCAATTGCGGCAACGGCAGTCGCTTCATCCAGCATATCTGCAAACTCGGGAGTAATGCGATATAACGTGTTATCCAAATCCCAAATAATATTTTTTTTGCAAAAATCAGCCAAAGTTCATCTCCATATTAAAATCTTATATAATTTTTACCCAAATAGTGTAATCGATATAACGGCTTTGTCAATAATTTTCATGACAAGGCTCCTCTGTACAAAACAAAGGAGCCTGTGGCAAAATTTAGTTGCTTTCAAGCGCGTAAATGTCCGTGACCAGCCAGGCGTTGTCGCGCTGCGCCATGACGTAAATGATATTGCCCTGACACAGGCCAAACCATTTTCCGTTGCATGTCCCTTTTGTGTAAACCTCGATCTGTCCGTTGGCAAGGGGCTTCATCTTTGTAATCTGATAACTCTGTTCGGTCGGGCGTCCCAGACTCTCGTCTTCCATAAAAATGAACCCCGGCATATTGCCTTTATTTTGAATGCATTCATTGGTTTTAGGGTTAATCGTGCAGCGGATAACCTGATTAATGGCGCAAACCATTTGGCTGTCCTCTGTGCAGGAAGTTTCCGTGTCCGCGGCGGAAAAGCTGAAAACTTTTTTTTCAAAATCAGCAGAAACGCCGGCTGAGCCGTTTTCAGAAGTTTTTTCCGCCGCCGCGCTGTTTTCGGCCGGGTCAGAACAGGCGCCGAGCAACAGCAATGCGCCGAACAGTAAAGCAAATGCTTTCATTGTGTTTCTCCGTTTAGAAATTATATCTGATACCGGCGGAATATTCCATCATGTGGTCATAATCTTCAATCTGATCCAGACCGACATATCTGGCAACGGCTCGGACTGACCAGTGGTCGTCAACGGTATAGAGAATACCGACACCGGCGCGATAGCCGTAACCATGGTCGTGCCCGCCTTTAAGCGCCGGATTGCCGAGCGATGTTTTGAAATCATACATACCGATACCGGCAGTACCGATTAACGCCAAATCACGGTAGCAAGTCAGCGGCAGATAGCCATACAAATCAAGGCCGGCAGCCTGGAAAGAAGTTTTGACGCGGTCGGAATTGTGCCCTTTGGATGATTTGTCAGAATACTGATAAAACATTTCCGTGCTGAAAAAACGGTTGTAATCCGTACCGACATTGATAGAGCCTGAATTATAATTGGGACGCATATGCTTGGCAACGCCGTTGGTATAGGCATAATCAAAGCCGACATAAGGTCTGTAGTCATAAGCCTCTTCGGCCTGTGCGGCAGGAACCGCGGCAGCAACGGCGGCGGCAGTTAAAATAAGCAAAGTCTTGTTCATAATTTTTCCTCATATAATCAGGTTAAAAACTTACCTTGCATAATATATACGATATTAATTAAAATTAAAGCAAATTTTATTATATTTGTCATTGAGTAAAACGGCAAAAAATGCTATAACTAAAAGATATAAATAAATTCGAAGGTGTTTTGGGATGATAAAACGGGATGAACGCGGTTATACAATGATTGAGGTTATCAGTGTGCTGGCCATTATCGGCGTGCTTGCCGCCAGTGCGGCCCGTCTGGTTGCCAATATGTTTGACCGTTATAAGTCAAGCCGGGTGGCAGACCAGATTGTCGATATGCAGAAAATTATTAACCGCCGTTATGTTGCTGACGGAAACTACAGTAATCTGTCGGCAGAGACCCTGATTAATGAAAAGCTTGTCGGCGGAGATATGCGCTCGGGTGATAATCTGGTTCACGCTTTCGGGGATGTCAGCGTCAGCGGCAAGGCAAATACTTTTGACGTAACATTCTCGGATTTGCCGTATAACGTCTGTGTTACATTGGCTAATTTGAATTGGATTATTCAGGACAGTTCGGATTTGGTTTCCCTTGATATTAACGGTACCAAATACAATTGGCCTGAGGCGGCCGAAGATGCGGCGCATCAGCTTCCGATGGATATTAACCGCGCCATGACATCCTGTACCCGCGATAAGGAAAGCGCCATAACCTGGGAATTTCAATAAGCAAGGAGTGAGCTTTGATTAATGTCGGAAATGTAAATAAAAGCAGTAATGACGTCACGGCTGCAAAAACCAAAAAAACAACCGGCGGCGCCAGTTTTTCTTCTTATCTTCAGGAAACCATGTCCAAAGAAGACAAGGCGTCTTTGACGGCGGCATCCGGCGTGTCTTCGTCTGACGCGCTGCTGGCAATCCAGATGGCCGGTGATGACGAAGAGCAGGAAATCAGAAAAAAACTGCTGAAGCGCGGCAAAAGCCTGATTGAAAAGCTTGAAGAAATCAGGGACGGACTGCTGCTCGGCAGCATTTCGCGCGAAAGCCTGATTAACATTTCCCGTATGGTCAAAGAACACCGCTATGAAAGCGCAGATCCCCGTCTGAAGGAGATAATGGATGAAATCGAACTCAGGGTTGAGGTCGAACTGGCTAAATTGATGAAATAAGGGTGATAATTAAGCTTTTTTTATTGATAATGATGAATGAAACTATATTATTATATGAAATAAAATTTAATCAATTCTGTTTTAAGGAGTAAGTAAAATGGAACCAGCTGTAATCCTTCCGCCTGATTATAAGCCGTCAGAAGATGAAGAATATATGAATGAAAATCAGGTGGAATATTTCCGCCAGAAATTGGAAAACTGGAAAAAAGAGCTTATCGGCCAGTCCAAAGACACCTTGGATGATTTGCGTCAGGGCGGTCTGAACCAGCCTGATGACATTGACCGTGCTTCTATGGAAACGGACAAGGCAATCGACCTGCGTACCAAAGACCGTATCCGTAAGCTTATCGGCAAAATTAACGAAGCTCTGCAAAGAATTGAGGACGGTGTTTACGGATATTGTGAGGAAACCGGAGAACCTATCGGCATCGGCCGTCTGGAAGCCCGTCCGATTGCGACATTGTCGGTAGAAGCTCAGGAACGTCATGAGCGCATGGAAAAAACTTATGACGATGATGCTGTCTAAACTGTAAAAAATATGTCTGTAAAAAATTTCATACTGGCTTCTTCTTCTCCTCAGCGCCGGAAGCTGTTGGCTCAAATCGGCTTTGAACCAAAGGAAATCGTTTCGGCGGATATTGACGAGAGCGAGCGCAAATATGAACGTCCGGCAGCTTATGTCAAACGTATGGCCAGAGAAAAAGCGCTGAAGGTCGCGGCGGAGCGTCCCGGCGAAATCGTCTTGGGGGCTGATACGATTGTAGCGGTCGGCACGCGCCTATTGCATAAGGCGGCCAATGATGAAGAGCAGCTCAAGGTTATGAAATTATTGTCGGGAAGGGCGCATCATGTTCTAAGCGCGGTTTGTGTCGTTAACCAAGCCGGAAAAGCTGCGGTGCGGCTGGTTTCAACCCGGATTATCATGAAAAAAATGTCCGATGAGGAAATAGCCGCTTATGTTGCCGGACATGAATGGACCGGCTGCTCCGGCTATAAGATAGAGGGCAGCATGGAAGCCTATGTTTCCCGGATTATCGGCTCTTACAGCGGTATTGTCGGACTTCCGTTGTGTGAAACAAAAAATTTGTTAAATGGTGTAGGAATAAAATGACAGTTGATACAATCATATATGAAAAAAACGGCTCGTTAACCAGTATTGCGCTGATGAATAAAGGCGATTTGCTGGAAGTTGACATCTTTGACGGCAGTAAGGCAGCGGAAGGCAACGTATATCTTGGAAAAATCACCCACAAAATAGATATCGCCAACGGCCGTGTCGGATATATGATTGACATCAACGATGGGCGCGACGCGTTTTTAAATGCCGATGAAATCGGCCTGAAAGATGCGGAATATACCAACGGACAGAGTATTATTGTTCAGGTATCTCAGGAACAGCGGGCGGAAAAAGGCGCCAAGGTCATGCGTGGTTTGCAGTTTGTCGGCACTTATCTGGTCTATTGCCCCTATCGTATGAATGTTGAAGCTTCTGCGCGCATTGCCCAGCCGGAAAGGCTGCGGGAACTGCGGCAGCTGGTTATTGAAAATACGGTTGGCCAGGAAGGCTGGATTATCCGCACTGCGGCGGCTGATGCCGAACCTGATGAAATTACGGACGAAATGGCCGAACTGCGCAAAATGTATGATGCCGTCCGTACCAAAGCGCGTGTCGAAGCGGCGCCATGTTTGTTGTATGCCAAAGCCAATCCGCTTTTTGAATATATGGCGGCAAATTCAATGACGCTGGATAAAATCATCGTCAATACCCGCAATGCCGAAGCGGAGATAAAAGAGGAGTTTGACGGCGATTTTGAAGTCGAGGTTATGAATGAACCGTTTAAACATTTTGGCGTTGATGAAGCTATTTTTGCCGCGCTTGAAAAGGAAGTCCGCTTGAAAGGCGGCGGCCGGATTTTTATTGAAGAAACGAAGGCTTTTGTCGCCATTGATGTCGACACGGGCGATGATCGCGGCAACGGTTCCATTTCCCGCCTTAACGAAGAAGCAGCCGTTGAAATCGCCAGACAGATTCGTCTGCGGAACTTATCCGGCAAGATTATTGTTGATTTCGCCGGCTCTTCCGAATACCGTTATATGAAACCGGTGCTGGAAGTTTTGGAGCGTGAAGTGGCTAAAGACCCGATTCGCACTCATGTCGTCGGTTTAAGCCGGGCAGGAAATGTTGAAATCATTCGCATACGCCGCCGCCCATCCTTGAGTGATGTTATGAGTGTTGAATGCCCGACCTGCAAAGGTACCGGCAGAGTTGAGAAATAGCATGATAGATGTAATAAAAACCTATCGTTGCCCGATTTGCAAGAAGCTGGTTACGGCAGATAACAAATATCGCCCGTTTTGTTCTAAACATTGCGCCGATGTTGATTTGGGAAACTGGTTTAATGAAGCTTATACTGTCCCTGTCGTTGAATTAGATGAGCAGGAACTGGAAGAACTCGAAAAAACGCTGGATGAACAACTTGATAAATAAAAAAATCCCCTGAAAGATATATTTTTCAGGGGATTAATTTTACCATAAAAATTTTTTTCCAAAATAAATTAATGCCGCAATCACTAAAATAGCTGCGGAAAATTTCAATAATGAAAGACAGTGTTGGAGAAAATTTTTCCATTGCTGCAATCTGTCTTTTGGGTTTTTGCGGAAGAATTTTATCAAAGGACGAACAACAGCGGCATAACATAACGCCAAGAATAAAGTTTCAGCAACGCCAACAAACAACATGGCTATATAATCATGCTTAATGCCGATATCAAAGATAAAACAGGTCGCAATACCAAATCCCCACATAATTGCCGTTGTTCTTAAAAGAATAGAAAGGGTTGAAGAATCATCAAACGTCATGGGTTCCGTTGAGAATATACTAATAGCTATTAAGCCGACAAGAGCATAAAATGAAGCCAAAATCTCTCCTGCATCAACTTTTTCCCAAAGCCAGACGGTAACAAGACCATGTAAGGCAAAAGCGACAATGATTTGTAAAATTTTACCGAGCTTTCTTAACTTCTGCGTCCGAGGAAAATTTGTTCCAAGGATGATAAAGTCCAAAACTTTTTCACACATTCTGAAAAGTCCAGAAACAACAAAATTCTTTTCCATAATTATATCTGTTTAATATTTATACTGGCTTCAAAATATCATACTGGGCATTTTTGTCAATAATTAAAAAAATAAACGTGTTGGCAAGGCTTTGTGATAAAAACCCCTTGCCAACAACCTCCCCTTATGCTACCCTTAACCTTAAGCGGCAGAGTTTGCCGCTGAGGGCGTAGCAACCCTTTGTAAAGATAGTCGTTAAGCATATTTACGACTTTAAATAAGGTTATGCTGATATCTGTCTGCAACAGTGCTAGGGACGGATGTCAGCGTTATAAGGCTTTGCTCGAAAGCGCTGAGCCGTTTATCTTTACACGGTTGCTAACATCCGCCCGCCTTTATAGAGCGGGTTTTGTTTTAACTTACAAAACAAAGGATGTTTCAACATGAATATTAACTTTAATTTTTTATTGATAGGGACAAGCCTGTCCTTAATTCCAAACTTAACCCGAGCTCAATGCGCGGTTACCGATTGTCAGCAACTGGGTTACACTTCTCTTCAAAAATGCGACAATGGCTTAAAATGCCCGTTCGGCGAATATTGGGCTTGTCCAAAAGTTGAAGAAAAAGCTGTTTTAGGTGAATGTACCGGCTATGCCAAAAACTGTAAAATCGGTGATATCCTTAACAGCGATGGTACTTGTTCCTCAGATAAAATCAGTGGTAAGACGCCGATAGGTGTTGTGGTTTATATTGGCGGAGATAACTGCGGTCAGGCTTTATCGTTGAAAGATTTGGGGAGTATGTATTGGTCAACAGAATATATTGATATTTCGGGGCTACCAAATTATACAAGTGTTTCAGCATTAGAGCAAGATTTTAACAGTTGCGACAATACACAGAAGATTATTAAACAGGGAACTTCTGGTATTTATCAAGCTGCTTGGGCCACAGTCAATTATGTGCCGAATTCGGCACCCGTAACAAAGAGTAAATGGTGCCTTCCAGCAGTGGGTGTTGCTCGGTCAATGATGAATAATTATGATAAAATTAATTCCGGATTGTCAAAAGCCGGAGGCGAATTATTGCCGGAACCGATTGTTCATAACTATTGGTATTGGTCATCATCTGAGTATGATAACTATTATGCATGGGTCTTCCGTACAAAATTTGGTGGTGCTGATTATGGTGGCGTAGCCTATGATACTAAGGACCGCATGGCCCATGTTCGACCGGTGCTGGCTTTTTAGTTTTTACCCCAACGGCGTACAAGGGGCACGCTGTGCTTTTCCTTACACATGCGCTCTACGACGAAGTTTCCGCAACACCCCATGAGGCAGTACTAGCTTTTAATATTATCCCCTATACC
>JAUNPO010000174.1 GCA_030536665.1 Pseudomonadota bacterium
GGACGGCTGTCACCCGCGATAAAAGCCTGTCAATGCAGTTTGAACATTCACTCGGCGTAACGCATGACGGTTATGAAGTCTTTACCTATTCGCCCAAAGGGCTGGACAAACCGCCTTACAAGCTGGACTAATCTTATTATTTGACGGACTACCAAAGCAATGGAAACTGAAAACACCCCGGACTATTTAGGACATCGCGCGCGGCTGAGAGAAAGATTTTTGAAAGGCGGCGGCAAGGACATGGCGGATTATGAGCTGATTGAACTGCTGCTGACCTATGTCATTCCCAGACGTGATGTCAAACCGATTGCCAAAGAGCTGATACGCAGGTTCGGTTCGCTGGCAGAGGTTGTAAATGCGGATGTTTCCCGCCTGACGGAAGTTTCCGGCATCAAGGAAAACGCCGCGGTGATGTTTAAGCTCATCCGGCAGGCTGCCGGACGCTTCTCCTGGCAGAATTTGTCAAGCAGCGATGCGCCGATAATCAGTAATTGGGACGCGATGATTGACTATTGCCGTTCAGAAATGGCTTATCTGGATGTTGAAGAATTCCGCATAATTTTTCTTGATACAAAATTCCGTCTGATAGGGCAGGAGGTTATGCAACGGGGAACGATTAACCAGGTGGCGATACACCCGCGGGAAGTCATCAAACTGGCTATGGAAAAGAAAGCGGCGGCATTGATTTTAGTGCATAATCACCCCTCGGGCGATGTTAAACCCTCCCGCGCCGATGTTGAAATAACCAAACAGATTGATCAGGCGCTGAAAAGCATCAATATCCAGCTCTTGGACCATATTGTTATCAGCCGCTACGATTATTGCAGTATCAAAACCATGCTGTAACAATCTCACTCCAACCGTCCATCCAAATGTCACCCTGAACTCGTTTGTCCCAGGCAAGCTCGTTCGCACCAAAAGGCTCTGTCTGCGCTATCGCTTGCCAATCGCTAACTATCCTTCTGATTGTCATCCCCGGAAGAGCACAGCGATATCCGGGGATCCAGGTTTAACAATGGAATCTTTATTTAACCTGGATGTCCGGGTCAAGCCCGAACATGACAACAAGGATAGGGTATGAATTAAAAAACAACCATTCATACCACAAAAACAACTTGCTAAAACTTCCCCCTTATGCTACCCTTTACTTCAAGCGGCAGAGTTTGCCGCCGAGGGCGTCGAAACCCTTTGTAAAGATAGTCGTTAAGCATATTTGCGACTTTAAATAAGATTATGCTGATATCTGTCTACAACAGTGCTAGGGACGGATGTCAGCGTTATAAGGCTTCGCACGAAAGCGCTGAGCCGTTTATCTTTACACGGTTTCGAACATCCGCCCGTCTTCTTCATGAAGCGGGTTTTGTTTTAACTTTCAAAACATAAGGATGTTCAACATGAATATTAATTTTAAATTTTTACTTTTAGGGACGAGTCTGTCCTTAATTCCAAACTTAATCCAAGCTCAATGTTCACCGGCTCAAAATTGTGCCGAACTCGGTTATAAAGAAACCGCCAACAAAGGCGGCTGTCTGAAATGCCCGTTTGGCAATGGGTGGTATTGCCCGCAGAAAAAATGTGATGATTCTTATCAATACACCTGTACCGGAAACAACGAACAATCGGGAACAGACAAATGTGGTGATAAATATAAATCCTGTACCTGCGATTCTGGTTATGAATGGAAAGACGGAAAATGTCAAACAAAAGGCGCTATTCTTGGTCAGTGTACCGGTTATGCCCAAAACTGTAAAATTGGTGATATTTTAAACAGCGACGGAACTTGTACAACGGATAAAGTCAGCGGCACAACACCAATTGGTGTTGTCGTTTATATCAGTGGCGGTAGTGATAAGTGCGGTTACGCGATGACTATCAGTCCGATTAGCACAGATATTCCGTGGTCTCGAGAATATGTTGCGACAGGTATTGGTATAGCATCATTTTGGCAAAATGCGATTAAAGATTTTGATGCTTGTATTAATACGCAAAAGATTATTCAATTAGGAGATTCCTTTCAATACCCAGCAGCATGGGCGGCTGTAAATTATACACCGAACGCGGCAGTCGATACAAAAGGAAAGTGGTGTTTACCAGCCCCTGGAATGCTGAACAGTCTGTATACTAACTTGAATTTGATTAATAATACGATATCCAAACTTGGAGGAACACGGTTCTCTTCTTTATATGACGATGAACATATCTGGTCATCATCTGAGAGTTCTTCCAGCAGCGCATGGCTTTTCTGTACGAACACGCAATGCGAAAGCCAAGGTGGCCTGGGCAACTATTCTAAAACCTACAGCAACAGAGCAAATGTTGTCCGGCCGGTACTGGCTTTTTAATTTTAACTCACAAAAAAAGGAACTGATTTTTCAGTTCCTTTTAGTTTTCTCTAACAAGCGGCAGACTCAATTTAAGCATCGCGCCTCCTTACGCACGGGACAACCCGCAGCAAACCGATGGGGTGAAGCTGCCCCAGCTTCCAACGCGCCTCATTGTGTTCGGAACATCCCACAGCGAGCTTTCCGCGACCCTGCGTCCGGGGGTTAGTCAGCCAGACCGAGAAGTTTATATTTGACGCGAACGTCATACCCTTTGGCATAGTTGTCAATCAGGGCGTTTGCCGCTTCGGCAGACAGAGCCTGCTGCGTGCGGGCTTTGAGTTCGTCTGCTTCGGCCGCTGTCAGCTTATGGTTATCCTTGATGATTTTTGCGGTAACGGCAATAATCTTGCTGCTGCCGATTTCAATCATCTTCGGCGCGCCTTCGCCAAGCTGGAACAGGCTGTTTATGGCCGAACTGGACAACTCGTCAAAACTTTCGCTGCGTTTGATTGGTGCGGAAGTCATGACTTTGAGGCCAAAGCGCTTGG
>JAUNPO010000175.1 GCA_030536665.1 Pseudomonadota bacterium
GGTCTTTGCCGGCGACGCTGACGGTCTGTGTATCCAGATTGACTTCGACGAGCCCGGTTTGAATAATCGAATTGGAATGTCCTTTGGAGCGGCGGACAATTGCCTGAATGCGGGCGAGAAGCTCGCTCTTGTCAAACGGTTTGGTCAGATAGTCGTCTGCACCGTAACCCAGCCCCTTGACTTTTTTATCCGGTTCATAGAGGCCGGACAAAATCAGAACCGGAGTGGTGATTTTGGCGTTGCGGAGGCTTTTTAAGACTTCATAGCCGTTCATGCCGGGCAGGTTCAAATCCAGAATAATGATGTCATAATCATACAGTTTGCCGCAGTCCAGCCCGTCTTCGCCGTCATCGGTGGTATCGACAACCATGCCTTCTTTTTTGAGGATTGTTTCGACGCTTTGAGAAACGGCATAGTCATCTTCTATTAATAAAACTCTCATTTTTCCTCTCCGTTTTGTTTATTGTTATCGTTATCATACTACATAAATTTTATTTGTGAATCTTTGATATGGGGCTGTTAATAATTATTAACAAAATTAAAACGCCTATTTAAAATAAATATTTAGAGGCTATTATAAAGGCTGGATTATAATATTTCAGGAGGAAAAAATGATAGAACTGATGAAACTGCCGTTTAAAGAAAGCGCTTTGGCACCATATGTTTCGGAAGAAACTGTGCAATTCCATTACGGAAAACACCATAAGGCCTATGTGGATAAAGTCAACGAACTGATTTCGGGAACGGAGTTTCAGGATACGCCGCTGGAGGAAATTATCGAAAGGACGTTTGACAAGCCGGAATATCAGGTTTTGTATAATAATGCGGGGCAGGTTTTTAACCATAACGTGTATTGGAATTCAATCGGTATCGGGGAAAAATTTGACGCAGATATGCAGGAGCGCATTGCCGAGCGTTTTGAAACGCGCGACGCATTGCGGGAAAAGCTGGCAGACGAGGCGGTTAAGCTTTTCGGCAGCGGCTGGGTGTGGCTGGCCGAGGGCAAAGGCGGGAAACTTGACGTTCTGACTACGCGCAACGGCGATACGCCGCTGGTGCTTGGCTTTAAGCCGATATTGAATCTGGACGTTTGGGAACACGCTTACTATCTTGATTACCAAAATCGCAGGAAGGATTATGTTGAGGCCTTTGTAAAGAATCTGCTGAAGATATAGGCGAAGCGGAAACTGAGAGAATGGTTATGCGCGGCAGTTTTTTAAGGAACTGCTGAAAATTCAGCGGCGGTTGTGGCGGAATGCGGCCGGGCGGCGTTTTTGCCGGCAGGAGGTGCGGCGGAAACGTGCAGCGGAAGATTTTGCTTGAAAAACAAATTATTATATCCTATAACGCAAATCTGTAGCATAAAAAGTTTTTGATTGTACGGGAGACTTTAAGATGAAAAAAGCGGGTGTGCTGCTGGCGCTGTTTTTGCTTTCCGGTTGTGCCGGCGGAGAAGAGGCTTATCCTTACGGTTTGACGGAAACGGAATGGAATTCCCTTTCCATTCGCGATCAGGCGCGGCTCCGGCGCGATTTCTATTTTTATGAAAAAGGCGCGACGGCATACGTTAACCCCAGCCTTGAAGTCGAAGGAAAAGACGCTTATGCCGTAGGTTATCAGCCGCAGAACGGTTATCAAAAACAAAGCGGCCAAACAGAGCAGGACAGTTATCAGAAAAAGAGTGCCCGGGCGGGGGACGGTTATCAGGCAGGACAGGCCGGTTATCGTATCGGGCAGGATGACTATCGTACCGGACAAGACGGTTACCGCTATGGCGAGAGTTACTCTGAAGAGGATGAATATTAATTTTCGGCATAATTTTATAAATTATACTCTTTTTTAAGAAACTCCGGCGTAGAATCGATACAAAGCAATTGTTTTTATGGTTTTGTTAGATGAGGTTTGGCGCCGCTTTATATTTTTCCGCAGTCTTTTTTGCTGCCGTTTCTGTTTCGGAAAACGCCTGTGCGTTTGGCGGCCGGTTGTCGCCACGCGATTTTAACAAAATGTATTATCTGGCAAGCCAGGGAAAAATCGGCATTTTGCGCGAAGCCGTCAATCGCGGGCTGAATATTGATGCGACGAATCCAAACGGGGATACGGGGCTGTGCATTGCGATTAAGCGCAAAAATTATGTTGCCTACAACTCTTTTCGTATGAGCGGAGCCAATCCGCGCCATGCCTGTACTTATGAGATAAACAAAGAGTACCGCGAGTTTTTGGAATCCAGCCGGGCGGCAAGGACGGAAAAAATCGTCGGCAATGAGGAATCCCTTTATTATAACGAAGAGGAACGCAGTTGGTGGCCGTGGCTTTTGGGCGGAGCGGCCGTGGGCGGCGCCATTCTGGCATTCAGCGGCGGCGGAGGCGGCGGCAGCGCCCCGGCCGGAGACGATACGATTGTGCCGACGAATCCGGGATACGGGTTGGCAAGCCTGGTTACCAACACCGAGAAAAAGGTCAACAGCGGCGGAATGGAGAATGACGTTGCACGGAGATTTGAAAATCCCGATGCGGCGGCTAATGCCGGAAAAATCCAATTACTGCCGAATGTGTTGGACAATGTTGATTATCTGATGTCGTATGTAACGGTCTCGAACGGTGCCTATTTCAATAATCTGGCGGGCGGCAGCCTGCAATTGGGCGATGCGACAATCGGGGCTTCGGTTTACGGAGACGGGTCAAAAGCGCTGAATAACGGCAATATTCTGGTTGATGCGCAGAACGGTTCTATCGGCATGGCGGCGAGCAACGGCGGCCAGATTATAAACGGCCCGGAGGGAACGGGGAATTCGGCGTACGGAAATATCGACATTTCGTTTAAGGGAACCGGAGAAGGCCATGCTGTTGCCGGTATGTAC
>JAUNPO010000176.1:0-1694 GCA_030536665.1 Pseudomonadota bacterium
GTTGTCGGCGATTTTGAGGCCGTCCGGCAGACGGGACGAGGAACCGGTTTTGTGTCCGAGCGGCGTTTGCGGCGGCAGTCCCGCTTTGAGTTTGTCGGCGCCGGTGGCGGTTTCGAGCATAATCCGGTCGAGAAAGCGGCGGGACTGTGCCGAAAGAAAATTACTTTCGCGCGCATATTTAATGAGCCTGACAATGTCGGAAGGGCGGGCCGTATTTTGATATTGGGTTTTAATGTTTTCGTTCATGGTTTTTTCGTTGACATTTATGCTGATGCCGGAGAAACCGGCTTCGGCAAGGCAACGGTTCAGAGCCGGGATGCCGCCGCCGTAGGCCAGAAGAATGTCGGCGGCGTTATTGTCGCTTTCCGAAACCATATAGCGCAGCAAACCGGCGACGGTGATAGAGAAAGACGGATGCGGATGTTTTTTCAGCATCGGGCTCCAAGTATTGAAATCGAGCATTTCGCCGGAGATACGAAGCTGCGTGTCTAAACCGGCGTCTGCGTTTTCCAGTGCGCGTAGAGTACAGAGGGCTATAGGAAATTTAAATACACTCAGCAGCGGCCGGTTTTCCTGTCCGATGCTCCAGTTTTGTTCCCCCCGGATGACGGCAACGCTTATCCGGGCTTGGGAATTGTCGGCAAGGCGTTTGAGTTTCCGGGTCAAAGAATCGGGATAAAACCGGAAGATGAGGATTGTAAAAACGGCCGGAAGGCAGAGCAGAGTTAAAAGCTTTTTATTCATATCCATTCGCAATGTTTTGATAATGACAGCAATTTTATAAGTGTTTGCCGGTAAAAGTAAAGGAATTTATTTTTCTCCGGTGCAGCCTTCAAATATGTCCAGCTGCCGTCTGTAAACCGGAGTGACAATGTTCAGAAGTCTCAGAACCGAATGAAAATAGTTGTCATGCGAGTAGGAATTTGCGGCAGCTTTTCGGCGCAGGCATCTGACGTCCAGTTTTTCCCGTATGAGCGGCGAGAGCCATAAAATCATCGGGACTTCCTTTTGTTCTTTGGGTGCGACGGCGTAAGGCAGACCGTGTAAATAAAGGTTGTTTTCGCCTAAAGATTCTCCGTGGTCGGAAACATAAAGCATACCGCTTTCAATGTTTCGGTTTTTTTTGAGAATGTCAATTACGGAGGACAAAACATAGTCGGTATAGAGGATTGTGTTGTCGTAAGAGTTTGTTATCTGCCGGCGGGAACAGTTTTGCAGGTCGGCGGTGTCGCAGGCCGGAAGAAAACGCCTGAACCTGTCGGGATAGCGTTTGTGGTAGGTGGGGCCGTGGCTTCCCATCATGTGCAGCACGATAACCGTGTCTTGCGTCAGATTTTGTATTTTCTGTTCCAGACCGTCGAGCAGGATTTCATCATGACAGTAGCTGCCGAAACATTCCGGCTGCTTGTTGCCGTCTTTGGCATCGAGGGTTTCAATCCGGCTGCAGACTCCCTTGCAGCCGTCGTCGTTGTCTTTCCAAGAGACCTTATAACCGGCAGCCAAGGCGATATCGAGCAGGTTTTGAGTATGCCGGGCTTCGTCGACGTCAAAGTCTTTGCGTCCGTTCGCCGAGAACATACAGGGCAGAGAAACGGCGGTGGCGGTTCCGCAGGACGACACGTTTGAAAAAACGATTATGTCCTGTTTTTCCAGCAAAGGATTGGTTCGGCGTTCATAGCCGTATAAGGAAAAGT
>JAUNPO010000176.1:1704-2795 GCA_030536665.1 Pseudomonadota bacterium
TGCGGTTTCTCCGACCGCCAAAACCAGCAATTTCGGCCGGCTGTCGGGAACTTTGTTTAACACGGGCGCGGCGTCAAGAACAACAAAACGGCGTTCGGCATTGAGTTTTTTCTGTTGGTAGCGGCCGACGGCATAAATATAGTTGAAGGTATTGATATATTTTCGCGCCTGAGAATTGTTGCGTCCGAAAGACGCGTATTCTTTATAGGAAGTAAAGGCAAACGCGCCCAGAACCAGCAGCATGGCAAGACACAGCAAGATTCGTCTGGCCGTTTCTTTGACAAAGGGGGCGAACTTGATGTCGGTCATGAGTACCAGAGCGGCCGGAATGATTCCCATTACGAAAATGCAGACGAGTGCTTTCACTGTGATAAAGTCGGCCGCTTCGCGCAGATTGGTTTCGGCAAAGTTGCGAATCATGTCCGAATCAATGATGACGTTGAGGTTTGACATGGCGTAATCGGCAGCGGCCGAGAGAAGCAGAAGAATTGCGACCAAGGGGCGGCCGATGACGGGAACAACCAGCAGGCAGAAAAACATAAACAGCGGAATGAAAATGAAAAAGGGCAGCGAGCAGGCAAAGACAATCGTGTTAAAATTGTCAGGGCTGACTTTGGAAAACACCAACTGCCAGAACGAGATATTGAGGCCGAAGGAGAAATAGAGGCTGACAAGGGTGATGAAGGTTATGGAATTGATGTGAAATATTTTTTTCATGACGGTTCTCTATAAGGCGCAGAAGTTCAGGATAAAGCCGGTAATCAGCGGAATGGTCAGGTTATCGTCCATTTTGAGGCTTTTTTCGTAAAATTCGGCGGCCGAGGCGGCAAGAGCGGCCAAAACCGCATATGCAGGAGAAACTGGGGCCGACGAGAGCCAGATGACGGCAACGGCGGCGGCCGAAAAGGCCAGGGTTCCTTCAAGGGATTTGCCGTTGCGGTAACGGATGCGTCCGAAAAACTTTCCGCAGAGCGCGGCGGCGCTGTCGGCAACCAGCATGACAGCCATGGAGACGGCGGCCGTGTGCGCGGGAAAGCAAACTGAACAAATGAATGCGGACAGCAAAATATAAACCGAACCGCTGGGCGTGA
>JAUNPO010000177.1 GCA_030536665.1 Pseudomonadota bacterium
AGATAAAACAAATCAAATCCGTGGTGCAGCTGCCGCGCCTGACGGCGGAGATGACGGCCTTTATCCGCAAAACTGCAGAATACAACCTGGCTCCGCTGGGAATGGTGCTGAAAATGGTACTGGGCATGAAAAGCAACCAGCTGCCCAAGCAGAAAGTTACGCTTTACGGCCTGAAAATAAAAAACGAAAATTTGGACGGCATCCGCATTACGGAAGCGCGCAAGGCGGTGTTTGACTTTCTGGACGGCGGGCTCGAAGCGGAAAAAGAAGAAATCATCAGCGCAACCGGCGCCAGCAGCGGCATTATCACCGCGATGATTAAAAGCGGATTTCTTTATAAAAAAGACGTACTTATCAACGAAGAAGCCGAAGAACAAAAAGTCAACCTGAACAAAACGGCAGCGCTGACGGAGGAACAGCAGGCGGCGGCGGACATTCTCGTACGCAAGGTCGGCAGCGGCTTTTCGGCAACTCTCCTGGACGGCGTTACCGGTTCGGGCAAGACCGAGGTTTATTTTGAGGCCGTTGCCGAAGCGCTGGCACAAAACAAGCAGGTTCTGGTGCTGGTGCCGGAAATTTCCCTGACGTCGCAATGGCTGCGGCGGTTTGAACTGCGGTTCGGGGTTACGCCGTTTATCTGGCACTCGGAAGTCGGCGTCAAAGACAAGGCAAAAACCTGGAAAGCGGTAGCGCTCAACAAGGCGAAAGTCGTGGTCGGAGCACGGTCGGCGCTGTTTCTGCCGTTTGCGGACTTAGGGATTATTGTCGTTGACGAGAGCCACGACCATTCGTTCAAGCAGGAAAGCCTCGTTACCTATCAGGGGCGGGACATGGCGGTACTGCGCGCACATCTGGAGAAAATTCCGGTTATCCTGTCCACGGCTACTCCCGATTTGGAAACCATCGTCAACGTTGAAGAAGGCAAATACGACTGCGTGAAACTGACCAAGCGCTTTGCCAAGGCAGTGCTGCCGGAAATTAAAATCCTTGACCTTAAAAAAGACAAACCGCAGAAAGGCCCGTGGGGCGTGTCGTTTCTGGCGCCGACACTCGTTGACGAGCTTGCCGCAAATCTCAAGCGCGGCGAACAGTCCATGCTGTTTCTGAACCGGCGCGGTTATGCTCCGCTGCTCATCTGCCGGGACTGCGGACACCGAATCCAATGTCCGCACTGCACGGCGTGGCTTGCCGAACATCGCATTACCGGCGAATTAATCTGCCACCATTGCGGATTTAAGATGTTTACGCCGAAACGCTGCCCCGAATGCGGTTCGGAAGACGGATTAACCGCGTGCGGCCCGGGCGTGGAGCGAATCGCCGAAGAAGTGCGCAACCGTTTTCCCGAAGCGCGCACTGCCATCCTTTCCAGCGACATTACCACCAACTACAAGCAGATTTCGGACGTTATCCACCGGACGGCAAACAAGGAAATTGACATTCTCATCGGTACGCAGATTCTGGCCAAGGGACATAACTTTCCCGATTTGACGCTGGTGGGCGTGGTCGATGCCGACCTCGGGCTGATGGGAACCGACCTCAGGGCAAGCGAACAGACGTTCCAACTGCTGGCGCAAGTTTCCGGGCGTGCGGGACGCGGCGAGAAAAAAGGCGTGGTCTATCTGCAGACGCTCTATCCCGACCATCCGGTATTGCAGGCGGTGATCGAGCATAACCGGGAAGCTTTTATCGAGATTGAAAAAAGTTCGCGGCGGCTGCTGCATATGCCCCCTTACGGCAAACTGGCGGCACTGATTATCTCGTCGGCAAACCAGCAGGCGGCGGAAGCAGCGGCATATTATCTCGGCAAATGCGCGCCGAATACGGAACTGATAGAAACGCTCGGCCCGGCGCCGGCGCCGATGAATCTGCTGCGCGGCAGATACCGCTACCGCCTGCTGCTCAAGACGGCAAAAAACGTTAACATTCAGGAAGTTCTGAAAAAATGGCTCAACATGGTCAAGATCAAAAGCAACGTCCGCGTAGACGTGGACATTAACCCATATTCCTTTATGTAAAAAAGCTATATCAAAAACACGGATATATGAATATGAATATGAAAACGGCACAGCGGAGGAAAGCCGGCCGCAGCAAGTTGTAGCAGGAAACAGCCCATTGTGGCGCACGGAGACAGAGGACTGTCGATTGAGGCGTGCGGCGGCCGATTTTTAAGGGAACTGAGGCTGACAAAGCTACGGCGGGAGGCAAAAATTTCTTTTGCCGATATAAATTTCCGTTTGACAATCCGCTTCTAAAAACATAAATTTTAATACAGATAAAAATTATTATAACTTTAACAAACAGCATTATGGATTTTAAATTATTATTTTCCGGGGGCAAAGACATTCCCGCAGACGTTCGCATGATTTACGGCGGGCTGATTAAAAGGCATCAAAAGCTCAAAAACGGCTGGAGCGCGGTTCTTCTCAGAAACAATATGGCTTATTTGTACAAAAACAATGCACAGCCTATTCTTGTCGGCGGCATCAAACGCATATTCGAGGCGGCAGACGGCAAGTTTATGCTGGTCAAAGAAAACGACGAAAAAGCGGTTTTTACGGCGGACGGCATTCAGACGGCGGCTTTTTCCGCAGGTTCCGAACTGTATTGGAACGGATGGTATAAGATTGACGACAGTGAAGGCGTTTCCCTTTTTAAGGCAAACGGCGAGTGCCTCGGCAGCAGGCTTAAGGCAGCCGGCGTTTTTGCCAACGGCTGTTACTTTATGTCCGTGCGGTATGCGGAAGACGGCGCCAAGGCCGGAATATATGGCGCAGACGGCAAG
>JAUNPO010000024.1 GCA_030536665.1 Pseudomonadota bacterium
GTTTTTGCAAATAAGATTTAAATCGGTTTTGGCAACGCCGCCGGCTGATGGTGCGTTTAAGAAAACCATGTCCGGAAGTCGGTTTTTGAAAAACTTCTGCCATATAGGCAAAATCATCGCTGTTGTAAATAACAACAAGCCATTTAGCCGGGAAGGCAGAAACAAGCTCGATTCTTTTTCTTTTAATCCTGTAAATCTGGTTATTTTTCGGCGTTGTGCCGACAATTTTCAAACCACAGTAATTTGCCAGTTCGCGCACGTCATCAATCATATAAGTCGGGCAGTGTGTCGGCAAAAAGACCGGTCGGCGTCCCAATATATTATTTAACTCTTCATAGTCGCCGAAAAAGCCGTGCCCGTATCCTTGCAACTCCGGATAATCATCAACCGTTGCAAATTTGATATTTTTAAGATTAAGCTGTCCTTTAAGGGGATTGAAAAACGTTTTTGCCGTGATGATGCCGTAACAGTCTTTTTTGCTGACGTTAAAAACATCGGGAATATGATTATATGTTCCGATAACCACATAATCATCGTTTAATTTGGCAATTTCTTCTTCATTATGCGAATAGGAAACGACAATTTTTCCCTCTGCCATTTTTTCAAAAGAGATTCCATATTCTATAATCATTTTCAAATAGCCGAAAAAGTCTGTGTTTCCATAAAACACGACATTTTTCTTAAGCTTTAAGGCAGCCAGAAATGCTGTAATATACATTTCCGGATGTGTCGGATAGACCGGAAGGAATATCTTTGATTTTCGGCTTTTGCGAATGAGTTTAACCAGACATTTCAAGGTATCGGCTTCTTTGAGGGCAAAACCGTCGGAATAAATGCCGTAAAAGTCGGCAACAACGGCATTGATAGACGGTGCCAGTTCTCTGAGCCTTTTGAGGTTGGTCGGCGGCCGAAAATATGTTGTTTGGTCAAGCTTCATGTCGCCGGTATGATAAACAACCGCGTTAGGCGATTTTATAATTAATCCCAGACTGTCAAAACAGGTGTGCGAAGAAGACAGCGCTTCTATTTCCAAAGAACCGATGTTAAGGCGGCTGCCGTTCTCAATAACGTTAAACTTAGGCCATAAATTTTGCGGAAAGTGATACCCCTGCAAAAGGTCATAGAGTATCATAAACGTATATTTCCCGGCATACAAAGGCGGGAGCTTATAGCCCGCTTTCAGATAATGGATAATACCGTTAAGATGGTCAGGATGCGAATGGGTTAAAAAAAGGGCTTTAGGCATATCTTCTTTGTCAGACAGAATATCCCGGATATCGGGAACTGCCGCCGCTGAATTTTGTATGCCCAAAGCCTGATGATTGTCAAATTTGCCCAAATCGACCAATATCGTTGTCGACTGGCGTTTTCCGTTACTGCGAATGACATCGGTATAACGATAACAATGGCCGCTGATTTGGTCAATATTATTGCCTCCCAGTGGCTGCCAATAAAGTCCGGTATTTTTAATTGCTTCATACATAACACATATCTATTAGCAGATAATGTCCGTCAAGGCAATTAATTAATCGTTCCTTGTCTATATTCTGCCAATTTTTGCTCTCTCCAGCTCTGTGCTTTTTGAGCAGCATCGTTGTTGCGCAACTTATACTCGGCAATGTCGGCCGTTGTTATTTTTTTGACATTTTTCTTTGTTGCGGCATTATGCTCGTTCTTTCTGCCGCGTTCAATATTCTGAGCAACTTTGGCAGCTTTAACATTACGCTCGGCAATAGATTTTCCGTCATTTTGTTTTTTTACTTTGGCATAAGCGACAACCAGCTTTTTCTTATATCTTAATGCTTTTTTCAAAACATTGGAATGATAAGCCATAGCCGCTTTAAACCAGTCGTTTCCTTTGGCCTTATACAGCTTTTTCAGATATTTTGCGCCGTATTCTACGTTTTTGTACGGATCTAAAGCTTCTTCGACGGATTTAAAATTCTTGCCGTGAAACTTCAAATTAATCTGCATACAGCCGACGTCAATACTTTTAACGCCTTTAGCCTGCAAAGCCTTAACGGCTTTAACGGCTTCAGCTTTGGTCTTGAAAAAATGCCCTTTGCCTTGGGCGTTAATTGTCCACGGCCAACCCAACGTCTGTTTTTTTTCGGCATTCCATCTGCCTGTTTCAACATTGGTAATCGTGGTCAAAAGATGTTCTTTAATCTGATATTTTTCCTCATATTTCAGAGCAGCGTTTTTACAAACCAGCGCATCATCCATACCGGAATATGTTTTTGCCTGCGCAGGCTGAATTAACATCAGTAATAATAAAAGTAACATTAAAATGTTTGATACGAAGATCGCATCCCTCTAAACCCTCAGAACAGCCACAAAAATCCCTAAGTAAAAAATTACTAATTTCAATTTGCTTACCGGCTTATTTTATAATCACAAGATTCATAAATCCTGAGGTTGTTTATTTCATGGCCGCAAAGCAATATATTCTATAAAAAATATGCGGCGCGTTCAAACAAGTTATGGCTAAACATTAACCAATTATTAACAAAACAAGATGACTTATAACATATTTATTTTTTAAAATCCAGCAAAAAATTTGCAAAGGCCTCGATTGAAGAGCATAAATCAGAACTAATCTTTTGAAATTTATTGTTTTTTTTATGCACATCTTCTGCCATATAAAGCCCTCTGTTCATCTCCAGCTGCATGGTGTAAATTTTTTTGCGCGGCTGACAGTAGTTAAATGTGATAAAAGCCCCGGAATACGGACAGTTTGCGGAAACTTTATAATCAAAATTTTCAAGGCTGTTTTTCATAAAATCGCTCATTTCTAACGGACAGCTTTGGTCAAACAGCGTCCCAAGGCAAAAATCAATCGGCCGGCTTTCCTGCATGACAGAACAAATTTTTGAAGGCATGGAATGGCAGTCTAACACAAAGCAAAAGCCGAATTTTTTGAGTGTCTTGTCAATAAGTTGCTGCAGTTTTTTATGATAAACATCATAAACATACTTAATTCGTTCCTGAACTTCATGATAATCAAGCAGGCCGTCATAAATATTTTCTCTTTTGGCATTGATACGATGAACCACGCCCAGCCCGACGCGGCAGCGGATTCCGCCTTGGACATCTCCTTGGCTGGGATAATTGTAATACATCTTGGGGTCTATTTCTATTTTATCGCGGTTAACATCAACAAAAGCGCGGGAAATATTCATGCTGACCAATGGGATTCCTGTGTTTGACGCGGGCAGAATGAGCTCATCGACAAAAGAGTCTTCATTGCTTCTCAGAATGTCCGCCGGCATGGTAACGGCGTTCAGAAATTCTTCGGGAAAAGTTTGGCCGCTGTGAGGCGAAGATAACACCAAAGGAAAAAGAATATCTTTGCTGTTATATTCATCAAAAATTTTCAGTTTTTTATAGTCAACGGTAAAGTCGAATTTTTTTTCAGTCAAAGCCGGCCCTTTCGCTTCAGAATCTATTATATCCTGCAAATTATATCTGGAAATGATTAACTTTTCCATAACAAAAATAGTTGGAAAATGTGGGAAAGCAGCCTGTGAAAATAACAAAAAAACAGCTCCCATAATAGGAGCCGTTTAAAATTGGTGGGGCTGAGCTGGCAATTCACAAACTATTCTTATTTTTCCAAGCCTCTGATAAATCCGTAATAACAAGCAAAGAACCACTAAGACCAAATGCCCCTAGAGGAACTGCATAAAGCCCGAAATATTCTTTTTCGCTGTCACAAAAAATAAATTTTAACAATAGAACAGAAACCAAAAGGGCAACAGATGAAACAATAAGAATAAAACTTAATAGTTTTTCCATCGGCAAACCCTCTGATTTTGCCCTATAAATCCCATAACCCAAACCAAGCAATGGTATAAGTAAACTACACCACGCATTCCAAGCATACATAAAAATCATACAATTATAATTTAATAGTTAATAACAGAAAAATGATAACAAAATTTTATAAAAAAAACAAGTTTTATTAAATATTTGATTTTAAAAAGAAAAACAGCTCCTTTTTCAAAGGAACTGTCGGAATTGGTGGGAGTGACAAGACTCGAACTTGTGACCTCTACGATGTCAACGTAGCGCTCTAACCACCTGAGCTACACACCCGATAACAAAAAGATAACTATATTATTTTTTTTATAAATGCAAGTAGTTTTTTTTGATTATGTGGACTTTGTCTTTACTTTGTTCATGCAATATGCTAACTTTTATCCGTATTTTTATTATTTTAATAAAGCATTTGTTATGAAAAAAGAAGAAAAAACAGAAGTTCTGAGCAGCCGGTACTTGTTTAATGACCCGTGGCTGACCGTGCGTGAGGAAAAAATAAAACTTCCGAACGGCAAAATTGTTCCGCACTATTTTGTTTTGGAATATCCTGACTGGGTTAATACGATAGCCCGAACAAAGGATGGAAAGTTTGTCATGATTCGCCAATATCGCCATGCAATCGGCAAAGCGAATTACGAATTGTGCGGCGGTTGTGTGGAAAACGGAGAAGAGCCGGTGCTTGCCGCACAGCGCGAGTTGTTGGAAGAGACCGGATTCGGCGGCGGAAAATGGCGGCAAAATCTGCGGCTGTCTTCCAACCCGAGCACAAACAATAATTGGGTTTATAATTTTATTGCCGAAGACGTCGAGCCTGTCGGCGAGCCGGCTCTGGACGAGGGGGAGGATTTGAGCTGTCACCTGTTATCCCTTGAAGAGGTTAAAAATTTGCTGAAAAACAATGAAATTATCCAGTCAGTGCATGCTTGCGCTCTGTGGAAATATCTCAGTGAAAACCGCCTTCTGTAAAATAAAAAAAATCCAGAAAGTTTTTAAAGCTTTCAGGATTTTTCTGTGTGCTATTTGCCATAAGCATGAATATGATTATAAATATTCTGTAATGTTTCTGCCGCATTGCGTTGAACACCTTTTGCTTTTCGGGAAGCTATAGATTCATTGAAATGTTTGGCACGCCGGGCTGTCGGATGCAGGAAAACGTTTGTATCTGTTACCGCAGGATAGGGCGTTTTTCCAAAATCCAGATTTTCTTTGTAAATGGCTTCTTTGTCGGCGCGAAGCAAGGCGGCAAATTTATTATTGGGGTTATACGGATTTATGTTTTGTTCAATATTGCCGATATGCGCAATATATTCGCAAATAGCATTATGTAATTTTTGTGCTTCTCTGAAATTATCGGCAGTTAATATCTCAGAGAAACCTTCCGTTTGTGAAAGAGTCTTAACATGAAATTCGGCTTCTCGGTTGACGGCTCGCTGTAAATGTCCCGGTAATAAGGAGAATTCACTGTTCTTTTGGTTGCCGTTAAAATAAAAACGGCTGTTAACGATAAATTTTGCTTTATCTGGATTTAAGGTAAAAACGGTTTTTGAAGCGGTATCAGTCATATTTTTCCCTCTCAAAGAGTTAAAATAAAAAAATATGTCTATAAAATACCATATATAGACATAATTGTCAAAAAAATATTTTATATATAAAAAAAATATTGGATATTGCGTTAATATCCAATATTTAGAAGTTAATTAATGGACTGAATTTTAAATCAGAATAGCAGGAGAGCAGCTGAAAAATAAAGCAAAATAGATAATAATGTTAAACTTGTTCATTTTTAATTTCCTTTCTGTTCCTGTTTTGTTCTGATGAGCCCATTATGCACGGAAAATAAAAAGAGTCAAGTAAAAATGTTCAAACTTTGTTCTTTTGGTAGGCTGTTTATAAGTGGCTATTTTTCAATGCTATTTTTTTTCAAATGATTATGATTCTCTATTATATTAACAAGGCAAAGCAATAAAAACATGAAAATCGGCGTTTTTGATTCCGGGTTGGGCGGTTTGGTTATTACCAAAACATTTATGAATGAGCTTCCGGAATATGATTATTTATATTTGGGAGATACGGCGCATCTTCCCTATGGGGAAAAGACATCCGGCAGGATTCTTAAATATACGCTCGATTCTCTTAAATATCTTATTGCCCAAAACTGTAAATTAATAATTATTGCCTGCAACACGGCAACGTCAATTACCCTGCGCTATATTCAGCAAAAATTTATTCCAGCCTATGCGCCGGATATAAAAGTGCTGGGTGTTGTTATCCCGACCGTTGAAATGGCCGTTGAGGAAAATGCAAAGTCAGTTGGGGTTATTGCGACACCGGCGACCGTTGCTTCGCATATTTACAAAACAGAACTGCAAAAATTGGATTCTTCTTTGCTGGTGACTGAAGTTGCCACGCCGCAGCTGGTTCCTCTTATTGAGGAAAACGACTTTCAGTATATGGAAAATGTCCTGGAAGATTATTTGGCGCATTTTTCAAAGCTGGACAGCCTTATTCTTGGTTGTACACATTATCCCCTGATAAAAGAATATTGCCGCCGTTTGTTGCCGAAGAATGTAAAAGTAATTTCTCAGGATGAGCTAATGGGTGCAAAATTGCGAGATTATTTGCAGCGCCATCCTGAAATAGAAGCCTGCCTCGGCAAGAATGCCGAGAACCGTTTCTGCGTTACAAAAAACAGTCCTAAAGCCGGAGAAGTTGCCGCCAGACTGATTCCGGGAATTCAAATTAACGAAGTCCGCTTTTAGTGTGAATTTTGTTTTTTTCTCATAATTTTTTGCATTAATTCCTGCGTCGAAAGTTTTGAAACATCTTGAGGTGTAATCTCAGAAGCCGGTCGATTAGTACTACTTTTTTTGCTCATCCTCTCTTCTTCCGCTTTTTTGAGGCGTTGCATGGAACTAAAATAGCGATATGCTTGTTAACGTTCTCTGGCTGACAAATTTTTCAAGCCTTCTGCTTCTGCTTTTTGGTAAGCTTGCTGATAGGAAGGGTTTGCAATAGTTTTTTGAATGGATTTGATACGGTATGCTTCCAACCTCTTGTTATTTTCGTTCATCTGCCTTACCATTCCTTGCCCTAAGGTTTTTAGCCCATAAGACAATGCTTTTCTGAAACGCAGCATTTTTGCTTTCAGTGTAAGAGATTGTCCGCTTTTTTGCCGCCACTTTTTTAATGCGCTGTTAAACCCGGAGGATAAATGCTTTTTGTTTGTAGCAGTAAGGTAGCCGATGGCTATGCCTCCAATCGGCCCGGCTGCAAAAATAGCTGTGGTAAAAATAGCTGTATCCTCGATGAATTCCTTAGCCGTTTTTTTATATAATTTAGAATCATTTTTCATGACAATCCCCTAGATATTTCAAATAATTATAGTGGATTTGACAAAAAAATCAACAACTAAAAGAAAGAGCAAAGCAAATACAAAACAATGGCGGCTGTAATGCCGGCGAAAACGTCATCCAACATAACGCCCCAGGCATTATGTACTCTGCTGTCAAAGAATTTTACCGGCCCCATTTTGCAAATGTCAAAAAAACGGAAGAGGGCAAATCCCAGAGCATAAATTTTCCAGTCGGCAAGATATGGCCAAACCAATGAAAAACTCAGCATTTGCCCAACCACTTCATCAATAACTACAAGCGACGGATCTTTGTTTTCCTGCTGTTTTATAATCTGGTGCGTTGCCCAGACGCCGGCAAAAAATAAAACGGCCGCTACGGCAAACATAATGGGCAGGCTTGCATAAAATGCCAAAACCCAAACCAAGGGAAGCGCACCTAAAGAACCGAAAGTTCCGGATGCTTTAGGAGAAAAGCCTAAGCCGAACCATGTGGCTGTCAAATACGCTGCAAATTTCTTCATGAAACTACTGCCAGTCTTCAAATTCTTGTTTGATATCGCGGGTAAACATACCGCGAATGGTTGATTTTATGTCAGCTTTTTCGTAAATCGCCTTATATAGAGCCTGACAAATCGGCATATCAATATTTTCTTTGTCAGCAATGATTTTAACGGCTTTTAGTGTCGGAACGCCTTCGGCAAGTTTGCCGAAATCTTCGCCGCGGGCAAATTTTTCGCCGAATGTGCGGTTGTGGCTGTATTGGGAAAACAGCGTCGCTTCATAATCGCCAAGATGTGCCAGGCCGTAAGCCGTACGGGGATTGCCGCCAAAATACTGAATAAAGCGTCCGACTTCAATCGGTGCGCGCGCCATCAGGGCGCCTTTCAGCCCATACCATTCCAGGCCGTCCAAAATCCCGGCCGCCAGCCCAATGACGTTTTTCAGAGCTGCGCCGATTTGGTTGCCGATTAAATCAGCGCCGTAATAGAAACGGATTAATTCGCTGGAGAGCATTTTGATAACTCTGTCCTTGACCTCATCTTCGTCAGAGTCGACAACAACACAGGAGGGGACGCCTTTGGTGTAGTCCTGAACATGTCCCGGACCGGCCAGAACGGCAATATGAATATCCTGTTTGATTTCCTCTTTCATAATCTGATGCATATATTTTGCTGACGGCTCCTCCAGACCTTTCATGGCCAGCAGAAATGTTTTGCCGCGGAGGTCATATTGATTTAATTCTTTGCATAACCCTCTGAAATACTGGCAGCCGATAGAGATGATGATAAAATCGTTTTTCAAAACGGCCGGCAGATTATCAAACAATTCCATGTTATCTAACAGGGACAAATAAGGATTTTTGCGGATATCGCGCAATTCTATGAAATTCGGAGAAGTCGGAATATCATACATGTCAACGCCAAATCCGCAGTATTTTGCGGCGTACCACCCTAAAAACGTCCCCCAGCGTCCGCAGCCGATAAGCGATATCTTTTTCATTTTTTGTCCCTTTAGATAGTTAACAATGCCCTTATTAATATCTTATTTCCGCGCAAAAAGCAATCATGCAAATCAAACAAAGCACAACAATACTCCTTTTATAAACAACGGATATCAGGGGAAAAGGCGGAAAATAAAAAAATATCAGGCGGAAAAGCTGCTTTTTTTCAGGCGCTGGCGCCCGACAATGGCATTAATATGGTCAAACTCTTCAAAGGAGTGATAGGCGTAGTCAAAACTCTTTTTATCACAATCGTAAAAGACTTTGTGAGCCATCATCTCAATAGCGCTGTCTATCTTTTTAAAAGCGTCGTTATAATCGGGATTGTAATTGTTGCGCGTTTTCTTTTTGACAATATCATGATAGGCCGCAATCACCTTTGCCGTTTCGTCAGCGGAATTTTCATAACCTTTTGCCTCAAAATCATGCATGATCTGGGCTGTTGTCTGATAAAAGCATTTGTTGGTTAAAATGCTTCTTTGCCTTTTGTTGTTGCCATCAATAACCATGATATTAAACCATTAATTTTGACTATGAACACTTATCTAGCATACAAAAAACAATTTTTCAAGTTTTTTATCTTTTGCAGGCAGATATGGTTTATTTTAAACGCCAACGCTTAATAATAGGTTAAAAAAGACAAACCGCGGAATTAGTCGACAATTTCCGCTTCATAAGCGTTTGAGATTTCAGCGTCGTCTTCATTTTCGGTGCGGGTCAGTTCGCAGACCATGAGCTTGTCGGCGTCGGCCAGACTGTCAAAAATATCGCGGCCGATGTCGCTGAGTTCAATAATGTCTTCATCGTTGCGGTACAAAACGGCGGTTCCTTCTTCGGGGGAAACGCTGAACGTCGGGTGATTGGGTTCTCCTTCCCGTTCATACAATAAAAGCATAACTTCGTCTTCGTCATTAACAATAAAATCAAAAGTCTCAAAATCTTCGTCAGCCATTCTTTTTCTCCCGGCATGTGATACATAATGTTAATATTTTACCTATAATAGATGCAAAAAAGTTTTTTTTAGGTTAACATCTCAGGCAATGGAGATGATATGAGAATATTAATTGACCGTTTTATTGAACTTTTCAAATGGCCTGTCGCCATTTATATGTTATTTTCTCTTCCGGCTTGCATCCAGTCTTTCTACTATTTCAACCTGATGACCTGGAAATATATCGCCATGGCCGGCGGCGTTGCCATGTTTTTCATTTCAAGAAATATGTCGGATGCCGGCGTGCGGACGAATATTCAGATTATTGCCCATGAATGCACGCATGCTTTCTTTGCCTTGCTGACTCTGCACAAAGTAACCAGAATCAGAGTTGAGGGAGATAACAGCGGCGGACATATGGAATATAAAGGGCGGGGCAACTGGCTGATTACGATTGCGCCCTATTTCTTTCCGCTGTTTTGCTTTTTTTGCATGATTGGCATTTCGGTTTATACCAGCTTTGCGCCGATGAATTTGTTTCTAAACGGGATTCTCGGTTATTTTGTCGGCTATCACATTGATACGGTTGTTTCGCAGATTCATGAAAAGCAAACGGATTTGCCCAAAGTCAGTTATAAGTTTTGCATCATGTTTCTGCCCGGGGCAAATTTATGGGCCATCGGTTCGATTCTGGCCTTCAACAGCCGGGGCTGGGAAGGCCTGGTCATTTATCAGCATTTGATAAAAATGCTCAATATTCATAACTATCAGATTGCCGTCCGTTTTTTAAGCTCAATGTTTTAATCAGTTTTGTTCGCAAGGCAGATAAACCGTAAATGTCGTGCCGTTGTAACTGGTGGAGGTTACGGTAATGTTGCCGTGGTGGCGGATGATAATCTGTTTGGCGATGGATAATCCCAGTCCCGTGCCGCGGATGTTTAAATCCTTATGTTCCTGCATCCGGTAAAAGCGCTCGGTCAGCCGCGCCATATTTTCGGGAGAAATTTTGGGGCCTTTGTTGTTAATGGCGATTGCCACGGCTTTCCCTTCGGCAACATTAACGCTTTTGGAGCCGGGAATGTTGTCGACCAGATGGGCTTTAATGGTAATGACGCTTTTGCTTAAGCCGTATTTAATGGCATTGTCGGTCAGATTTTGGATGACCTGCTTAATCTGGTGACTGTCCGCGGTAATCGGCGCAAGGTCGGGCTCTATTGTCGTTCTGAGCGTAATCTCCCTTTCCGCGGCGCGCAGAGATAAAGCCTGCTGAACGTCTTCAATGATTTTGGCGATGTCTGTTTTTTCATCCGGACGCTGGTCTTGAGTCAGTTCAATTTTAGACAGGGACAGAAGGTTTTCGATTAATGATGACATATAAGCCGCTTGGTCCTGCATGATTTTCAAAAAATGTTCCTGAGCTGCCTCATCGCCTTTTGCTGTTGTCAGCAGTGTTTCGATAAAGCCGGAGATAATTGCCAGAGGCGTGCGCAATTCGTGGCTGGCATTGGCCACAAAATCAGACTGCATTTTTTCAATTTTCATGGCTTTGGTCAGGTCATAAAGGGAAATAACCGCCACGGCGCGTCCTTTTGACTGCCAGGGAAGCTGTTTGATATGGGCATATAATTTTTGGTTAACCGGTTCTTTGACATAAAAAATAAGGTTTTCCGCTTCGCTTTCCTTTTTGAGAACTTTGGAAACGGCGTCAATAAAATTATTGGAATCAAACAGATTCTCAACATTTAAATCAGTGATTCTGTCGCCGAACAACGTACGGGAAGAAAGATTGGCGCCGAGAATGTTTCCCGAACGGTCAATCATCATAATCGGGTCGGGCAGAGTATCAAGAACCGCCGTGTCCGAAATGGACTGGGCTTCCAGATTGTCGGCTTTCTGCGCCCAAAACCGATGCATAGCGTTAACCGCTTCAACAATCTCCTTTGTTTCTTTTTCCGAAAGCTTTATATTCTGGTCGTCAACGGATTCGCCCTGAGCCAGAGAGGAAATATAGCGCTTTAGCTGCTGAAGCTCAAAAGTAATCGGAAACAATAAAATCGTGTTGAAGACGATAATAACGGCGTATGACGCAATGGCCAAGAGCGGCGACATCAGATGCAGCGCCGCAAGCATGATAAAAACCAAAGCGGATGGCAGTGACAGAAAAATAATCCTGTCAACAAACTTGTTGCTTTTTTCAATATCAAATAAGGCATAATGACGTTTAAACATTTTAAAATACACCACAGCACAAAAAAATCTGGACTACATATTAAAATATACTATTATACAAGAAGTTTAAATTGACTTAAATTTTTGAGAGAAATGACTGAAAATAAAAGTACCAATCCGATGACGCCGATGATGGCGCAATATCAGGAAATAAAACAACAGCATAAAGATTACCTGCTTTTCTACCGTATGGGCGACTTTTATGAAATGTTCTTTGACGATGCCGTAACGGCGTCAAAGGCGCTGGATATCGCGCTGACCAAACGCGGCCGCTTTGAAGGGGAAGACATCCCGATGTGCGGCGTGCCGTTTCATGCCTATGAAAGCTATCTGTCCCGTTTAATCCGCCAGGGATATAAGGTTGCCATCTGCGAACAAATGGAAGACCCGAAAGAAGCCAAAAAACGCGGTTATAAATCCGTTGTCAAACGGGAGGTCATCCGTTTGGTGACGCCGGGAACCCTGACGGAAGACAATCTGCTCGATTCTAAAAAGAACAATTTTATGCTGGCCATAACCCGGCATAACGACAGTTTGGGCATCGCCTGGGTGGATGTTTCGACCGGTGATTTCTATACCCAGACAATCTCTCTGAAAGACAAGTCGGAACCGGCGGTTTTAAGTTCTGTTTTGGCGCGGCTGAACCCTGTTGAGATTATCGTGTCGGATTCTTATCTGCAAAATCCCGATTTGTTCAATATTCTTAATGAATACCGCGAAAAACTAACGGTTTTGCCGCAGGCACGGTTTAATTCGGAAAACGCCCGCAAACGGCTTCTGGATGCTTTTAATGTGTCAACGCTCGATTCTTTCGGTAATTTTGAACGGACGGAAATAACCTCTGCCGGTGTTTTAATTGACTATATTGAAAACACCCAGAAAGGAAAATTGCCGCGTATCGAAACGCCGGTAAAGCTTTATGAAAACAAAGTCATGGAAATTGACGGTTCCACCCGCCGCAGTCTGGAACTCTTAGAGTCCGCCGGCGGGGATAAAGGAAACTCGCTGTTGAGCGTTATGGACCGGACGATTACCGGAGCGGCCGGGAGATTGCTGGCTTCCCGCATTTCAACGCCGCTGCTGGATATTGCGGAAATTAACAGCCGTTTGGATATTGTTGAATTTTTTATTGCCAATCCGCAGATTCGTCATGATTTCAGGGAATTGCTGCGCCGCTGCCCCGATATTGAGCGCGCCGTTTCCCGTTTGAGCCTTGGGCGCGGCGGTCCGCGCGATTTGGCTGCCGTGCGGGATGCGCTGGAAATTATTCCCGCAGTCAAAACTTTGCTGCTCAGTCCGGCAGGCGTTTATAAATCAGACATGCTTATAACCCAGCCGCAAGCCTTGCAAAATGTCGCCAATCGTTTGGGGTATCATGACGGCCTGGTAAATGATTTAGCCAATGCCTTGGATGATGAGTTGCCGCTTTTGGCGCGTGACGGCGGTTTTATCCGTCCCGGTTATCATCCCGCATTGGATGAAATCAAGGCGTTAAAAGAAGACAGCCACAAGGTTATCGCCGGTTTGCAGGGAAAATATGCCGAAGAAACGGGCATCGCCAATCTGAAAATAAAATATAATAATGTCATCGGTTATTTCATTGAAGTTCAGAGCAAATATGCGACGGAAATGCTGGAAAACAAAAACTTCATTCACCGTCAGTCAGTGCTGAATGCGGCGCGTTTTACCACCGTGGAGCTGACAGAGCTTGAAAACAAAATCCGCGGCGCGGCGGACAAAGCCTTGGCGATGGAGCTGGAATTGTACAATAATCTGGTTCGTGAAGTCATTATGGAAGTTGATGATATCTCGCGTACGGCCAAAGCCTTGGCGGAACTGGATGTCGGCGCCGGATTGGCCGAACTGGCCGTAGAAAAGAATTATTGCCGTCCATTGGTTGACGATTCTCTGGTTTTTGAGGTTAACGAAGGGCGTCATCCGGTTGTGGAGGCGGCGATTGAAAAAGAGCACGGCAGCGCTTTTGTCGGCAACAACTGCCGCTTAGGTGATGACGCTTCCTTAATCTGGCTGATAACCGGTCCGAATATGGCCGGTAAGTCGACTTTTCTGCGCCAAAACGCTATTATTGCCATTATGGCGCAAATGGGTGCTTATGTGCCGTGTAAATCTGCTCATATCGGTGTTATTGATAAGCTGTTTTCCCGTGTCGGCGCCTCTGACGATTTGGCGCGCGGCCGGTCAACTTTTATGGTTGAAATGGTCGAAACGGCCAGCATTTTGAATCAGGCGGATGAACGTTCTTTTGTGATTTTGGATGAAATCGGCAGAGGAACGGCGACATTTGACGGCTTGTCCATTGCCTGGGCCGTTGTCGAGCATTTGCACGAAGTCAATCGCTGCCGGGCGTTGTTTGCCACGCACTATCATGAATTGACAACGCTGGTTAATAAACTGCCGAATATGTCGCTCCATTGTATGCGCATTAAAGAATATAACGGAGATGTTATTTTCCTGCATGAGGTCATTGACGGCGCAGCCGATCGCAGTTACGGTATTCATGTTGCCAAGCTGGCCGGTTTGCCGAAAACGGTGTTAAAACGCGCGGACGAAGTTTTGAAATTTTTGGAAAATGAGGGAAAGTCCAGCAGCATATCGCAGCTTGTGGACGATTTGCCGCTGTTCGCTTTGGCACATGCCTGTGCTGAAAAAGAAGAAGCTGAAGAAAAATATAACCCGTTGCTTGAGGCGCTGGAAAATATAAATCCTGATGATTTGACACCTAAACAGGCTCTTGAAAAACTTTATGAGCTAAAAAGCAAAATAAAAGAGTAAATATTAAAAAAAGATTTTCTGAATTAAATAAAGGAACTGAGAATGAACTGTTGAATTTCAGGGGGACAGTTCAAAAACAGTTCCTTTTTTGTAGCGAGGTGAAAATTAAAAAGCTAGCACCGGGCGGACGACGTGGTTGATCATGTGGTTGGCCTTATCGCTGGGACTAACGCCGGCGCTATTGTCAGTCCAAAAGACCCATACACCGAGGTCTGAGTATTCGGACGATGACCAGATATGTTCATTGTTGCCTGTAAGTTGTGTGCCGCCAACTTTCGAGATTGCATTATTAACGGTGTTCAAGTTAGTGTACAGGCTGTTCAAAATGCCCGCCGTTGGTAACATCCATTTACCCTTAGATGTCGGTGCTGAAGAAGGAGCGTAATTTATTGCTGCATAGGTCGCCGGATAAGTGCCGAAGTTAGCTGATTGACTAATCGCATCCATATTATCCGTTACATTAAAGTCTTTGATAGCCTGTTGCCAGTTGGATGACTGGAATGTGCCTGTATTAATATATACTGGCGCCCACATAATACTTTTTTCAATTGGGCTGGCCGTCATGGCATAGCCACACTTATCACTGTCCCCGCTGATATAAACAACAACACCAATCGGCGTCTTGCCGTTGACAACATTATTCGAACAGCTACCGTCATTATTCAAGATTTGGCCGACAGAGCAGTTTTTAGCATAACCAGTACATTGCCCGAGTACAGCTTTTTCTTCAACTTTAGGACAAGCCCAATATTCGCCAAACGGACATTTCAGACCGTTGTCGCATTTCTGAAGAGAAGTGTAGCCAAGTTTCAGGCAATCCGTTTCCGCACATTGTGCATATAATAAATTAGGGATTAATGACAGACTTGTCCCTAAGAGTAAAAAATTAAAATTAATATTCATGTTGAACATCCTTTGTTTTGAAAGTTAAAACAAAACCCGCTTTTCATTTGAAAAGGCGGGCGGATGTTCACAACCATAATAAGCTTAAAATGGCTCAGCGCTTTCGTGCATAGCCTTATAACACTGACATCCGCCTCTAGCACAACAGACAGATATCAGCATATTCTTATTTTCGGTCGCAATAATGCTTAACGACCAGCTTATTAAAGGGTTGTGACGCCCTCGGCGGCAAACTCTGCCGCTTAAAAACAGCATAACACAGAAAAGAAGCAGTTACAATATTTATTATATAAACGTAATATACTTTAAATAAAAAAAAGATAAAACAAATAAAATCAATGCGTTGCAGTGCGGTATAAAAATACCGTGTTATATCTTGTTGAAAAATAATGAAATTTTGTTGTTGACTTTGTTTCCTTTTCCTGTATATTAACCCCGAATTTAACATTTAATTAAAAGAGTGAGTTACAATGAACACATATGCAACAAAACCATCTGACATTGAAAGAAAGTGGTATGTCGTTGACGCTGAAGGTGTTGTACTCGGTCGTTTGGCGGCTCAGGTTGCCAAAATCCTCCGCGGCAAACACAAACCTTCATTTGTTCCGAACCTTGACTGCGGCGACTATGTCGTCGTTATCAATGCCGACAAAGTAAAATTAACCGGTAAGAAATTGACGGATAAGAAATATTTCAAACATACCGGTTGGATTGGCGGTATCAAAGAAACAACTGCCGGAAAAATTTTGGCAGGTCGTTTCCCGGAAAGAGTTATTGAGAAAGCTGTTGAACGCATGATTTCCCGCAATCCGCTTGGCCGTCAGCAAATGTCCAAGCTGAGAGTTTATGCCGGCTCTGAAAATCCGCATGCTGCGCAGAATCCGGAAGTTTTGGATATCGCGTCTATGAACGAAAAGAATAAGAGGAGCTCATTATAATGGCTGAGAAGATTGAATCATTGCAGGATATCAAAGCTGCGACTGCTGCAACTGAAGTTAAGGTTCGCAAGTCTAACAAGGACAAATTGGGCCGTTCTTATGCAACAGGTAAAAGAAAAGACGCTGTTGCCCGCGTTTGGATTAAGCCGGGTAAAGGCAACATCACCATCAACGACAAGTCCATTGACCAGTATTTTGCTCGTCCGGTATTGAAAATGGTTATTAATCAGCCGTTTGAAATCACCAATCGCATTAATGAATTTGACGTTGTCTGCACGGTTAAAGGCGGTGGTCTGTCTGGTCAGGCCGGTGCTATCAAACATGGTATTTCCATTGCTTTGAACGAATATGAACCGGAACTGAGAGCCGTATTGAAGAAAGCCGGTTTCTTGACCCGTGATGACCGCGTTGTTGAACGTAAGAAATATGGTAAGGCTAAAGCCCGCCGTTCTTATCAGTTCTCGAAGCGTTAATTGGTACCAGGAAAATATATTTTATTTTCAATGGGTTGCAAGAAATTGCAACCCATTTTTCGTATTCACATAATATTCACATATCCCTTGACTTTCCTTAATTACCAATTTACCATTTTCACAAATCATTCACAGTTTTAACGATTTTTTGAGGGTAAAATGGACGGTAATTTCTACACAGAAACTTATACATATAGAGAAGGGCGGATACTTTTATATAAACGTCCCAATTCTAAAAACTTTCAGTGCCGATTGAGAGTAAAGGGAATTAAAGGCTATACCATAAAATCCTGCGATACTTCCAATTTAGGAGAAGCTGTTCAGTTTGCTGAAGATTTATATGATAATTTACGTTTTAAAAAATTAAATAACCTTCCATTAAAAACAAAAACGTTCAAACAGATTTTTGATGAATGGTTCCAAAAAGCTGATAAATCAGAAGACCGTCAAGAATTTTATCAAGGAAGAGCCAAATTATATTGGTTTCCTTACTTCGGAAATTATAAGATAGAAGAAATAACCGAGAGTATCATTGATGATTATTGGCCGTGGAGAAAAAATTATTATAAAGATAATCCAGAAAAACTAAAAGGAAATGTAAAGGAAGACCCAGCTGCTCAATCATTGAAAATGGAAAAGACAGCAATTCAAGAGGTATTAGATTACGCCCATCGCCGAGGTTATATCAGAGCGGTGCCCAAAATTAACTTTAAGCCAAGAGCAAAGACAGAAAACCGAGCCACATTTACAAAAAAAGAATATGAACGATTAATAATGGAGATGTTTATGTGGACGGTTCCAGATGCGAAAGCAAGCGATTCGTATCAGAGAAATATGATTTATAATTTGATTGTTTTCCTTGCGAATACAGGAATTCGCCCTTCTGAATATTATAAAATTAAATGGAAAGATATTATTGTTCATAGCCAAAATGGAATTAAACTTCTCTATATTAATGTTCCTGAAAATACAAAAACAGGGCAAAGGATTGTTGTGAGCCTTCCAGAAGCATATACTTGCTATGATAGTATTAAATCATTTTCTAAATATATCAAAGAAAATGACTATGTGTTTACCAATTATGATGGCAGCTCAATGAAGAACTGGACTAAAACTTATAAAAAGAAATTGGAAGAGCTAAATCTCTATTTGGATGATGAAGGTAATCCTCGTCCACCTTATTCACTTCGTCACTATTATGCAACTCAGAGATTGTTGGATGGAGTTAGTGTCTATGATTTGGCTAAAAATATGGGTACATCTGTGAAGCAAATTGAAAATCATTACGGACACGTTCTTGCCATTCAGAAAACCAATGAGTTAATCCAAGGTGCAGACATATCATCATTACAGAACTATCAAGAAAGTGAAGAATATCAAATTTATTTGTCAGAGAAAGAAAAAAATGAACAGCTGTTAGCTAAAGGAAAAGCTCAACTTGCAAAGTTAGAAAAAGAACATATACAATTAATCAAAGAAACTGATGAATTA
>JAUNPO010000025.1 GCA_030536665.1 Pseudomonadota bacterium
GGAATATAGAGCAAATCTCGTTTTGAGCGTTTCAGTAAATCCGCAACGGTAATAATTTTGTTTTCCGCCAGCCGGTTAACAGCAACTTTGCCTAATTCGGCAAAAGAGGATAACGGCCGTTCATGTAGGTTTTCGCTGTCACTCATCGGCAGTTTCCCTCTTGGCCAGGGTAATGACCGCACATCCGAGGCGGATGTTTCCGGCAGCGTTCAGGCTCTTGCGAGCCTCACTGCTGAGCGAACAATACTTTTTCTCTGAAATCGTATAGTCGATGTCCATGTAGTCTTCCGGGTTGCCGCCGTTGTCCGCAATGCGTTTGGCATATTCTTTGAGCTTGTCTTTCTGCCATTCCAGCACCATTGGCCGGTCTTCCGTAATTTCCAGCCCATCTTCCTGCAAACGGATTTCGCCGAACGTGCGGCCGAGTTCCCGCCGTCTGGCGTCAAACCGGTCGCGATATTTCAGTTGCAAAGCCCCGTTCAGCCACTTGCGTACATTATCCGCCAGCGCAATCAGGGTTTCCACTTCCTTTTGCATCTCTGCCAGCTTAACCGCGGGCAGTTCCGCCAGCTCGCCGATGGGTTTGGATGATATTTCATAAATAATGTCAGTCGGTTGCATAATGACCTCCGCAAACAGTTTAAGATTACGGAGGTCATTTTGGCAGTCTCGGCAAAAAACACGATACAGGGAGCGGGTGGGGAACCCCGCGTTCAACCTGTTCTATCTTTCTGCCGTCGATATTTATGTTTTTTGACAAAATTTTTACAAAAAAGTGTTGTGGTGATAAGAAAAATATGATATATTAATCTCATCAAAAATAGAGATCTGCCAATAATTATGTAAAACAATAAAATTTTTTAAGCTATGACAACGAATTTAATCGCAACGGCTCTGCCGCTTGTTTATCGCAAAGACAATGAATTTGAAGTGTTGGACGGACTGGACATGAACCGCAAAAAGGAACTCTGGGGTATTCAGTTATTGTCCGGCGTGATGGTCGCCTTAAAATGTGGTCCGGGAAACAATGTTTCAGCTACCACATGGGGAAAAGTCAAAAGGTTTGCCGAAAAAATGCGTTTTAAGGGCGAGCCGGGTTCTCTTCCATCCAAAGATGTTTTGAGAAAACATTGGGGCAATAAGGAAGAAGTAAAATTTGCGGCAACGGTTGACGTTTTGGAAGAGAACGGAATTGAAGCCGAAGGTTACCGGGGATGGATTTGGTGCTCTGAGAAATGTTGTCCAAACTATGCATATTATTTCGATCTGAGATATGGAGACATTAGTTGGAGTAATCAGCTCTGTACCAACGACGGTGACCGCATAGCCATCGCTTTCAATTAATTCTCAAAATTTTCAAACAGCGTCATCTTCGGATGGCGCTGTTTTCTTTTTATCATCCCCGTATTTTCTCCCCGCTGCCAACATCTATGATTTTTTTTGACAAAATTTTTACAAAAAAGTATTGTAACGGCAAGAAAAATATGATATATTAATCTCATCAAAAATAGAGATATGCCAATAATTATGTAAAACAATAAAATTTTTTAAGCTATGACAACGAACAA
Source organism: Pseudomonadota bacterium (assembly GCA_030536665.1). Lineage (GTDB taxonomy): Bacteria > Pseudomonadota > Alphaproteobacteria > RF32 > CAG-239 > HGM16780. Next base: position 1,569 of record JAUNPO010000025.1, read on the forward strand.
ATTTGCCGCTCTTGAAGCTGTTATGTCTGCTCAGGGAATCACCCAAAGCGAATTGATGGATTGGATTAACGGCCGCGGGACAGAAGTTATACCGACGGAATTGCCGATAGTCTATCGTCGGGGAACCGAATTGATTGTTGAAAACGGGTTAGATTTGAGCCGCAAGAGCGAGGTATGGGGAATTCGGCTGTTGTCCGGTGTGATGGTCGCCTTATGTTGCGAGAGTGAGATGTATTATCAGCAGGCTGCAATGCTTGCTTATAACCTGCATTTCAAAGGCATGCCCGGATCACTGCCGTGCTTGGCTGTTTTAGTGGACAGAATGAGAGACCCCAACAAGACATGGGAAATAAATGCCTTTAACGCCACGGTCAAAATTTTAAGCCAAAACGGCATTAAAGCTGACAATTACGGCGGTAATACCTGGTGCTCCATGTGCGATAGACTTTATTACAGCTTTGATGAGCTTAGAGAATATCGTCAGTTGACGTGTTTTCCGCTTGGAGGCTACCGCATGGCAATACAGTTCTGATTACCAAATCAAGACAGCGTCATTTTCGGATGACGCTGTCTTCTTTTTATCATCCCGTATTTTTTCCCCGCTGCCGCCCTGTGATTTTGATAAAAATTTTACAAAAAAAGTATTGTAACGGCAAGAAAAATATGATATATTAACATCATCAAAAATAGAGATATGCCAATAATTATGTAAAACAATAAAAATTTTTAAGCTATGACAACGAATTTAATTGCAACGGCTCTGCCGCTTGTTTATCGCAAAGACAATGAATTTGAAGTGTTGGACGGACTGGACATGAACCGCAAAGAAGAACTCTGGGGTATTCAGTTATTGTCCGGCGTGATGGTCGCTTTAAAATGTGGTCCGGGAAACAATGTTTCAGCTACCACATGGGAAGAAGTCGAAAAGTTTGCTGAAAATATAACTTTCAACGGCAAGCCGGGTATTATTCCGTCCCAAGATGTTTTGATAGAATATTGGGGCAATGAGGAAAAAGCAAAATTTGCGGCAACGGTTGAAGTTTTGGAAGAGAACGAAATTGAAGCCGACGGTTACCGGGGATATATTTGGTGTTCTGATGGATATTTTCTATACCATGCCTGTCGTTTCAGTTTGAAGGTTGGGAGCTTTGGTTGTTACTTTAAGGACACAACCAACAGCAATGACCGCGTAGCCATCGCTTTCTATTAATTTTCAAAATCTTCAAACAGCGTCATCTTCGGATGGCGCTGTTTTCTTTTGGGTTGAACTTGTAAGAAATCTTTACAGGTTACATAAATGTTAATTTTTCTTACTGTTTGTCATTTTTGTCAGTTTCCCTTGAACGTTTACTGTTTTTTGCTATAATAAACTTAAAAAGGTAATCAAAAATTCGGATACAAACAATGAATCGCAATATTTTGAGCAAAGAGGACATAAATCTGCTGCTGGCAGGCTTCCCGGATTTGAAACAAAAAGAGGATTTCCCGTCAAGTCCTCGCCCAGAGCTTGTCACAAAATATATTTCAGACTGTATGCGTACCGTCGGTGTCGAAGGACGGCCTTCCGAAATGTTGGAATATTTGGCTGTTGTCATTTCCATGAAAATGGCGGCACAGGCCTCTTTGGGACAGCCGGACAACGAGGCTCGCCGCACGCTTGACCGCCAGAAGACCCCGACTGCCGAAGGAGCTGCCGCCGGTCTGGATAAAATCGCCCGAGGCGGAGAAGAAAGTATCATGTCTGTTCACGAAAATCTGCGCCGCAGCATCGCGTCCATGGATTTCAAGACTGCCGCGGTTATGTATCCGGTTCAGTCTTTTCTGCACCGCAATCTGGAAGAGCGGATTTCCGAGGTTAATTTTGATGATGATAAAGAGGCCGAGAAGATTGTTTCCATACCGTTGCTCGGTGGCAATGAAACCGGTGTCCGTGATTTGGAACCCGGCGAATTTTCCAAGACGGCGGGCTATCGTATCGCGCCGATTCTGCAGAACGGGCTGTTTAACAGCTTTGCCGGAATGCACCTGATGACCAACAGCCTGCAAGTCCGTGCCATGCTTGAGTTGTCTGAACGTTTTCCCAAACTGCGCAGACAAATAGCCGCGGATAACGGCTTTTTCGCCGCCCATGCCGCTGAGACTTTGGCAGTTTGTCATGCCGCAGAAGAAGGCGGCCTTGCCGTCGGCGGCATGGAAACACTCAAAAAGATGATTACCGCGCCGGAAACCAAAACCTTCGCTTATTCGTCCTATGTGCCGCTGCACAAGGTCTATTCCAAAGGGACGGATGTCAAAAACGCCCGTTGCCCGTTTGTTTACGGGGAGTTCCGGTCTTCCGATACTATCTGCCGGCCGCGTTGTTTGGCAGATGTCCGGGGCGGCAGCGAGTTTATGGCAGCCATGCAGAAACAATCCGGCAGCAATTTTATTTTTCAGGGAAGGCAGCGTGCATGATACCCAATTCAAAATATGAAGACAAGGCGTTTATGATTTCCGAACTGTGCGAAATGTTTAAGGCCGACGAACTGGCGCAGCTGGCGGATTTGGCTTTGTTCTGTCCGTTGCATATGTCGCCCGAAGAATTCAATCATAAATATATGAAGCATCTCAAGTTTTTTTACCTGGAGCATCTTCCGGCCATTCAAAGGGGAACTTATCAGAAAATTCCGTTTCAGAACCTGAACAGGCAAATCGTGGAAGCCGTCAACGGCAATGTCCGAGGCGAAGAATATCAGTTAAAGCCCAACACCGATAAAGAAGGCGGCCGTTTGTCCGATAGCCGGAAGAATAAAGACAAAATTCAGTCCGTGATCGGCCATATTCGTAACCGGCAAAAATAACCTGCATCCCGCAGCATATTTAGCCTATATTCGCCGAATTTTTGTACCAAACTTTTCCCCGGCTTATATTGCGGACTGATATGTTCTAAAGTTGACAAATTGCAGTTTTCGTATATATACAAAATAGTCTTTGTGCTTAAGTTTTTGATGAGTTAAAAAACTTGACAATTTGAGCTTTTTGAGCTTTATATGTTATATATAACGATGTAGTAATGCTCGCAGAGCCGCGAGCAGGATAATATAAAGAAAGCTCAAACGGAGTAATGGTCGCAGAGCCGCGACCAGGATAATATAAAAAAAGCTCAAACAGATTTTATACTACATTTTAACACCCCTTCGGGGGTGTTAATTTTAATAAGGCATTATTTCCCCACCGCAAAAGAAAACCCCGCTGAAACTTCTAGTTTCTGTGCGGGGAATCTTTAATGTTTCTCAGACTAGCCCCATAAAATCACGGCTGCGAAAAATAACACAATCATGATAGTGACTAGACACTTAGAATTTTTGTCGAACCAATAAGCGTACCGGCTGTTGTTGGGGGCTAATGCTCCTATAAGCGCTATAATCATCGTGCCGATGGTCGCTGTTAGGATGATAATTTCCATTGTTTCCATAAGGCTTATTCTTTAATTTGCCGAGTTTTGATAATTTGAAAGCCTGCCAACGCACCGACCATAGAGCTGATGGCAATCATTGCATTTTCTGAAATATAACCCAACAGCAATGCAAAATAACTGCAAAGAAGAGCCAAAACGATTATTATCACCCACAATCCGATAATTAAATTTTTCGTTTTCATAATGTTTATTGTTTTAATTGTTTATAATTATTTGCATATCTCTATTTTTGATAACATTAATATATCATATTTTTCTTGCTGCCGCAATGCCTTTTTGACAAAATACAGTTGTTTGCGCAATGAATTTGGCTAAATTGCTATTGAAACATTATGTTCTTTTGTAGAAAACTTTATGTTTTTTAAAAGTTTTTATGTGATTTTATCAAAAACTTCTTGATTTTTTATAGTTTTTAACTACATAATAGGGTAAAGGAGAGATACAGATGATAGAAAGACCTTTATACCTGCAAAAACTTTTTTCATTCCGGGATAAGCCTGTAATCAAGGTTATTACCGGTATTCGCCGTTGTGGAAAGTCCAGTATTCTGAAGACTTTTGCCGAGCGGTTGCAACAGGAAGGTGTCGCATCCAATCGTCTTATCCAAATCAATTTTGAAGATTTGCGTTATGATAATATGGATTATCAGGGCTTAAATAAAATGCTGTTAGATCTGCTGCCGCCCGGGGATGACAAAGTGTATATTTTTTTAGATGAAATCCAGCGCGTTCCGGGGTGGGAAAAGGTCGCTAACTCTTTGCAGCTTAATCCCCGTATAGATTTGTATCTGACCGGTTCCAATGCTTATTTATTGTCATCGGAGTTATCAACCTATCTGTCTGGACGTTTTGTAGAAATAAAAATGCTGCCTTTGTCTTTTAAGGAGTTTTTGACTTTTTATACTTTTCCTGAAAAAATGTCTCGGGAAGAACGGTTTGCTCTATATCTCCGTTTTGGCGGAATGCCCTCTCTAATGGACTATAATTTTGATGAAGCACAAAGCGGAGGAATGCTGGACAGTATTTATAATACGGTTTTAATGAAGGACATCATCTCCAGAGATACCGTTAAAGACGTTACGGTCTTGCAGCGGACAGTTCGCTTTTTGGCCGATAACATCGGCAATATGACCTCAATCAATAAAATAACCAATACTTTGGTCGATGATAAAAACCTCTCCTTTAAGAATAATAAGTTGGTGGAAAGTTATGTCTCCCTGCTGAAAAACGCTTTTATTTTTTATCAGGCTGACCGCTATGATATTAAAGGTAAGGAACTTTTGCGCAGCCGTGAGAAATACTATATTGTCGACAGTGGTTTGCGAACCTATTTGTTAGGGCGAATAAGTGATACCGGTCGGCTGTTGGAAAATATCGTTTATTTTGAGCTCTTGCGGCGAGGATACACCGTCACAGTTGGCAAAATAGATGACAAGGAAGTTGATTTTGTTGTAACCAAAATGGATGATAAAAAATATATTCAGGTCACAGAAACCATGGCTGGAGAAGAGACGCGGGAGCGCGAACTGGCTCCGTTGCGGCTGATTCGGGACAGTTTCGAAAAAATCATCCTGACAGCGGATGTCTTGTTTACGGGAACAACGGATGATGGTATAAAAACCGTTAATATCATCGATTGGCTTTTGTCTTAAAATTTTGTATTGGCGACAAGGAATTATAATGAAAATAGATTTTTGCAGCGATAGAAATCCAGATAATATTTGTAGAATACCAAATATCGTGCTTCGTTGTTTCCTGAGTATGAAGAATAAATATCAGATGCATTTGTCAGCATCTTTTCCCGAAAGATGTCCTGATAATAATGTAGTATGTGGATTTGATGAAGGTAGCTTTGATGCTCATGTTCTTGCCTTTATCCCTAATCTCCGAGAACTTCAGGATTATGAGTATGCTGATAAGCTTAACAATGATTATGGGATGCTTCCAGGGCAACTCATATTAGCTGTTTTAGACTTTGTTGAGTTCATATATAACCATCTGGAAGATTATAAACGCGGAGATTTTCATGGATATTTTCAGCATTATCATCTTCGTTTTTCCGGAACTTATGAATGTCGAACAGAATTTAGAGATGAAGTAAATCAGATTTTTGAAAGAAATCATATCAATTTACAGCTTACTGAACAAGGAAGGATTGAAGTAAGGTTAAATCCGATTTTACAAAAAGAAATTGATAACTACAGGCCTTTCATCCAAGATGAGGAATTAAATAAATTATTAACTACGGCAATCGAAAAAATATCAGATAAGTATTTTACAGAGCGGACACTGGCTTTAAAAGAACTATGGGATGCTTTTGAACGCTTAAAAACATTGTATAAAGATAAAGACAAAAAAAACATCGGCGAAAGAACTGGTTAATGCCGTCAGCAAAGGAAATACAGAAATTAGCACTTGGCTTAATGAAGAATTTGTTTCATTGAGTAAAATCGGTAATTCTTTCAATATTCGGCATTCTGAAACAGACAAGACTGTAATTACTCAGACGGATTTCATTGAATATCTGTTCAGTCGGATGTTTAGCTTGATAAATTTTTGTTTAAAAAATTTAGAATAAATCTCTCACTCCAGATACAGCCGGTACAGTCCCTGTTTGTTGCTCTTAATCAGCTCCATCCAGTCCCGGTGCGGGCGGAACACGTCGCCGAGCCGGTAGCTGGACGAACCGGCATTTTTCAAAAGCGTTTTGCCATAAATCCAAATCCGCCCGTCCAAAGCCGCGTCATAAAGCTGTTTGATGATTTTCGACTGCACAAAGCCGTAGGTATAGTTCTTGCCGTGGTAACTAAATTTAGTGTAGCCGTTCGGCAGTTCTTCAATAAAAAAGTCGTCAATATTGTGGCGGATGTCGGCGGTTTTGACTTTGGCTTTCTTGTCAAAAAAGCCAAGTTCCTTTTCCAGTCGCAGCTTATCTTTGCACATCATGACCATGTCGTCTGCCGTCAGCTCCACCGCTTTGTCAAGGCGGATAAAATACGTCCCGTCAGACGGGCAGGACAGTCGGCTGATTTTCGCCGTCTTATAGATAATCAACCGCCGCACGTCTTCAGTCATCAGCGGCATCAGTCCGCCGGTTTTGCAGATTTCAACCGGCAGTTCGTAAGCCAAACCGTTGTTTTCGGCTTTTTCAAAGCGGATGCTGTTCGTCTCCGGTAGGTTGACCCAAAAGCGGCAAAGGCCGTTTTCCGCCAAATACAGGGCATCATGCAGACTAAAGTCCCATCGCTCGGTCAGTTCCGTCAAAGCGTAATATTGCTTTTCCATTTCAAAATCTCCGTTACTGTTTTGCTGCCTTTATCAAAACATATGCAGCCCCAAAACGAAAGATGGGTGTTGACGGCGCCGGCGGTACATGTCCGTATGGTCGGAGAGGCCGGATTCTCCCAAGTCAAAATAAGGCATTGGCAAAAAATGTATAAAATATAATATGCTTTTCGGAGGAAAGCCGATAACCGCGGTATGGAACAAGTATGGCGCGTCTAAGTGGAAACCGGCGCAAAAAAAATCCCGAATAGTCGTCGGGATTCCTGATCCGCTTTGTCCACATTGTTCAGATGGCAAAAGGAAGCTGCATCTGCTGCGATACGGGAACAATATGCCTGAGCGGCAGTTTCAGGCGGTAATAGCCGCGCCGGTCAGAGAATACCAGTTCCTGCCAGCCCAGATTGCCGCGAAACAGAGCCGCCACCCGCAGGCTTTCCGAGCCGGCCTGATTCAGAAGCGTTTTGCCGTGCACCCAAGGCATCTCAGTCCGGCTCGCTTCATACAAAAGGGAGATGATCCGCGCCTGCATCGCGCCGAACTGGTATCGCCGGTTGTCAAAATACACTTCGCGAAAATCCCCCGAATGCCGAAACGCTTCAATCTGCCGCCCGTCCAGATGCATGCCGTTATTAATCTCAAAACAGCGCTTTTCATTTCGCGTAACGACCAAATCTTCAAAAGAGAGCCAAATCCCTCTGGTCTCGATAATGTCCGATATCTGTTCGTCAAAACGGTATTTCGTATGATAAACCAGCACGCCCTCATGCCCGGCTTTCATAATTCTGTAAATGTCTGTCGGCAATAAAGGTTGAGGGGAAAAGTGCTGTCTTTTCCCCTCGTTTCTGATATCCTCAAGTTTTCTGCCGCAGCCGCCTGTTTCAAGTCCTGCGGCAATGGCTGCCGGTCTGACGCTGATTTCAAGGATGCCGTTTTCGCCGTAGTAGAGCAAATCCTCTTTCGACACAGACCAGATACTGCAAATTTCCTGCAGACTGAAATATTCTTTGCTTAATAAATTCATAAAAAAACTCCCGTATTTTACAACCCAAAATAGAGAATATAAACGTTTGCAATTTTAATAAATTTTTAATAATTTTCAAGCAAAAAGTAAAGCCCGCACAATTTTTTATTGCGGAGCTTTACGCCTAACCCTTTGTTTTAGGCTGTTTCGGCTTGGGCTTCTGCCATTTCTGTCGCGGCAATGAAGTAGAAGTTCTGTTTGTTCTCATCCTTTTCGCGGTAGATGGTCAGATGCTTTTCTTTTTTCAACTGGCTCATCACCCCGCGCACCGATTTTTCTTCCCAGCCGGTTGCCGCCGCCATTTCGGCCAGGCTCACTTTGGTTTGCAGCATTTCAAGAATCAGCGCTTTTTTGTTGATTCTTTCCGGCTGAGCCGATTCGCTGTTCTCTGCGGTTTCCGTTTCCGGCGTTTCTTGGCTTGCCGTGTCTTCCGGGCTGCCGAATGTCACATCCGGAATAATGCCGCTTTCTTCTTTCGCGGCTTCGTCATCAATGGGCGCCGCCGCGGAGCCATAGGCCGGGGCAAGTTCCCTGAGCCCGTTTTCCGGGTTCAGTCTCAGAATGCCGAACTTCAACAGCTTCTCAATCATCTCGTCGGCAATAGCCTGATTGCGAATATGCCCGAGATGCTCTTTTGCGTCCGTTCCGGGGGCGGCTCTCAGAGCGGCAATCAGTTTTTCCTGTGCGGGTGTCAGTTTAATATCCATGTTTTTTCTCCTGTGTTTTGGGGGTTATTCCGACGCGGTCGTTCCGCGCTTACAAACACACAAAGCCGGAAACAATTTCATAAGTCCAGCAAATAAATAAAAAAAATGCAATAAATTCGGCCTGCCGTTTTTCCGGCTGCCGTAGCCGCGGCTCAGTCTGCTTTTTTTCTGCCGCCGCGCTTTCAAAAACGGGGTAAAAATACAATTTTTTTATTGGTTTTTCATACCGTCAAAATAGAATACAACCATTGTTAAGCCATTGAAAGGATACCGCAAAATGCCAAAGTCGGAAGACTGTTTTCTTGATCAGGAGAGCTGGATAAAAGCCCGCACTCTCAACCCGCAAAAACTTGGATACGATGTCTGGGCAGACTGCTACCGGCAGCTTGTCAAACAACAGAAGCAAGGCCAAGACGCCAAAATCAGCGCCGGCCGCCGTCTGAAAATGCTCTGTGATTTTCTTGAGTTGCACGGCATTGCCCCGCAGCTTGCCGGACAATATCTTTCCGAACCCGAAACCTGCCGTCTGGCCGAAACTTTTTTTAACGATCTCTGTTCCGGATGCGAGCCGTTCGGTCCGGACTCATCGCTTCGCACCGTTGTCACTTGGAACTACCACCGCCGGATGACGCCGGAATATGCCCCGGCTGCCGTCAAAGCGGCCAAATAAATTGTCTTTCTTGTATAAAAGAAAACAGCGTCATCCGAAGATGACGCTGTTTCAAAATTTAGAAGGTTTTTGGAACGATAACTATCCGCGTATAAGCTATATATTGTTCAGTCAGACTGGACACTTGATCATAATTCCCTGTTCCCAAACTGAAAACGCCAAACTCATTTTCAAGAACATTATCGTAACACCAACAAACTCCCAAAAAGCATCCGGCATCAATGCCTTCTTCTCTCAGACGTTTCAGTGTTCCCTCTAATAAGGCTATTTCTTTAACACCCACATGTTTTTTCAGCAAAGCGGCAGAAGGCATGCAACCGCCGCAATCACGATTTTTTATCCTGTTTAGGACATTATAGCAGGTGTTCGGAACAAATCCTTTGGGTGTTTCTACCGTACCTCGTCGCAAACTCATGATAACATTGGGCAATATTTCAATCCCCCAGAGGTCTTCCTTAGCTTCCCAATCCAATCCGTTTCTCACGATAAAAGTATGTCCGCTATTGTAAACCAGAGGAAGAGGCATTGGTACCAAATCCAACTCGCTTTTACTGATTTCTTGTGATTCTAAAGCCTTAAATTTGTTCGTTTCCATAATTAAAAATTTTAATTGTTATTTTTATTGTTATTTCTCACACGAAAAAAATCATAAGTTTTGTTTTATTATCCGAGTGAGAATCAATAATTATAACAATGAACCGGGGTTCAAAAATTATAACTATGAAAACAACTCCAATAATAAAACAAAATACTTATGATTACAGTTTGAATTATAACATATTTTTTGAATTGTATCAATACTTAATGGCTGCCGGTTTTGTCAAAAATCATCAATGGCAGCAGAGGAAAATATGAGGATGCCAAAAAGAAAACCCCGCCGGAACTGATTGTTTCCGTGCGGGGATCCTTTTGATGTTGCCTAGAAAAAGATTATACTTACGAAAAATAACACAATGGCAATAGAAACCAGACATTCGGAATTATTTTCGTACCAACAGGCGTAGCGGCTTGTTGCCGGGACTAGCGTTCCCATAAGCGCCAGAACTAACAGAACGGCCAAAGTGGCAAGGATGATGATTCCGACTGCTTTCATACCGCCCCAAAGGGCTAAAACCCCCATTATCGCTAACAATGCGATAACCCAAACCTTTGTTTTCATAGCTTAAAATGATTAAGTTTACATAATTATTTACAAATCTCTATTTTTTGATAACGTCAATATATCATATTTTTCTTGTTACTGCAATGTTTTTTGTAAATTTTTTTGTCAAAACACGCCATTTCGTTCTACCATTCGTCTGTCTTCATAAGCGTCAGCACCCGTCTGGTCACGGCCGGATCGGCAGCATCCGGGCTGAGGAAGCGGTAGTCAAGGTCATAGTAGTCTATTTTCCAGAAGTATTCGCTGCCCTCAACGTTTATTTTGCCGAAGTCATGCTCACCGTAAGGGTCGTTTTCGGGGCCAAAATTCCTGAATTTCTGCATCGCCTGCACAATTTTCGCACGCAATTCCGGGCTTTCGGCGCTCACGCCGGCGGAGAAAACCAGCAGCCCGCCGATGAACCGTATTCTCAGGTTGTCGTTCAGTTCTCTTATTTTCGCGGTTTTGGTATCCATTGTTTTATCCTCATCAGTTGTTTCTTTTTCAAACACACAAAGCCGGAAACAATTTCATAAGTCCAGCAAATAAAGACATTATTGCAATAAAATTGCCGGTTGCGGCATAACCGGAAGCAGCCGCCTGCCGTGCCGCATAATCATTTTTTTAATTGCATTTTAAGATATAAGCCCTTACAATTACCTCGTCGGTTATTTCCGGCGCTGATTATTATAAGTCACATAGGGGCCTCTCAGCCTTTCAACACAAGTCCGTAGAACTTGGTGTAATTCTGCACAATTCCTTTTCGGAGGAGGGTGCGGAATAAGTTTTCTTTTGAAAACAAATAAGCACGGACACTTGTTGAAGTCTGAGAACTCCTCCACCTGAATTTTTTGCGGGGGTTGTTCGGAAAAGGAGTTATAATTTGCACCAAAAACAATTTTCATTTGCCAATGCCGGTTTCGGGCTTCTGCTATTGTCCTATCGTCAGAAGTTTGGCGTCACTTTGCCGGAACTCAGTTCTGATTCGGGCATTCCGCTTTCAGTACTGGAGCAAATTGAACTCGGCAACCTCTCTCCTGACAGCAATGTCCTGTCCGCTTTGTCGCTTTATTTTCACGAAGATTTTGATTTTCTCGGCAACGGCCTGCTGGATACCCCGGCCAACAACAACTAACTCTCTGTCTGCCTGCTTTTTGTCCCCGTTGTTTTCACATCTTTTCCGCCGCTTATCCCCATGTTTTTGCACAGCTTTATCCCAAGTCTGCCTGCCGCGCGGTTCCAAGCCGCAAACAAAATCCCGGCAGTTTTTCCTGCCGATTTTTGTTTGTGCTATTCCACATTGACCCACCGCATCATAATTGCCAGCGCTTCTGCATAGTTTTCGGCATGCGTTACTTCTTCAACAAATGCTTCCCGTTCTGCTCTGCTCACTTTTGCCCGTTGCATTGCCTGCGTGCAGATGCCGATCAGGTTAAAGACGTTGCCGTTTTGGCCGACTAGTTTTACCGTAATTTCCGGGTATTTCACTTTATCATCCATTTTCTTTCCTTTCTTTTGTCGGATTGGGAACGGCACCATTGCCGCCCGTAACCAAACAAAGCCGGAAATATTTTCACAAGTCCAGCCTAAAGTGAAATAAAATGCATTTTTCATAACTTAACAACTTGTTTTTGCAGTGTTTTGTTTTTCCTGCCATTCTCCCCGCATCGGCATTTTTGTTTTTTTATGCAACCGTTGATTCACCAAAACAAAATTTAACCAACGGAGTTTACCGCCATGAATACCGCTCAAGATCCTTTACCGGAAAACATCGACATCATTTTCAACCTGCTTACGCTGGCCTTCCGCCGCTGCCTTGCCAAGAAAAAAGGGATAACCGGCAACAAAAGACTGGAACTAATTTCAAATCTAAGCACAACTGACACCGACGCCAACAACCAAGGAGGTACAAATAATGGCTAGTGTATTGCAAGAGGTGTTAGAGGTCAACAAAATGTCCGTTGACGCGCTTCGCCGCAAATATAAGGAACTGTTCAACGCCGAGCCGCCGCTCACCGCCAGCCGCCGTCAAATGATTCCCAAGATAACCTATCAGCTTCAGGTTCTGGCCTTCGGCGGCATCAGTGCCCGTTCCCTGCGGATGATTGAAGAGCTCAATCAGGGCAGAACGCCGGCCTATGCCCAACGCAAAAACCGCATCACCCTGCCGTCCGGCACCGTAATCATCAAGGAATACCGCGGCGAAACCTACAAAATCAAGGTAACCGATGACGATTTCGTCCTGAATGGCATTCACTATAGTTCGCTGGCAAAAATCGCCCGCTTCATCACCGGCGGCACCAACTGGAACTCCCAGCGCTTTTTCAAACTTAAGGAACTCAAATAATGATCTATGCCGTTTATACCCGCAGCCGTCCGCAGGATACCGACTGCAAAGCCGACGGCGAACAATACCGGCGGTGTCTGGCCTTTGCCGCCCGCTATCGTCTCGGTTCCTCTCTGCCGCATTATTCCGATACGCTCGTCCTGTCCGCAGATGGAGAGGTTAAAGGCCTGCAAAATCTGTTTGACGACATTCGTTCCGGCCAAATTCAGGGAATTCTCGTCGAAGATGTTTCGTTTTTAGGCGAAACCGCCGCCCGTCTGGTTCGGGTTATGGATTTCTTTGCCATCCATAAAACCCGCATTTTAGTTGTAAAGGAGACTGTACCATGTCCGAAAAAATAATCAATTGCGCTATTTATACCCGCAAATCCACCGAAGAAGGCCTGGAGCAGGACTTCAATTCCTTGGATAATCAGTATGAATTCTGTACCAATTATCTCAAATCGCTGAATGATGCCAATCTGCACCTGCTGCCAACCCGCTATGACGACGGCGGCTATTCCGGCGGTAACCTCAACCGTCCGGCGCTTCAGCGTCTCCTGCACGACATTCGGTGCGGCCTTGTCAATCGGGTCATCATTTATAAAATCGACCGTCTCACCCGCGAAATCCGCGACTTTTTCAAGCTGCTTGACATTTTTGATAAATATGATGTCGAGTTTGTTTCGGTCAAAGAAAACCAGTATTACAATACCACCACCGCCATCGGGCGTCTGATGGTCAATATGTTTCTGGTCTTTGCCCAGTTCGAGCGGGAAAACGCCGGCGACCGCATCCGCGACAAAATCGCCACGTCCAAGGCCAAAGGCATGTGGATGGGCGGCTGCCCGCCGTTCGGCTATGATATCGGCGATCGCCGTCTGGTCGTTAACGAGACGGAAGCGCAAAACGTCCGTTTCATCTATCAGACTTTTTGCGACACGCATTCGCTGGCCGATACAACCGATACCGTCAATTCCCGTGGCATCCGCACAAAATATTACACCACCCGGCAGGGACGGACATTCGGCGGCCGCAAATTTTCAATCAAAACCGTTCAGCGCATTTTGCAAAATCCGTTGTATAAGGGCATCGTAACCCATCGCGATAAGCAATACCCGGGACAGCATGATGCGATTATTGATACCGCGCAGTTTGACTTGGTGCAGGCAATTTTTGCCGCCCATAAGGACAAACGCGAAACCCGCCGCTGCCCCAAGACGGCTTCCGGAGGGGAACGGGAGACGGCGGCGCTGACCGGACTCATTTTCTGCGGATGCTGCGGTTCCGCCATGACGCCGAGCTACTGCTGTAAGGGCGGTATCCGCTATCATTATTACCGTTGTTACCGCCGCGCCAGCAAGCTGGAAGACAAATGCCCCATCAATCAGATACGCTCAAGCGAGCTGGATCGTGTGGTTCTGGAACAGGTGCTTGCCATTCTCAAAAGCCGCGAGTTCTTTGCCAAATATGTTTCTTACCGCCGCGAGTTTGACATTTCCACGGTTTATTCCCTGTTCAACAATCTGGACGAAGTCTGGAACAGCCTGTTTGAAACCGAAAAACACCGCATTCTTCGCGAACTCATCGCCAAGGTAACCGTTTACAAGGACAAAATCGTCCTCGATGTCAAAAAAGACGGTCTGGCCGGCGTCTTTGCCGAACTCTCGCAAAACAACCAACTCGTCGGGGTAGAATATAAGGAAAACAAAACGTTTCAAATCTCCGTTGCCTATCGGGCAACGCGTTTGGCCAACGGTGCCAAAATCATCGTTCCGGCCACCGCCAAAGAAGAAAGCCGCTTTAACGGCTCGCTTCGGCTGGCTCGGCAGATAGCCAAAGGTTTCGTCTGGCGGCGGCAGCTTGAATCCGGGCTGACCCTGCAAGAATTGTCCGCCGCGGAAAAAATCAACGAACGCGACATCCGCTTTGCGGTCCGCATTTCAATGATTGATCCGGCAATCGTTGAGTCCGTCTTATCGGGCAAATCTCCGGAGTTTTTAACCTATGCATTTATGAAAAAACATCCCATACCGCTGCTCTGGTCTGACCAGCGCAAGCTCTATGGTTTTGAAGAAAGGAAAATCCAATGACCACTGCCAAAAATTCTTCCCGCCGCCGTTTTGATGCCGATCTCGTCGTCGGCGCCCGGCTTCGCCTGATGCGCAATCTGCTCGGACGTTCGCAGGCGGATGTTGCCGCCGCTCTCGGTCTCACGTTTCAGCAGCTCCAAAAATACGAAAAAGCCGGCAATCGAATCAGTGCCGGCCGGCTTCAGCAGCTTGCCGTAGAATATGATTGTCCGGTTGCCTGGTTTTTTGGTGCTTTTGACAATGCCCAAGCCACCCCGTTTACCGATGAAGAGCTTGAATTTGTGCGCCTGCTGCGTTCCTGCAGCGCCGAGGGACGGCAGATTGTTTTCAAATTGCTTGAAACTTATCGTTCGCCGTCGGTACTCAAACAGACCAATGCTGCCCTGAACCAAACCAAATAGCCGCTTTGCCGCGCAAACGGGGCGTACAGACAGACAAGCGTACAATAATACGCCGAAACAAAATTCTGTTTTCCGTCGTGTTGAAAAGCCACCCTTTGTCCGCGAAACCCGTTTTTATAAATATTTTGCAAATAAAATAAGCAAAAACAATAACTTAACCGTAATAAAAGACTGGACAAAGCCGAAACATTAAGCAAAAACAAACACATCAGGCGGGCGACGCGGTGTTGCCCCGAAACTTAAGAAAGGAAAACAAAATGGGAATTTGGGCTTTACCTCAGACGAAACAATCAGCCGAACAGCTGGCCGCTCTTATGGCCAAGCCGTTGAAAGCTTCCAAGGCGGAAGCTGCCATTTACAATCTTTTGGGCGATGACGAGCTGAGCGACAGCATTCGCGGGCAAATCAAGACCGATGGTTCAAATAGCGACGCCCGCTGCCTGATCGCCACCCGTCTCGAAGGTTTTCTTGATGACTATGCTGACCGTCCGGAAGCCTATTCCGAAGAATGGAACCCTGCAGCCTTAAAAATCTGCCGTCGCATTGTCAATAACGTCTTTATTCAGAATTAATGTTAACCCGGCTCTCTCCGGAGAGCCTTCTTTTAAGGAATAAAACCATGCCAAACGAAAATATCATTGAAAGCATCGTTTATCCCGGCAGTCAAAGCGTTACCCGCCGGATAATCTACCAATTGAACGGGCGTACCGTAAAGCTGGAAATCAAATCCGACAGCTTTGCACCGCAAAGCTATGCTAAAGCCTGTGTCTTTGATGGTACGTCTTGGAAAGACCTGTACGCCATTCCGTATGCCTTAATGCAAACACCGCCTGAGCTGCTTTATACCCCTCGCTTCTGCGGGCGGGATTATAAAAATCTGACCGGTGCCGCTCTCCAGTTTGTTTTAGATGAGTTTTCCGCCGATCTGGATACGCTCCGCACCAAAGCTGAGGCCATTCTTTTTTCATAATGTGCTGAAATGCAGATTTCCTGGGACGGCAAAACCGTCCCGGCGGCTCAATTGGGGGAATATATGATTTCCGGCGTACAAAAGAACGCCAAAATAAAATTTTCCTCTCTGTAGGGCAAAAAACGCTCCCTGCGTTGCTCAAAGCCGCTTTATGAAAAAATCGCAAATAAAATAAGTAAAAACAATCACTTAATTGCAATAAAAGACTGGACAAAGCCGAAACATCAAGCAAAAACAAACACAGCAGGCGGGCGACGCGGTGTTGCTCCCGAGTTTAGGAAAGGAAAATAAAATGGCTAAAAAATCTATTATCGACAACCTGATTAAGTATGA
>JAUNPO010000178.1 GCA_030536665.1 Pseudomonadota bacterium
TGGTGGGGTCAGACAGGGCGCTGGCAATGGTGTCGGTGATTTGGAGCCGCTGTCCGGGCAGGGCGGGCTGACTGTCGTCCGCCTGGGGCGGGGTGTAGCTGCCGCCGCCGGAGGGAGCGGGCTTGTAAAGGACGATCTGGGTGGTGGTGCCGTCCTCCTGGGTCAGGGTGAAGGTGTTGTTCCCCTGGTAAACCAACACCTGGTATCCCCAGGCGCCCTTGGCTCCGAACCGCTCCACGGTGGCCTGGCCTTCAATGCCGTTTCCGCTGATGGTCAGGCTCTGGGAGGGGTCACTGGTTCCCATCAAGAAGCAGGTGTCGGTGGTGATGGTGTAACTTCCCTCACTGTTGGGGGTGTTGGGATAGGTGACTGCCAGAGCGGTGGACTGGGACTTGCCCCCCAAGGCCTGGGCGGTCAGATTGGGGGCTCCCGAACCAATGGAGGTGGTCCAGGAGGTAAAGAGAGCAATCTCCTCCTGCCGCTGGGACAGGCTGGAATAATCCCCCAGAATCACGGTGCCGTCCAGACTGCCCTCGGTGAGGGCGGCGGCCAGGGCTTCCACGCTGTCGTCACACCGAAGTCCCCAGAGCAGGGTCTCCTGACCCTTCCCGGAAGCGGGGTAGAAGTAGTAGGTCTCCAGCCGGTCGTTAAGCTGGGTGTATTCGGACCCGGTGCCCTGGGAGGGGGCGGGGGCGCAGAGAAGCAGCCCGTACCGCTGGGCGGCCCAGCTTACAGAGGGGGAGAGGGAGGACTGGGTCTGGGAATAATCCAGAACAGCCCCATCCTGGCCGGTGGCCAGAAGGTTCACCGACATCCCCCGATGGTTGGCCCCCTCAACAAGGTATTTCAAGGGGTCAAATTTCTGAATCAGGGAGTTGTTGGCGGCCACGCCGGCGGCCAGTTCCAGCTTTTCCCCGCTCCGGTCCCGGAACAGGGCTTCCCCCGAGGAGGTGCGGGCGGCCCAGAGCACGCTGTCCGCTCCCATGGCCTGGATGGTGTCCAGGGCGGTGTCCAGGTATTCCTTCTGTTCCTCCAGGGTGGCCTCCTGGCTGAACCAGTCCGACCAGCTTTGGTCCAGCACTACGGCGCGGCTGCCGGGGCCGGAGGCGTTCAGGGTGACCCGGGTGACTAGGCTGAACACCAGGTAGGCGGCGGCCCCCAGCAAGACACCTAAAATCAGGCTGGAAATGTACAGGGCTGTGCCCCTCGAAGATCGTTTCATGGAATCCCTCCCCTTTTATGGTATGCCTTTCCCTGCCGGAGCAGAAAAAGAAAATCAAAAGTTCAGATATATGAATCCATTGTACCATGTTCCGGGGCGTATGACCAGAGGAAAGAGATTGGAATTTTTTGCGGGGTGTGGTATACTGGACGGAAGGCGCCGGGCAGTGAAAGCCCCGGCGGGGAAAGAAAGGAAAGAAGAGCCATGGAGATACCTGCAAAGGGCTTTACCCACGGAGGGAAATTTCACGCAGACGATGTGCTGAGCACCGCCCTCCTCCGAATCATCCGCCCCGACATCCAGGTGGAACGGGGATTCCAGGTGCCGGAGGATTTTGAGGGAATCGTATATGATATCGGGGACGGCCCCTTTGACCATCACGCCTATCCCCGGGAGGAGCGGCCCAACGGGGTGCCCTATGCTGCCCTGGGAAAACTGTGGCGGGAACTGGGCCCCGGACTGGTGGGGGAAAACCAGGCCCGTCTCATTGATGAAAACTTTATCCAGCCCCTGGACCTGAACGACAACGAGGGGGTCCAGGACAGCCTGGCCGATGCCATCGGCAGCTTCAACCCCCGGTGGGATTCCCACCAGAGCAGCGATGAGTGCTTCTGGCGGGCGGTGGATTTTGCCCAAATCGTTCTGGAAAACCGGATTCAGGATGCCCTGGCCGTCAGCCGGGCAGATGCCCTGGTCCAGCAGGCCTATCGGGAAAGTAAAAACGGCATTGTGGTGCTGCCCGGATATATGCCCTGGAAAAACGGCCTCTACCGCACCGATGCTATTTTTGTGGTCTATCCCAGCCAGCGGGGCGGGTGGAGCGCCCAGTGCTGCATGGACCGGAAAACCAAGAAAAACAAGGTCTCCTTCCCCCAGAGCTGGGCAGGCCAGCCTGCGGCGGTCATCCAGGAGAAGAGCGGGATTCCGGGAATGAAGTTCTGCCATGCAGCCCGGTTCCTCATTACGGCGGACACCCGGGAGGAAGCCATCCAGGCCTGCAAGCTGACCCTTCGCCTTAATGGCCGGAAGGTGGAAGACTGACCATGGGCGAAAAAAATTATGTATACATGGTCCGGTGCGGAAACGGAAGCCTTTACACCGGCTGGACCAATGACCTGTGCCGCCGGATTCGGGCTCACCGGACCGGCAAAGGGGCCAAATACACCCGGGGCTTCGGAGCCAAAGGGGTGGTCTACCTGGAACAGTTGGAGGACAAAAGCGCCGCCCTTCGCCGGGAGGCCCAGCTGAAAGCCCTGCCCAAAGCTCAGAAGGAGGCCCTGGTCCAGGAGTGGTGCCGGGAGAACCGGCCTCCCATCCAGCTGGGCGGGGTGGAGGATGCTCCCCAGATCGCTCAGCTTTACCGGTGGTATGTGTCCAACAGCACCGCCACCTTCCAGACCAGCCTGCCCACCGACCAAGAGTATGGGCAGTGGGTGGAGGACACCCTGAAAACAGCCCCCCT
>JAUNPO010000179.1 GCA_030536665.1 Pseudomonadota bacterium
AAAAATCGTAATTACAATAAAAAAGTAAAGGAGAATTATTATGTACTCATACGGCAGTTTAATAGGAATGATATATGATTTTTTAGAAAAAGGCAGCGGAACAGATTATATTTTTTCAATAGTCCCTAAAGGAGAAAAGGGCTGCATAAGATTTTTGGAAAAATTAAAAAATGAAATGGATATACCCGAAGATATTTATGAACAAACCTCAGCTTACTGCACCGAAACTATGCTTGCAAACGAAATTAAGGGCTTTATGTCTGGAATATACTTTGCTTTAAAGCTTAAAGATGAATTTAAGGAGGATATTGATAAAATAAAGACCTGCTTTAATTTGACCGATAATTAATTTGCGCAAAAAGGATTGTTTTAATTAACAGTCCTTTTTATATTTTTCAAAAAACCAATTTTAACCCGTAATAATGAGAATATTCCGTAAAAATATTGACATAATATTTTAAAAATGATATATTAATCATATAATGATATGAGGTGACAATATGTTGGTACAATTTACGGTGAAAAATTTCAGGTCATTTAAAGAGGAATCCACTTTATATTTGACTGCTATAAGCGCTTATAAGGAACACGAATATAACTTAATAGATTACGGTCAGAAGGAAAAACTTGTAAAGGTTGCCGCAATATATGGAGCAAATGCAAGCGGCAAATCAAACCTATTCTATGCATTTTCCGTTTTTCAAAAAATAGTAGTTGAATCCTTTAATAACATTGACAGCAGTAAAAACGAGCGTACTGCTATATCCGAATTTTTTATGCCCTTTTGCTTTGATAAGGAAAAAAACAATACGGAATTTGAAATTGTTGTAATTAAAGATAATTATGAATACAAATACGGCTTTGAATACAATTCACAAAATATTGTAACCGAGTGGCTTTACAGAAAAAGCTTTGAAACTCAACGAACTTCTATTATTCTTGAAAGAACGTCGGATAATATAGTATTCGGAACCTCCGTAAAAAAACACTGCGAACAATACAAGGAACAGATTCCAAATGAAACCCTTGCATTATCCTTCTTTAATAAATTAAAGCTCAATACGGATTTGTTTAAAATAGTTTACGATGAAATAATAGCTACCTTAGTTACCGATATGAATATTGGTTCTTATATTTTAGCAAACGATTTACCTCATATTATCGATAACCAAAAGGAAGGCATACTTTCCTTTTTATACTCCATTGAAACGGGAATAAAAGATATAAAATATGAGAAAGTCAACAATAAAATCAATTTTTATACTACCCATTATGACAAAGAAGGCAATTCCTACGATATTAACCTACTTGAAGAATCACAAGGGACTATAAAGAGTATTGCCGTTTATGTGTTGGCAAGCATTGCCATTGCTAATGACAAATCTATTTTTGTTGACGAATTAAATATAAAGCTCCACCCACTCCTTCTTAAATTTATTATTGATTTATTTTACAACAAAAAATCCAAAGCTCAATTGATTTATACTACACACGACACAACATTATTAGACAAAAAATTTTTCAGAAGAGATCAAATTTGGTTTGTTCAAAAGGACGAATACGGACATTCCGAATTAACAGCGCTTTCAGATTTTAAAGTGCGCTCAGACGCTTCCTTTGAAAAAGATTATTTAGCAGGGGTTTACGGCGGTATCCCCCTTATTAAGGATTTTGAAATGGATGTGAGTAAATAAATGGGCAGTGACGATCTCTTTAAAAAACGCAGAAAGCAACGTAAAGAACGAAAATATGATTATAAACAACCTAAAGCTAATTCCTTTCTTATAGTAACAGAGGGCGAATGTAGTGAACCCTTGTATTTTAAAGGTATTGAAAAACTTATAAAAAATAAAGTCGGCGGCAATGTTGATGTTGTGGAAGTACCCATTATAGATATACAGGGAGAAGGCTGCGGCACTTCTAAATTAATTGAAAAAACAACCGAAACCATAAGCAGAGCTAAAATCATATATCAAAATATTTGGGTGGTCTTTGATAAAGATGACTTTGATGATTTTGACACAGCAATAAAAGGCGGTTTGGAACAGGGATACAAAATCGCATGGAGCAATCAGTCTTTTGAATATTGGCTGTATCTGCATTTTAATTACAGTGATGCCGCTCTGCATAGAGATATGTGGGTCAATAAGCTGGACGAAATATTTAAGCAATTGCATTTGGGCGATTGTAAATATAAGAAAAATTACGAAAATATATTTGATTTGGTAAATGTTAATGACGGTGTAAATACCGCAATAGGCAATGCCAAGAGAAGAATGGCGGCATATAATTCCGCCAAAAATAAGCCTTCTGAATATGACCCCGGTACAACAGTTTATATGTTGGTTGAAGAATTAAAAAAATATTTAGACGAATAAAAATTTATACAATTATCACTTTGACGAAATCAAAAGTTTTGAAGTTGAATCGGAAGAATTATCCGACAGCCTGTAAGGCTGCTTTTGACGAAGTCAAAAGTTCTGAAATTGTCAACTTCCCTACGCTCGGCGGCAGTGCGGATTTGTTTATTTTATAATGTAATTAAATAAAATCAATACCCCTGCGCCGCCGCACCGTGGCGTTAAGCGCAGGTCAATTCCTTTGGACAACATTAGCTAAAAAAAGCTATAAACTTACGTGTCCAAAGGTCGATGGGAGGGTGTGGGAACCGTCGAAAGGTTC
>JAUNPO010000180.1:0-457 GCA_030536665.1 Pseudomonadota bacterium
TATCTCACACCGTAAAAAAATAAGGGAAGGTTTTACCCTCCCCTCATCGTTTTTACAAATATCTCAGACAATCATCTGGTCAACCGTACGGGCTGTCAGCCGCAGTTCGTCCTGCGTCATCACGCGGCCGCGCGGACTGCCGCCGATAACTTCTCTGCCGCCGAAACCATCGTTTCCGGACAGGCCGAAAACCATATTCAATCGGGCAAAAACATTTTTCAGTCCGCCCAGACCGAACAATTTCTCGGCCACACGCTGATTGGGGCAGCCGATGGTAATGTTACCGGCATTTTCAACCAAAGATATCACAACTGGATTATCCCAGCCGTCAATGTGTTCCGGACAATCTTCATCGTCCCGGCGCTGATACCATTCGTTGAAACCGAAAACCCGGCTTCCGTTAATCAGCATCACCGCCCCGAATTTCTCTCCGCGTTCCCGGAGGTCGAGCAAAGCG
>JAUNPO010000180.1:467-2657 GCA_030536665.1 Pseudomonadota bacterium
GGCTGTTTTCCAGTTCCGCCGCCATTTTTATAAACGGAACGGCATTACGGTTGGTTAACAGCCAGCGCCACCCCTGAATTGCGGCCAAAGCCGACAGTTCGTCCTCGGCGCCGTTGCCATACATTGCATTCCATGTCACCAACACCTCGCCGAACGGCATTGACAAGATGTCCCGGCCGATCGGATCCGTATCGACAGTGGCAATCGTTTCTGCCAACGCCGACACGTCTTTTTGCCATACGGCACGCAGATTTTCCGGCAGCCGTTCAGCATATTTGTTGTCCGGATGCGGAAGCAATCCCCCCATTGCAGCTATCGCAAAAGTGTTGTCGGCGTCAATATGGTTGACAATAAACGGCCTGTCCGCGTTCCGTCCGAAAAAATCTCGATAGGCGCGAATGGCCACGCTCTCAAGATGCGACATCTCGCCGTGATGGTCCATCTGCAAACCGTCAACCACGGATTTGGAGCCAAAACTGCATTCCACTGGAACCGCGGCTCCTGATTTAACGATTAAATCAACGTCGTCAAAATTTTTTCTCACGATAATTTGTAGATTCATAACAATAAAATTAAAAAATAAATTCGCAATCTTCAGGCGTCGCGAAATAACCTTATTTTATAAAGACTAAATTAAACTATGGGAAACATATATCCGTCAAACCTTGCATTGCAGCAAAGTCTACACACAATTATTCCGACATAATATCAATTTCGGCCGCCAACATAACATAATTTCGCACCGACGTCTAGACAAATTTTCAAAATTCATTTTATCATCCGTCGTAAAATATTGTTGAATCCAACGCCCGATTGTTTTATAAAAAACAATTGTGTTTAACCGGAATATGAAAAAAGATGATACACTTAATTGAGACCACCGACGATCTGGAAGAATTCTGCCGCCATCTTAAAACCCAAAAATTCATCACCGTTGATTTGGAATTTCTGCGCGAAAAGACTTACTATGCCGAGCTTTGCCTGATTCAGGTCGGAACCCCGGAGCAGGCCGCCATCATCGACCCGATGTCAAAAAAGCTCATAATGAACAGCTTCTTTGACATTCTGCAAGACCCCGCCATCGTCAAAGTTTTCCATTCCGGACGCCAGGACATCGAGATTCTGTATTTTCTGACCGGCAAAACGCCGTTTCCCATTTTTGATACCCAGATTGCGGCTCAGGTCTGCGGTTATGGCGAATCCCCCAGCTACGAAAGTCTGGTCAACAGCATTCTCAAGCTTGAGCTGGACAAGTCCTGCCGCTTCACCAACTGGAGCAGCCGGCCGCTAAACCCCAAACAGCTTGAATATGCTCTGAGCGACGTAACCCATTTGGTTCACATCTACGAATATTTTAAACAGGAACTTCAAAAATCCGGACGTGAAAGTTGGTTTCAGGATGAAATCGACACTCTTTGCGATCCCCAAACCTACTATGTCAATCCCGAAGATGCCTGGCAGAAGATAAAACACCGCTCGCATAACGCCCGTTTTCTGACCGTTCTTCGCGAGCTGGCCGCCTGGCGCGAGAAACGCGCGCAGCTCAAAAACACACCGCGTCAGTCCATAATTAAAGACGACTGCCTGTTGAACATTGCCGCCAGCTGCCCCCAAACCCCGGAAGAATTGGCTCAGATCCGCAACATCCGCAAAGACGTTGTCAACGGCAAGCTTGCCGGAGAAATTTTGGATGTTCTTTCTTTCTGCCGCGGCATTGCGCCGGAAAACTATGTTACCCCGCCTAAAGAAAAGAGCCTTTCTCACAGCTGCTCGGCGCTCTACGAACTCTTAAAGCTGCTGCTTAAAATCAGAAGCCAGGAAGAAGGCGTCGTGGCCAAACTCATTGCCGATGACGACGAATTGAAAATGCTGGCCTCGTTCAAAGACAAAAACAATCCGGTTTTAAAAGGCTGGCGCCATGACATCTTCGGCCGTATGGCCGTAGAACTGCGCAGCGGCCGGCTCAGCATCAGTTTTGATCCCCAAAAAAAGAGCATCTGCCTCAAAAAAACAGCCCCGGAAATGGACGGGACTGTTGTAACTGAAGATGCCAAATCAGATTAATGTAATAATGCTCCGCTCAGCGAACTCCGTAATGATTATTGTAAACAGAGTCCAAAAAGTTCAGCATTTTGATAACCTTGTCGCTTTTGATTGAATAAAAAATCGTCTGGGCTTCGCGGCGCGTCT
>JAUNPO010000026.1 GCA_030536665.1 Pseudomonadota bacterium
CAAAAAATCCGATCCGGTTTTAACGGACAAAGATCCGTTTACAATTGCTCTGGAAAGAAGTTTTGGAAGTACTGAGGAGAAAGAACAGGAAAACAATCCGAAAGAAACTTCAATTCTGTCAATAAACCTTGATGAAAAAAGCGACAGCTGGCATGACGATAATCAGCTGGATATTGAGGACTTTACCGGCCATGTCAACAACAAGAACAGAGCCGACAGCAAAGTTGCGGAGTTCAGTGAAACCAGAAAAACGCTTAATACTCTGCGCAAAGAATGGAACAATGAGAGAAAAGAACAGCCTGCGGCAAAGGTTGAAGCCGTTGCCGACGAGCCTTTGGTTTCTCCTTTCAGTAATTGGACAGATGAAATTATTGAAAAAAGATAGGCCGATATATTTTTTCGTTTTCATTTTTTGGTGCATTTTTTTGCCGGTTCAGGCTAAAGATATAGAAACCGGCAAAATACTCTCTCTGTATGGCGAAGCTAAATATGCAAACGACTTCAAACATTTTGACTATGTTAATCCTTTGGCTCCCAAAGGCGGTAAAGTTGTTTTTCCCAATTATGGCAGTTTCGATAATTTCAATCCGTTTATTTTCAAGGGTAACGCCGCGGCGGAAGTTGCCGCGTTGACGCTGGATACGCTCGGCGTTTCGCCCAGTGATGATATTGCAACAGTATATCCGCTTATCGCTAAAGAATTTGAACAGCCGAAAGACAAATCCTTTGTCGGCTTTATTTTGGACGAGCGGGCAAAATTCAGCGACGGTTCTCCGGTTACGGCAGATGACGTTATTTTCAGTTTTAAAGCCGTAACAGAGAAAGGCGCGCCGATATACAAGGTTTATTACGGCGATGTTGAACGTGTTGAGAAAATTAATGATCGGCATGTCCGTTTTTATTTCAAAAAAGGAACAAACAATAAGGAGCTGCCGCTGATTTTATCGCAATTATCCATTTTTTCGGCAAAAGACTGGGACGGAAAAGATTTCAGCAAACCGCAGTTAAAACCTTATTTAGGCAGCGGGCCGTATCTTTTGGATAAATTTCAGCCGGGAAAATCGGTTGTTCTGAAAAGAAATGCGAATTATTGGGCCAAAGACCTCCCCTCCAGACGCGGTTTTTACAATTTTGATATTGTCGATTATGAATATTATCAGGATACAACGGTAACATTGCAGGCTCTGTTTTCCGGAAACATTGACATCCGGGAGGAATATATCGCCAAAATCTGGGTCACGGGTTATGACAATAATCTTGTCAAACAAGGGAAAATCCGCAAAGAGGAATTTCCGCACAATAAGGCTGCAGTGTTGCAGATGTTTGCCTTTAACCTGAGAAAAGAAAAATTTCAGGACAGAAGAGTCCGCAAAGCCATCAGTCTGGCTTTTGACTTTGATTGGGCCAACGACAAACTTTTTTACAATCAATATGAGCGTTTATACAGTTATTTTACCAATACCGGCATGGAAGCAACCGGGCTTCCGCTGGGAAAAGAGCTGGAAATTCTTAATCGCTACCGCTCCCGCCTTGACGCTGAAATTTTTACAACGCCTCCGGCGAATCCTGAACATAAGACGCCGGAACAAAGCCGGGAAAACTTAAAACAGGCCGTAAAACTTCTGAAAGAAGCCGGTTATGACTTTAAAGACGGCAAGATGATTAACCTTAAAGACGGCACGCCTTTGACGCTTGAGATTATTGATAATTCAGCAAACGGAAAATCTTTTACACGGGTTATGCTGCCTTTTATAAACAACCTGAAAAAAATAGGCGTTGACGCCCATTTTCGAACAATAGAAGTTAATGTTTATAAAAACCGTCTGGACAGTTTTGACTTTGACATTGCCATTATTGCTTTGGCGATGAGCCAGATGCCCGGCAACGAACAAAAAGAAATGTGGGGCAGCGAATCCGCGATGATCAAGGGTTCGTACAATATTCCCGGCGTGGTGAATCCGGTTGCCGACGAATTGATTGCCGGCATTATCCAAGCACAGAACAAAGCTGATTATATGGCTTACGTCAAGGCCTTTGACCGGGTTATGCTTTACGAAAACTATATTATTCCGCAATGGTACTCACCCAATTCCCGTGTCGCCTATGTCAATAAGTTTGAACATCCGCAGACAACGCTTAAAGTCGGGTTTCAACCGTTTACCTGGTGGCTGAAGGAGGAATACAGAAAATGAAAAATTATATTCTGAAACGCCTGTTTCTGATTCCGCTGACGCTACTCGGCATTATGACCGTCAATTTTCTGGTGATACAAATGGCACCGGGCGGGCCGGTGGAGCAAACACTGGCAAAATATCGGGGAATGAACGTCAACAGTACGGGAAGCATTACCTCCTCCGCGCAAATGAACATTGCCAATTCCACATCAAAATATCAGGGAGCACAAGGTGTTCCCGAAGACTTGGTTAAAGAACTGGAAAAACAATTTGGTTTTGACAAGCCTGTTCATGAGCGCTATTGGAAAATGATTAAAGACTATGCAGCCTTCAACTTCGGCAAAAGTTATTATAAAGACAAGACCGTCTGGAAGCTGATTGTTGAAAGGATGCCGGTTTCCGTTTCTTTAGGACTATGGTCTACGTTGATTATTTATCTGGTCGCAATCCCGCTGGGAATAAAAAAAGCCGTTCGCGACAGTTCAAAATTTGACACTTGGACATCCTTTGCAGTTATTTTGGGTTCTGCCATTCCGGTATTTCTATTTGCGGTATTTCTGATTGTTTTCTTCGCCGGCGGGACATACTGGCAATGGTTTCCGTTACGCGGATTGACGTCGCCGGACTGGGACAGCCTGAGTTGGTATGGAAAAATCACCGATTATTTATGGCATATCACCTTACCGGTTTTAACCATGGTTATCGGCGGATTTGCCAGCCTGACCATGCTGACAAAAAACTCATTTATAGATGAAATCAACAAACCTTATGTGTTGACAGCCAAGGCTAAAGGTTTAAGCGAAAACCGCATTTTATACGGCCATGTTTTCCGCAATGCCATGTTGATTGTTATTGCCGGTTTCCCCAATATGCTGATTAAAATGCTGTTTACGGGATCTCTTCTGATTGAGGTGATTTTCTCATTAAACGGGCTCGGGCTGCTGGGGTATGAAGCGATTATGACAAGAGATTATCCGGTTATTTTCGGTACATTGTATATTTTTGCCCTGCTAGGATTAATTCTTAAACTGCTCAGTGACGTAACCTATTCTCTTGTCGACCCGCGAATCAGTTTTGACGCTAACTAGGCCCGTTCACGATTATTGCTTTTTTGTTCAAGCAACAGCCGGATTTCGCCGTCATCCAGCTGCTTTTGGTGCGATGGCGTAATTTGCGCCAAAAGTTCGGGGTGCGTATTCAGCATTGTCAGTTTTTGCTGTTCCAAAGCCTGTTGAATGAGCTGCTGCTGAACCTTCAGCAATTCCATAATTTGCGGATTTACAACATTTAACGCCATATTATCCGCCAGGCCGAGTTGCATTAAATCGTTCCGGAAAAGACGGTGCTGCTGCGACAGTGCTTCCTGTTCCTGATGTTTTCTTTTGACATCGCGAAAAATGGCAAAGGTGTCCATCCCCTCAAGCTGGTAAAAACGTTCATTATAAATACGTTCTCGGGAAAAGGCGCGCAGCATATTTTCAGGGTCAAGCGTATTTTCGGTAAAGTGAATATGGTTACCGTCATAAACAGCAATGTTGTCGCGAAAAAACTCGTATGAATGTTTTTTCTGGCGATGCTTGTCAATCCCGGCGTAGCTGTAAGCAATGTTGACAAGGCTTTTGGTAAAACCTTCTCTTGCCAAAACCGGCAAATTTATTTCCGATGCCTGCGTTTCGTAAGCCGCCTGAAGAATTGAAAACTGCCGCAGCTTTACCAGTTCCAAAAACTGTTCTTCTTTAAACGGCACATTGGAAGAAATGCCGTCCAAACCGGCTTTTTCAACCATCGACATCATTTTGTCATGCAATCTGGGATTCATTTTTCTACCGCCATTTGTCAAATATGGCAGTAATATAGCACATTTTCAGCTTAATTTCCACAATTTTTTAGAATTCGTATTTTTCAATCAGCGGCTTAAAATATTCTATAATCCGGCGATAAACCTCTTTTTTGAACGCAACGACATTGTCAGCCGCTTTTTCTATTTCAACCCAGCGCCAATTTTTAAATTCCGGTTCCGCCGTGTCCAGGTTTATTTCGCTTTCATCGCCCGTCAAAAGGTACAAACTCCAGTATTGCTGCTGGCCGTCATTGAAAATTCCTCTGGCGGCATTTCGCTTTTTTATTTCCGGCGGAAAGTCGTAAATCAGCGGTTCTGGCATAGAGGTAACATATCTTACCGAGGTCAGGGACGTTTCCTCGCGCAATTCTCTGGCGGCAGCCTGTTCGGCCGTTTCGCCGCCGTCTATTCCGCCCTGCGGAAACTGCCAGGCATTTTCATAATTGCCGACACGCTCGCACAAAAGAACCTTGCGGTCACGGTTAAAAACAATAATGCCGGCATTTTTACGATAATTTCCCATCTTTTACTCCACGACAACTTCGGAAAGAGGTATTAAGGCAAAAGGCTTCTCGATTGTCGTAATATTTTTCTCTTTCATCTCTTCATAAGTATATTGCGGAGAAAACGTATTAATCCAGCGGCTTAGTTCCATTAAGACAACCGGTTTCGGTTCTACGGCAATGACGACTGTTCCCTTGCTTTGGGACAACAGTTCGGCCTGGAGAAAGCTGCGGCGGATGTTTTCGGGCGTAAAACCGTCATTTATGACAATATCGGCTTTTTGACGCGGCAACCCCGTCGTCGGAACATCCTGCACGCCATTTTCTCCGGTTGCGTCAATTAAGAGCAAGCCCATATTCCCAATTTCGGCAAAAAGCTCCTGAAGACGGCTGCGGTTATTTTCATCGGCAACTCCCGGGTTGACAATTACGCCGCCGATTGCCGACGGAGAGGAAACCGTTTTTTTCAGGCGCTGTTTATTTTCATCCTGGCTTGAGGTCATGCTCATAGCCACCGGCCCGGTATCCGACCTTAAAAAATCGCGTGAAGACAAATACATGTCAACATATGTTTCATGCCCATGGCGGCGCGCTTCGGCAATCAGTTCTTTATTTTCATTACCGTAAGGAGAAAAAGACAAGGAAATTTCTCCCGGAAATTTGGTTACAACAGCCCGGGTTGTCCGGCGATCCAACCCCAGATTTTTAACAACGACGGCTATCCGCGAAAAATTCGGCTGAACAGTTTTGGCCGGCGCAGCATATTCAATCCACGGCTTGCGACCGTCTTCCGATATTTTAGGCAAAGTCATTTCTCCCTCAGCCATGTTCAGGGCGCTGTCTGTTTCAATGTATTTAAGGGGGAGCGGATCGGCAATATCCTTTAATTTGCTCAAATTGGGCGTATTATTTACCAATTCCCGCAAGCGGATATCTTCTTCAGACAAATCGCCTTTGTATGCTTTTGACGGTTTGTCAGCCTTTTCCTCGTTGTTATCAGCGTTTTTTTCAGCAAAATCGCGACGCGTTTTATCCGGTAATGTAATAATATACTTCGGGGATTTGTTATTCGTATCAAACAAAAGCTTATCGACTTTGTTCTCAAACTGCGGCTCTGTGCTTTTTTCCGCTGCCAGCCACACAACAACGGCTATTATCAGCAAGACTGATAATATAACGCCGATTGCCTTAAACTTTTGTTTTACACTAATCGCCAAATGTCAAAATCCTTTTATTTTTGGGCTTTTCCCTGTTCGTAAATTCCCATGGCGCGAACCAGATCAAGCGCCCGAGCCAACTGATAATCTTTTGCAAGTTCTTCTTTCTCGGCTTTTTTGGCAGCCTGTTTCTTGGCGTCAACTTTTTCTTCGCTGTCATTTTTCAAGGCATTATTATATTCGCCTTCGCTTAATTCAAACGGGCTTTCGATTTCTTCCACCTTTGCCGGTTTCACGGCAACGTCAGGCTCTATGCCTTTGACCTGAATCGAACGTCCCGACGGCGTATAATAGCGGGCGGTCGTTAAACGCATGGCTCCGTGTTTTCCCAACGGGATAACCGTTTGAACAGAACCTTTGCCGAAAGTTTTTTCGCCCAGGATAACCGCCCGCTTATGATCCTGCAAAGCGCCGGCAACAATTTCCGATGCGGAAGCCGAACCGTCGTTAACAATAATAACAATCGGCAGCCTGTCGGCAATATCGCCCTTTTTGGCATTATATTTTACGGTATCTTCTTCGTTGCGGGAACGGGTTGACACGATTTCGCCCTGGTTCAAAAACAAATCGGAAACACTGACGGCCTGATCCAACAATCCGCCGGGATTGTTTCTGATATCAAGAATTATCCCCTTCAGATTTCCCTTTAATTTCTTTTTGGCATCTTTTACGGCCTTTTCAACCATTTTATCGGTGTTATCGCTAAAGGACGTGATGCGCACGTAAGCGACATCTTCGCTTTTGATGCTGCTTTTAACCGTTTGGATTTTAATTTCCTCACGCTTTATGGTTACGTCAAACGGCTTTTGATTAAAACGGCGGATTGTCAGTTTGACTTTGGAACCGATTTTGCCGCGCATTTTATCGACGGCATCATTCAAAGTCATACCGACAACCGGCTGCCCGTCAATATTAACGATATAATCCCCCGGTTTCAGCCCGGCTTTGTGCGCCGGCGTATCATCAATCGGCGATACGACTTTGACAACGCCGCTTTCCATTGTTACCTCAATTCCCAGACCGCCGAATTTTCCCTGTGTCTGTTCGCTCATGTATCTAAAATCTTTACCGTCCATATAACTGGAGTGCGGGTCAAGAGAAACAAGCATGCCGTTAATGGCGGACTGAATAAGCTGTTCATCCGACACTTCATTCACATAAGAATTCTTGGCGCGTTCCAAGACTTCGCCGAACAGATTAAGCAGCTCATAGGTATCTTCTTCGGAAACGGCCTTTTTATCGGTTTGGGCAGCATCGGCTACCGGGCTGATTAACATCAAAGAAAACAAGACGGCGCTAAATGCGGATAATTTTTTAGACATTTTCAGTTTTATTCCTCTTTAATTTTGTATCCAGGTTAACGGATTAATCGGATGATTATCTTTGCGTATCTCAATATACAACCGGGCATCGTCGTCATCCGGCATTTGTCCGACAGGCTCTCCGGCCAGAAGAAGCTGCCCCAGCTCCGTATCTATCGTTTCCAGGCCGGCCAACAGGCTTAAATAGCCTTTGCCGTGGTCAATAATAATTAAATTTCCGTAGCCGCGGAAAGGCCCGGCAAAGATGACTGTTCCGTCAAACGGGGCAATAACCTGCGCCTGGCCGCGCGTTTTGATAATAATTCCTTTGGAGCTGACGCCTTTGGCCGTTTCTTCGCCATAACGGGTCACAACCTGTCCCCGGGCGGGCATCGGCAGACGCCCTTTGGCTTTAATAAAGCCATCTCCCAATTCTTTTATAGCGTCAGCTTTAAATTTAATCAAGGCATCTTGCTGATTTTCCTCTTGTTTTTTGCGCCGCTGTTCTTCAGCCCGGCGGGCGGCTTCTTCCCGGTCGCGTTTTTCCTTTGCCAAACGCTCTTTTTCAAGCTTTTTTAGCAAGTCCCTTAAATCCTGCGCCTGTGATGCCAGTTTGTTGACTTTTTTCTGCGCCGCGGCAGACTGTATTTTAAGACTGTTTCCCAACTGCGACTTTTTCTGTGTGAGGCTTTTCAGCTGGCTGTGTTCCTGTTCAAGAACTTTTTTCTGCGCCAAAATGCGTTTAACCTGATTTTCAACCTGCTGCCGCTGCTTTTCAATTTGTTCAAGTTTTTTACGGATACGCTGGGCATTCTGCTCCAAATACGGCACGGTTTCCCGCAGGAGCATGGCGCTGCGAATAATTTCAACCGGCGTCAACGGCTGCACGAACAGGGATTCCGTCGGTTTGAGCGCCAAATTCTGCAAAGCGGAAAGCGTCCGTATCAAATTGTCGTCTTCAACGGTAAAATTGTTTTCGGCGGCCTTCAGCTCTTCTTCTAATTTTTTCAGTTCGGCTTCCATTGCCGATATTTTTTCTTCACTGTTTT
This sequence comes from Pseudomonadota bacterium, assembly GCA_030536665.1. GTDB lineage: Bacteria > Pseudomonadota > Alphaproteobacteria > RF32 > CAG-239 > HGM16780. Next base: position 8,085 of record JAUNPO010000026.1, read on the forward strand.
GAATCAAACGGGCGGAACGCACCATTTTGGCACTGAGAGATTTCAGTTCTTCATTGATTTTGGCGGCCTGTTCCTGCAGGCGTTTATGCTCGGCATTTTGCCTGGCCACCTGCTCTTCCATCTTTTTCAGTTCGGATTTTGACACTTCAACGGCAGACAAACTTCCAGCCGAGAATAAAACTATTCCCGCAACAAAAGCCAGAATTTTGCCTGCCGTTTTCAGTTTCATTATTTTTTTTATTTCTTGATTAACAAAGACTGACCGTTCATTTCTTTCGGTTTCTCAATACCCAGCAAATCAAGAAGCGTGGGAGAAACATCCGCCAGCTTGCCGTCGCGCAGCCCTTCCAGCGGCGTCTGGCAGTTGACCAACACGGCTCTGACTTTGCCGACGGTATGCGCCGTATAAGGCGCGCCGGTCTTTTCATCAACCATTTTTTCGGCATTACCGTGGTCTGCGGTTATAAAGAGAACGCCGCCGACTTTCTTAATTGCCTCGGCAACGCGGCCGACACATTCATCAACTGCGGCAACGGCTTTTAATGCCGCTTCCATAATACCGGTATGTCCAACCATATCGCCATTGGCAAAATTACAGATGATAACGTCGAATCTTTGATTTTCAATCGCTTCAACCAACTTGTCCGTCACTTCATAAACGGACATTTCCGGCTTCAGGTCATAAGTCGCAACCTTGGGGCTGGGAATCAGAATACGGTCTTCGCCCTTAAATTCCTTTTCTTCGCCGCCGTTAAAGAAAAACGTTACGTGCGCATATTTTTCGGTTTCGGCAATACGCAGCTGCGTCAGGCCATGCTCGGCAACGACTTCGCCAAAGATGTTGTTCAGAACTTCGGGGCCAAAAATCGTTTTCATAAAACGGCGATGATCAACGGAATATTCCGTCATACCAACACATTCGGCAAAATGAACAACTTTTTTACGGGCAAAACCGTTAAACTCGTTGTCAGCCAGCGCATACAAAATTTCGCGGGCACGATCGGCGCGGAAGTTGCACATTAAGATGACATCTCCGTCCTCGGCGCCTTTGTAATCGCCGATAACGCAAGGAACAACAAACTCATCGTTAACACCTTCCTTATAAGACGCGGCAATTGCTTCATCCGCCGTTGCGGCATGTTTGCCCTCAGCCAGCGCAATGGCGTTATAAGCGGCTTCGACGCGATCCCAGCGCTTATCACGGTCCATAGCGTAAAAACGGCCGGAAACAGTTGCCATAGAAACATTTTTCATACCGGAAACCGTTTTTTCAAAATCAGCCACATAGCCGGCGGCAGAAGCCGGGGGCGTATCGCGGCCGTCAAGAAAAGCATGAACTTTTACGGGAATGTTGTTTTCATTCAGGATGGCGCACATGGCTTCAATATGCTTCTCGGAGGCATGAACGCCGCCCGGGGACATCAGCCCCATGACATGGCAGGTTTTGCCGCTGCTTTTTAAACCGGCAATCATTTCGGTCAAGACCGGATTTTGTTTGATGGAACCATCTTTAATCGCCTGGTCGATACGCGGCAGATCCTGCATAACCACACGGCCGGCACCCAAATTCATATGACCGACTTCAGAGTTGCCCATCTGCCCTTCCGGCAGGCCTACGGCCAGGCCGGATGTTTCGACAAAGCAGGTCGGGCATTCTTTGACGAATCTGTGCCAATTCGGTGTATTTCCCATTTCGATGGCATTATCGTCGGTGATTTTTTCGCGATAGCCCCAGCCGTCAAGCACCAGAAGCATTACAGGTTTTTGTGTCATTCTATTATTTCCTCTTCAAATATCTGTTTTTTGTTGGTTCGTATTATATATAATTATTTCAAACATAAAAGCACTATTTTGAAATTATTTTACCAGCATAATTTTCTTCCAGATTTCTGCCGGAAGACCGCTGCCGCCAACTCCTTTCATCGGGCTGTTATCATCGTTTCCGACCCAGACGGCGGCAACATAATTGTCCGTAAAGCCGACAAACCAGGCATCCCGGTTGTTTTGGGACGTTCCGGTTTTCCCCGCGGCAAAGAAAGGCAGACGCGCCCTTTTTCCGGTTCCGGAATTAATAACATTTTCCAGCATTTCGGTCATTTCCTCCGCCGCATAATCAACAATAATGCGGCTTGGTTCATCCGGCTCGCGCATATAGAGTTGATAGCCGTCTTTGGTGTAAATTTCCTGAATGGCATAAGGCCAGACGGCATAACCGCCGTTGGCGATTGATGCATAAGCCACCGCCATGTCCAGCACCCTGACCTCAAATGCGCCCAAAGCCAGAGCCGGCGTGTTTTCTATCGGGGTCGTAATTCCCATGCGTTTTGCCGTGCGGATAATTTTGGAACGGCCGACTTCTTCCGACAGGTTAATCGTTGCCAGATTGAGCGAGCGGGAGAGCGCCGTATTCAGCGTTACTTCACCATAATATTTCTTATCTATGTTTTCCGGCTTCCAACCTTTGATATCAACAGGAACGTCGTAAATTACGTCATTGGGCGAGAAACCGTTTTCCAAAGCCGTCAAGTAAACAAAGGGCTTGAAAGACGACCCCGGCTGGCGCAGAGCCTGAATTGCCCGGTTAAACTGGCTTTTGTGATAATCAACGCCGCCGACCATGGCTTTGACAGCCCCCCACTTATCAAGAACAACAACAGCTCCCTGGGTCACATTACGGTGTTTGTTCGCCTTGACCGCTTCCCGCAAAATCTTTTCGGCTTTTTGCTGCAATTCCTGATCCAGCGTTGTGGCGACATAAATGTCATTGTCCCGCTCGCCGATATAATCATTTACTTCTCCATAGACCCAGTCGGCAAAATGTTTTCCGCCTTCCACCTTATAGGATTTTTCAGGACCGAGTTTCATTTTTAAGGCATTTTGCCGCTGTTCATCGGTAATTTTATCGTTTTTTACCATATTATCCAGCACAACCGCCGCCCGTTCCCTTGCCCGGCTCTCACCGGCAATAGGATTGTAGCGCGACGGCGCCTTAAGCATACCGCCGATAATCGCCGCCTCCAGAAGATTCAAATCCCGCGACGATTTCTGAAAATACTTTTGCGAAGCCGCTTCAATCCCGTAAGTCCCGGCACCAAGATAAACCCGGTTTAAATACAGCGTCAAAATTTGCTCCTTAGTCAGTTTATATTCCAGCCAAAATGCCAGCAGCAGCTCCTGAACTTTACGCTTTATATTTTTATTGGACGTCAGGAAAAGGTTTTTGGCGACCTGTTGAGTGATAGTCGACCCACCCTGAACATAACGGCGATGCCAGAGATTGACGGTCATGGCGCGCGTAAAGCTGATAATGTCAAAACCAAAATGGGAATAGAAGCGCCGGTCTTCGGTTGCAACCACAGCATCCGCAACATAAGGCGGCAGTTCGTCCAGAGAAACGACTTCGGAATAAACGCTGCCGAAACTTTGTATTTCATTGCCGTTTTCGGCAATAATCATTGTCGACGGCTGACGCGTGCGGTTAATCGCCTTATCCATGTCGGGAAGCGTCAAAAAACACCAGGCGACATAAACGCCCAAAGTTATCACCAGAAGCAGAAAAATTTTAGCCAGAAGCCAATAGATTTTAACTCTTTGTTTTGACTCTCTTTTTTTTGTTTTTTTCTTGTTTTTCTTAAGTTTAGCCTTTTTTGCCACGGATTTGTCCTTGCCTTGATTCATAAAGTATTTTAATAATAATACATCAAATAAGTTAAGGAAAATTTTATGAACAATACTTCGGTTAACATTAGCAGCGAAATAAACTCCAGACTGATGGAAATTGCCAGAAACGAGGGCTGCTCCATTGAAGACTGCGTTGCGCAGGCTTTGTCCGAATATATTGCGGCTTATGATGATTGCATAACAGACATGAATTCCGTCAACAATATGGAACGTGCCTTCTTTTTATCCGCCGGGGAATAATCCGGTTTAATTATACACAACGCAGGTGCCAATGACCAAAAAAGTTTGTCTGGTTGACGGTTCGGGATATATCTTCCGAGCCTTTTACGGTTTGCCGATGATGACTAATCCGGAAGGAACGCCGGTTAATGCCGTCTATGGTTTTACCAATATGTTTCTGAAACTGACAACCAAAATCAAATGCGATTATTGTCTGGTGTTGTTTGACGCCAAAAGGCAGAATTTCCGCAACGATTTTTTTGCCGATTATAAAGGAACACGCAAAGAAATTCCCGAAGAGCTTATCCCCCAGTTTCCGATTATTCGGGAAGCGGTAGACGCTCTGAATATCAACCATCTGGAAATGGAAGGCTTTGAGGCTGACGACCTGATTGCAACTTATGCCAAGCAGGCTACCGACAAAGGATATGAAGCGGTTGTCGTTTCCGCAGACAAGGATTTGATGCAGCTTATTCGTCCGGGCGTGGAATATTATGACCCGATGAAAGACAAGTTTTTCACCCCGGAAGACGTTAAGGAAAAGTTTGGCGTTTATCCCGAGCAGGTTGTCGATGTTCAGGCTCTGGCCGGCGACAGCACGGACAATGTTCCGGGCGTTCCGGGAATCGGCCTTAAAACAGCCGCCGAACTTGTTAACCAGTTTGGTTCTTTGGAGCAGGTTCTTGCCCGCGCGGAAGAAATCAAGCAGAACAAACGCCGCGAAACCTTGCTGGCAAATAAGGAAAACGCTGAAATTTCCCTCCGACTGGTCACTTTGAAAAATAACGTTCCGGTTGAACATAATCTTGAGGAATATCATTGCCGGCAGCCGGATATCAATACGCTGAAAGAATTTGCCGACAAGCATGATTTTCGCACATTAAAGCCGCGTTTTGAAAAATGGGCGGCAGAAATGTGCGCGGCCATTCCCTGCACCGGCGAAGCGCCGGCGATTTCGCCGGTTTCGCCGGAACCTGAAAAAAACTATGAATTGGTGCAAGACGAAAAATCTTTGAAAAACTGGGTTAAGCGAATCGAAGAGCAGCGCCTTTTTGCTTTTGACACCGAAACCAACGGGCTGAATCCGTTTTTTGACAAGATTGTCGGAATGTCGATGGCAACCGCTCCCGGACAGGCCTGTTATATTCCGATTGCCCACAAGGACATACAGGCAGACAAAAATGATTTATTCAGCGAACCGACAAGTTCGTCTTCCGAATTTAAACAACTGTCTGCAGAAATTCTGAAAAAATATTTGCTGCCGTTATTTACGGACAAATCCATTTTGAAAATCGGTCACAATGCCAAGTTTGACATGCATTTTCTGGCACAGATTTTCGGAGAGGATGCCGAGATTTTCCCTTTGGACGACACTTGCGTCATGTCTTATGATTTGGACAGCTCAGAACACGGGCACAGTCTGGACGAACTTTCCGAGCTGTTTTTGGCGCATAAGATGATCAGCTATGAAGAAGTCTGCGGCAGCGGAAAAAACAAAATTACCTTTGATATGGTTCCTTTAGATAAAGCTTTGGATTATGCCGCAGAGGACGCCGACATTACCCTCAGGCTGTATCAGCTTTTCAAACCGCGTTTGAGCAGGGAGAAAAAGGCGTTTATTTACGAACATTTTGATCGTCCGCTGATTTCGACCCTCAAAAAAATGGAAGAGCGCGGCATTATGGTTGATGCCACCGCCCTCCGGCAGCTCAGCGCCGATTTTGATGCCAACATAAAAAGCATTGAGCAAGAGATTTATCAGCTTGCCGGCGAAGAGTTTAACCTCGGCTCACCAAAACAAATCGGCTATATTTTGTTTGACAAGCAAAATATCAAAGGCAAGAAAACAGCTACCGGCGCATGGCAGACCGGCGCCGACGTTTTGGAAGACCTGGCGGCCGAGGGAAATACGATTGCTCAGAAAATTTTGGACTGGCGCGGCTTTTCAAAACTCAAAAGCACCTATACGGATTCCCTTCTTGAGCTGTTGGATAAAAACAACCGCGTTCATACGACTTTTTCGCAAACAGTGGTTAATACCGGACGTTTGGCTTCATCTAACCCGAACCTGCAGAACATCCCAATTCGCAGCGAGGAAGGCAAAAAAATCCGCCAATGTTTTGTCGCCCGCAAGGGGTATAAAATCATTGCCTCAGACTATTCTCAAGTAGAACTCCGGCTGATGGCAAGCGTCGCCAACGTCAGAGCGCTTAAAGAAGCATTTGCCCACGGCGCGGACATTCATGCCGCGACGGCTGCCAAGGTTTTCGGCGTTCCGCGCGAAGAAGTAACCGCAGATTTGCGCCGTCACGCCAAAGCCATTAATTTTGGCATTATTTACGGTATTTCGCAGTTCGGGCTGGCTAAGCAAATCGGTGTCAGCAATGACGAAGCCAAAGCCTATATTGACGCCTATTTCAGAGAAATGCCGGAAATACGGCAATTTATGAAAGAAACGATAGAATTTGCCCACCGTAACGGTTATGTCGAAACGCCGTTTGGCCGCAAATGCACAATTCTGGGAATTAACGACCGCAACAAGCGCGTTTCCATGAATGCGGAAAGAGCGGCAATCAACGCGCCAATTCAGGGCGGTGCCGCCGATATTATCAAGTTAGCCATGAATAAGGTGATTAAGGCTCTGGCTGACGCCGGGCTGGAAACAAAAATGCTTCTTCAAGTCCACGACGAACTTGTTTTTGAAGCGCCGGAAAGCGAGGTTGAACAAGCTTCCGCGCTGATTAAGCAAATTATGGAAAGCGTCGTTGATTATGATGTTCCGCTGATTGCCGAAGTCGGGTGCGGCAACAACTGGACCGAAGCGCATTAAAAATTCTCAAATTATTTGAAAATCAGAGGCCTTTGTGGAATATCTGCGATTTTTCGCTTGGTAAAAACAACATCTTGATGTATGCTGAGGGCAATAAAATTTAGTATGAAAGAGGATAATAAACATTATGACTCACGAAATGACACAAGAGGAAATCAATCAGGAAGAAAAAGAGTACAGCGCTGATTCGATTAAGGTCTTGAAAGGTTTGGACGCCGTGCGCAAACGTCCCGGCATGTATATCGGCGATACGGATGACGGTTCCGGTCTGCACCATATGATTTATGAAGTTTTGGACAATGCCATTGACGAAGCTTTGGCGGGATATTGCGACAAGACGGAAATTATTTTGAATGCCGACGGTTCAGCCACAATCCGCGACAACGGGCGCGGTATTCCGGTTGACATTCATAAGGAAGAAGGCGTATCCGCCGCGGAAGTCATTATGACAGAACTGCACTCCGGCGGCAAGTTCGACAACAATTCCTATAAGGTATCCGGCGGCCTGCACGGCGTGGGCGTTTCCGTGGTTAATGCCTTGTCTACCTGGTTAAAACTCAGAATTTGGCGTAACGGCAAAGAACATATTGCCATGTTTGCCAACGGCAATGTTACCGAACATTTGAAAGTTGTTGCCGAGGCACCGGGAAAACACGGTACGGAAGTCACATTTCTGCCTTCTCCGGAAACATTTACCCAAACAGAATTCAGTTTTGAAACGCTGGAACGTTCCATTCGCGAAAAAGCTTTTCTTAACTCCGGCGTTTATCTGAAACTCATTGACAACAGAGGTCCCGAGCCGCGCGAAGTTGACTTTCACTACGAAGGCGGTTTGAAAGCGTTTGTCAGCCACATCAACAAGTCTAAAGCTCCGCTGCACGAAGAAATTATTTTTATCAGCGGCGAAGACAATGATATTCAGGTTGAGGCCGGTATTCAATGGACTAATGCCTACAACGAAAGCATGTTGTGCTACACCAACAACATTCCGCAAAAAGACGGCGGAACGCACTTGGCCGGTTTCCGAGGCGCTTTGACCCGCACAATCAACAACTATATTGTTGAAAACGGCTTGCTGAAAAAAGAAAAAGTCAGCCTGACGGGTGATGATATGCGCGAAGGCTTGACCTGCGTCTTGTCTGTCAAGGTTCCCGACCCGAAATTCTCTTCCCAAACCAAAGACAAACTGGTTTCTTCGGAAGTTCGTCCGGTTGTTGAGAGCGTTGTCGGCGACAAATTGAAAGAGTGGCTCGACGAACATCCGGCCGAGGCAAAAATTATTGTCGGCAAAATCGTCGAAGCGGCAACCGCTCGTGAGGCCGCCCGCAAGGCGCGTGAATTGACCCGCCGGAAAGGCGTTCTTGACGTTGCGTCTTTGCCGGGCAAACTGGCCGACTGTTCGGAAAAAGACCCTGCCCTTTCTGAAATATTCATCGTGGAGGGAGATTCCGCGGGCGGTTCGGCAAAACAGGGACGTGACCGTAAAACTCAGGCAATTATGCCGCTGAAAGGTAAAATTTTGAACGTTGAGCGCGCCCGTTTTGACAAGATGTTGAATTCTGCGGAAATCGGCACAATTATTACGGCGCTCGGCACGGGTATCGGCAGAGATGACTTTAATCCGGACAAGTGCCGTTATCACAAAATTATTATCATGGCCGATGCCGATGTCGACGGAAGCCACATTCGCACGCTGTTGTTAACCTTCTTTTACCGCCAGATGCCGGAGCTGATTGAACGCGGTTATATTTATATTGCCCAGCCGCCTTTGTATAAGGTCAAGAAAGGAAGTTCAATCCTCTACATAAAAAATGAGCGGGAGATGGAAAATTATCTGAACCGCGGCGGTTGTGACGATGCGACATTAATCAAGGCCGATGGGGAACAGATTGTCGGCGAAGACCTGGTTGCCGTGGTTGAGCAAAATCGCCGCGCCCACAGCCTGATTGTCAATCTGAGCAAGACTGTTCCGGAAAAAATCGTTGAACAAATGGCGATTATGGGCATTTTCAGCCAGGCATTGCGCGCCAGCCCGGAAGAAATGAAAGCGGCTTTGGTAACACTGGCCGGACGTTTGGACGCCCTGGAAGCCGAATATGACAAAGGCTGGAAAGCCGAGTTGACTGACGGGCATGACATTAAATTTACCCGGACGCTGCGCGGCGTTACCGAAGAACACGTTATGGAACTGAAAATGCTGGAAAGCCAGGAAGCGCAGATGATTAACGAGATGAGCGCTTTCCTGAAAGAAAGTTTCGGCACTTTCAGTACGCTTGTGTCAAAACAGGGGCTGGAAAAGAAAATTCATGGCCCGGTTTCGTTGGTTGAAGCGATTGTCGCGGCCGGAAAGAAAGGTATTACCATCAACCGCTATAAAGGATTGGGTGAGATGAACCCCGAACAGCTTTGGGAAACAACACTTGACCCCGAGGCGCGTTCTCTGTTGCAGGTGAAAATCAACCAGATGGAAGAAGCTGACGAAACTTTTGCTACCCTGATGGGCGATGTGGTTGAACCCCGCAAAGAGTTTATTCAGGACAATGCTCTTAACGTGGTTAATCTGGATATTTAATCTTTGGTTATTGCAAAAACTCCCGAAATATAAATTTCGGGAGTTTTTAGTTTTAAATAAAAAGATTGCAACCTAAAAGCCTTCATGTTAGAATTGGTTTTAAGCGGCAGAGTTTGCCGCCGAGGGCGTCGAAACCCTTTATAACAGTAGTCGTTAAACATAATGGCGACTTTAAATAAGTATATGCTGATATCTGCCTAAATATGTGCTAGGGGCGGATGTCAGCGTAATAAGGTTTTGCACGAAAGCGCTGAGCCGTTTTAGACCTAAAATATCCCCTTACAGCCATATTCA
>JAUNPO010000181.1 GCA_030536665.1 Pseudomonadota bacterium
AATCAGCAAAACAGTGGTAACGTTGTCCAGAAAGGCGGAGAAAAAGGCGGTGACAATTGCCAAAACGGCCAGAAGTCCGCGCGGATTGGCTTTGACTTTTTTTGCCGCCCAGACGGCGACAAACTGGAACATTCCCGACCTTTCGGAAATGCCGACGATCGTCATCATGCCGATCAGGAGCGAAAGCGTGTTAAAGTCAATTCCCTTTAATGCGGTTTCCTGCGTGAGAATGCCGGAGAAAATCATGACGGTGGCGCCCAGCAGCGCAACAATCGCCCGGTTTACCTTTTCCGTAAACAAAACAACATAGGAGATGATGACAATGGCCGTGGCCAGAATTTTGGCATCTATTCCCCAGATGAGCTGCGGTACAGAGGTTATGTCTGACATAATATGTTTTCCCTTATATCAAATTAATTTGTTTTACATTTTGTGTATAGCTCCATAAAGCTAAAATAATCTTAATTTTTATGTTAAAAAAAGAGGAGTTTGAAACTCCTCTTTTAGAAAATCAGAACGTTTACATAAAGTGTCTTATATGCAGATACAGAGCGGCAATGCCAGTTGAAATCAGCATGGTCGGAATTGACCAGATTAAGAACTTCATGAAACTTATGGGGTGACCTTCGCGTCCGGCCATACCTGCGACAATAACGTTGGCCGAGGCTGCGATGAGCGAGCCGTTACCGCCGAAGCAGGCGCCGAGAGACAAAGCCCACCAGACCGGCATCATCGCCTCGCGTCCGCCCATGGACTCTTCCATGGACTTAATCATCGGAATCATGGTGGCGACGAAAGGAATGTTGTCGATGGCGGTAGAAACGAAAGCTGAAATCCAGATTACCAGCATGGCGGCCTTTTCGATACTGCCGTCGGTATATTCGATGAATTTTTCGCCCATGACTTTCAGAACCCCGGCTTCTTCAAGGCCGTAAACAATGGCAAACAGACCGGCAAAGAAAAAGATGGTGGTCCAGTCTACCAGACCGAAAGCTTCCTCAATCTTGTGGTCTCTTTCGTCGTGTTTGGCACCGAGTGTATAGAGCAGAAGCAGAACCGCCGCGCCGAACATGGCAATGGTGCCGTTGGCAATGTGAAAATGTTCGGCCATCATAAAGCCGGCTATAACGGCAATCAGAATAAACAGCGACTTTTTAAGCAGCGTCCAGTCGGTGATACAGTCGATCTCGCTGATTTTCATTACGGCGGCCTTGTTTTTGTCGCTGGTAACCATATTGCGTCCCCAGATTAAGTCAAAGCTCCAAATTAAGACCAGCATGGTAACGGCGACAACCGGCGTCAGTTCATTGACGAAATCCATAAAAGACAGGTTTATGGCCGAGCCGATCAAAATGTTCGGAGGGTCGCCGATGAGGGTGGCGGTGCCGCCGATATTGGAGGCAAAAATTTCGGCAATCAGGTCCGGGTAAGGATTGATTTTGAGTTTGCGCGTAATCTGAAACGTTACGGGAACAATCAGCAAAACGGTGGTAACGTTGTCAAGCAGCGCCGAAAAGACGGCCGTAACCAAAGACAGCACGACTAAGAGGCCTCTGGGGTTGGCTTTGACTTTTTTTGCCGCCCAGACGGCAACGAACTGAAACATTCCAGATTTTTCGGAGATACCGACAATCGTCATCATGCCGATTAAGAGCGCCAGCGTGTTAAAGTCAATGCCGGCAATGGCCGTTTCCTGTGAGAGAATACCGGAAAAAATCATGACGGACGCGCCCAGCAGCGCAACAACGGCACGGTTCAGTTTTTCGGTGAATAGAATAATGTAACTGACAATCAAAACAGCGGCCGACAAAATCATCGGGTCCCATCCGAAAATGGCTGTTGACTGATGAGGCAAGTCTTCGATAGGCATCTTCAGGCTCCTTTAAAATATAAAAACAGCGCCAGTATAGCGGCAAATCCTAAATATTGGCTTAATGTAATATATATTGATTAAAATCAGGATTTTAATCTTCAGGCGTCTTTTTTATGCGCAAGATAATTGACCACGCCGTAGAGCGTGTTCAGTTCCTGTTCGGTGAGGCGGGCGCGGGTAAAGATGTTGCGGAGGTTGATGACCATTTTTTCGCATTTTTCTCCGATGCGGTAATTGCCGCATTCTGCCAGTTCGTCTTCAATATGTTCGAGAAATTTGACGACCTTGCCTTTTTCGGCCAATTCGGTGCCGTTCATTTCCAGGCGGGGTTCGGGCTTTTCGATTTGGGTTTTGTAGAACTCGTATCCAACCAGCAGAACCGCCTGCGACAGGTTGAGAGAGCAATGGCGGGGATTCAGCGGAACGTTGATGATGGAATCGGCCAGACAGACGTCATTGTTGTGCAGGCCGGTGCGCTCGCAGCCGAACATTATGCCGCATTTGACGTTTTGTTGCAAAAGCCGATTTATTTCACCGGCGGCGGCATCGGCGTCGCAGACTTCCTTGATTTGATCACGGTGACGTGCTGTAGAGGCATAAACGTGCTGCAGGTCAGCAATGGCATCAACCGTTGTCGGATATATTTTTGCCTTGTAGAGGATTTCTTCGGCATTGGACGAGGCCGAAACGGCTTTGGGCGAGAGAT
>JAUNPO010000027.1 GCA_030536665.1 Pseudomonadota bacterium
ACGCGGGGCAGAAGAAATGCGTGTGCGCGACGAGTTTTAAGTATTCATGCAATGGGACGGGATATGCCGGCGGTGAGGGAAAAGACTGTAATGACAAATACAGCAAATGTGTCTGTGCTTCGGGTTATACATGGGACGCTGCGTCGGGGTCTTGCGTTTGTTCGGGGACAGACTGGTGCGAGATAAACCAGAACTGCGGGGCTTTGGGATATGCCAAGCAGACCTGTTCCGGGGCGGCGGTTAAGTGCCCGTTTGATGTGAGTTATAGTTACTGTTTGTAACAAAGAACGTCATCCTCGGGCAAGCGTAGCGCGACCCGGGGATCCAGGTAGAGATAAGGAAGCTTTGTTTAACCTGGATTGTCGGATCACACTCTCAGAGTGACGTCCGACAATGACGATTAGGATGGATGTTTTAAAGGAGTTATAAAAAATGAAAAAGGTAAGAGAAACAGATGAGAGTTTGAACAAGGGGAGAGATAGCTTTTGCTTGGGAGAGTGTGTTCTTGAGGGGCGTTTTAGATTCAGGGGTGAGATCCTGAACATGCCGCAGCGTAAACCCCACAGTTTTGCAGCCGAGTGGAACTCGGGCAAAACTTGCTCCCCTTCTTCGAGGGGAGAAGTAAACGGCGCGGCTTTCATGATGACATTGATGTTGTTGATTACTCCTTTTATGGCGGGGGAGGTGTCAGCGCAATGTGTGGCGACGCAGGACTGCGCCAGTTTGGGATATACCGAGGCAAGCTGTCCGAACGGCGGCATAAAATGTCCGTTCGGGACGATGTGGAGCTGCAAGGCGGAAGCGACAGCTCCAAAAGCAAATTGTGAAGTCGGATGGATTTTATATTCCGACAAAACTTGTACCTCTACCGAAAACAGAGATATTACCAAAACACCCATAGGCGTCGTCTTTTATAAAAATCCTAACGGCGGCGGTATGGCTTTGGCATTAAAGAAATTAAGCGGGTATAAATGGTTAACTGAAAATTGTTCAACGCTAGACGAATGTCCTTCAGTTTACGTTAACTATGGTGAGTTTTATAATGACTTTGACAGCTGCGGAAATACTCAAAAAATTGTAGATTTCGGCGATGCTTCCAGATTTCCGGCAGCTTGGGCGGCACATAACTATACAACGGCAGGAACAAAAGCCGGTGACTGGTGCCTACCATCATCGGGAACGTTGGACTTGATAATGGATAATCAAAACGCAATTTTAGAAACATTAAGAAACTTAAATGCATATGAAAGTTATCCATTTGAAACCTTTTCTTCCAATTTGACTGTATCTTCATCTTCTGCCGGTGATTTATACATAGACCCCGTCTGCCTTTCCCGCAGCGGAAGTTATTACATAATAAGTACTTGTGATAACAACATTTATACCATTGGTTATGTTCGTCCGGTTATTGAATTTTAAGGAATCAGCTCCTGTTCAGAAACGCGGCGATGGCGTCCAGCGTTTCCGACACAGGGGCGGACAAGTCTAATGTATGCTGTTCATCCAGGCGGCAGGTGTGATTTTGAGCATCATAAGTGCAATAAGGCGTTGAAAAACTCTTTTTATAATCAAGGCTGTCGTCAATATGAAGCCGGATGTTATGTTTGCGGCAATATTCGGCTTTGGCCGAATCCCACAGCTGTTTTTCGATTTTGAACTCCCCGTCCGGCCTGATTTCAGCCAATCCCTTGCGGTCATAAAAATCAAAAATGGCAAATAAACGGTTATAAACAATATGGTGGTTTTGCAAATAAGCCGCCACTTTGTCATACGGACCGCCGGTTATGACATGAATCTCCCAGCCGCGCGCCTCAGCCGCCGCCGTGAACTTTTGAAAATATTTGGGATTGTCATTAATAACGCCGTGAAAATCCAAACCTATTTTGACAACATCATCCATTTTCACCATTCCCAAACAACGAAGCAAACAATTCCTTTAAGGAATTCGGACTTAATGCAGACAGCGGATTAATATTGACTTTAGGATCATTAATCGTTCCCGAAACAGAATAATTGGCGGCAAACACTGTTCCGTCTTTTCCTGACAACAGACTGCCGACAACCGGAATTCTGCCGAGAAAACTGTTAATGCTGTAAGCCGGCGCAATGACGCCTTTGCCGTTAAGCTCTTCGGTACGCCCGTTATACGACCCGCTGATTGTTATTCCCAAAACGTTGCCGAAAGCCTTGCTGTCTTGAACAGACAAAACCTTGTCCTTATATTCAAACGGCGCGTCAAAATGCGAAAAGGCAATCCCTTCCCCGGTCAGCATATTGACCATGCCGCTGAAAGAAGCAACCGTTAACACCTTAGCCAGCACCGGCATATTGTGAATGTTGAAATCGCGGATAGAGGCATGGCCGATAAAATCCTTGTCGGCGTTGCGTTTGGCCTCAACACGTAGATTGCCGCCGGTCATATTGTCATAAATACGCAGAACCTTGAATGTGCTTCCGGCATTATTACTGTCAATGGAAAGATAGAACTCGTTATTTGGCCGGGGCACATAGTCCGCTTTCAGTTTAACCTGCTTGCTGTTGCCGTAATTTCCGACCATGTGGACTTCATAAACGCCTATGCCGTTACGCAGTTTTGCCGAACCGGCAAAGTTTGAAATCGGCACATCGGGATTGGTCCAAAGTTTGTTAACCGCAATGAAAATATCCGTATCAGTTACTTTTTCCAGCTCATCCTGCTCGTCTTTTTCAGCTTCTTCAATCGATTTTTTCAGGAGCTTTTTCTTTTCCGTTTCCCGCCGTTCAAAAAATTCGGTCAAGTCATAGCTCATCCCCGAAACATTAATGCGGATAAAGGGCTTTTTCTTCGCTTTGTCTTCGCTGAACTCTATTTTGGCCTTGGCATTGGTTTTGGGACCGAAAATCTGGTAAATATCGATAACTTTCAGACTGCCGTCCTTATTAAGATCTATCTTGCCTTTGAGGTTAAAATCATATTTTGTCAGCGTAAACGAAGGAACGGACGTCAGGCGGTCCTTGTTCCAATTCAATTCTGTTGTAATATTTCCCGGCACGCCTTTAACTTTGCGGAAACCAAGGAATGAATAATCAATCCCGGCATTTTGCAAATCAGCTTCTATATTTACCGTCGTTTTCTGAGAATCGGAAACGGCAACAACAGCTTTAACATCGGCAAACCCATCAATATACGGCGGATTTAAGATTGCAACATCAATACCAAGTTTTTTCTTAATTTCATCATCATAACGGAAAGAAATTTCATAACGGCTTTTGTCATGTTTTCCGGTAAAATTTTCATTCCAAACCAAAGCAACCGGAATATCGTCAAGGACGGCATCGCCGGCGAGATTCAGGCTTTGGTTGGTTACTTTCAGCGTCAGGTCTTTGGCGGTCAGGCTTTTGTTTTCAATAATGTTTTTCATTTTGACATCGCTGAGCGACGCTTTGACAACCGTTTTAACCTCTTCCGGCAGCAAATCATCTTTGAGTTCAAAATTCAGCCGTAAATCCGTGAGGGCGCGGCCGGTCAGTTTGTCCGCCGGAATCTGCATATCTTTTACAAAATTAAGCGGCGGGTTGTCAATCAGCTTCAGGGCATCCGTTACCGATGACTCCATAATCAGGCTGATGTCGGCATAGTTTCTGTCTTTATCCAAATCATATAAATTGACATGGCCGCCGGTCAAAATCACACCTTCGGAAACGCCTTTGTCCAGATTTACCTTAATACTGTCAGCCGTAAAACGCGCCTGGCCGTAAACATGATAGATATTGGGCATTTCCGCAAGATAGTTGACTTCGGCATCACTCACATCCACTTTTCCGTCCAGCCCGGCAAAAGCGATATTTTTAATCTTGGGATCATAAGCAAAATCAAACTTAAACGCGGCATTGTGCATTGTTCCGGTAAAGAGGCTGGTTTTGCACCAGTTCCAGGCGCTTTCGACAATATAACGCGGCCAGTATTTGTTGAGGTCATCAATTTTCAGTTCCTTGATTTCTGCCGTAACCGACATTTTCAGGTTCTTTAGGGAATTTTCAATAAAATACTTTTTAAAGCCGCTGATATCAAATCCCAGTTTTGTTTTCAGGCCGCTTAGGTCAAAATCGGCATCCTTAATCGTGATTTTATCAATGCCGCCGTCAATACCGCCGTTCAATACAAATGAAGAAATGTCATAACGCATTTTTTCATCGCTGTTGAACATAATATTCCCCTGCCCGCCTTCAATCTGAAAACGGATTTTTTTAACAGCGGAATCCAAACCGGCAACGACATTGTCCCGATGCTTGGCAATTTCCTTAAAATCAATTGCCGCATCTATTGTCGCACTTACCGGCAGATTGATTTTATACAGGCCGTCATTGACATCATCATCAACAAAACTGCCAATCAGCTCTGAGGGCACAATGTCCGAAAAATATGTTTTGATATCAAGCATATCATTGTAATTCTGATATTCCAGACTCAGACCAACCGATGATTCCCTGCCGTTTACCCGCAGGAGCGCGCTGATATCGGTGCTGATATTGGCAAAATTACGCTGAAAATTATAATTGACATCCGGCATAACCCATTTCCGCCCCAGGTCAACTTCGTGAAATTCCACCGCGGCATTGTTAACGACTATACTGTTAATGTAACTTTCGGCATAATATTTGTCGTCTGAATTAAAACGCTCCAGAAAATTCTCGGCCATATCAAAATAATATTCGATTTTTTTCTTGTTAATTTCGTTTTTTTTGCCGGCTTCTATTCCGTAAGTCGTAAAAACATAAATGCTGGGCGCGTCAACTTCTATCGAACTCGGCGCAATAATGCCGCGAAGCAAAGCGCGAATGCTGAATGACAAAGACGTGCGCGGCGCATTAATCACAAAACTGTCGTCATTTTTCTTAAAAACAATATTGTTGGCGATAATCTTAATCGGCTGGATAGAGCGCACAAGCTCAATATTTACGGAATCAAGCGACACATGATAATTTGCATCATCACTGTTCAGCGCCTTTATAATATAAGGTTTCAGGTAGGGAACGGGAATCGGCCCTTTGTAAAGCTGCCACAGCAAAAGCATCAGCAATCCCAGAAACGTGACGCCGAAATAATCAAGAATCCTTAACGTGCGATATTTTTTAGTGGAAACTTTCTTCATTTATTTCTTTTCCAGCCAGTTCAAAATATCCGCATAATTTCTGAAACTGTATAAAGTATTGTGTTCTCCGCCCTGATAGACGATGATTTTGCGGGGTTCATTGGCATAAGTATACAAATCCTCAGCCAATTTTACCGGAACAAGACTATCGTCGCTGCCGCCGGTAATGATGACCGGCGTCTGTATCCGGCTCAGCATATAACGGTTTTCGTATTTGTCACGAACAATCAGCTTCAGAGGAAAAGGAATCGGCACGATAGCCCGGACGGTTTCCTCTAAGCTGTTAAACGGCACTTCCAAAACCGAAGCCGCAAAATTTCCGCTTTTCTGAAACTGATACACGCTGTTTATGGCCATATGAGAGCCTAAAGACATGCCATAAACGACAATATCCGCATTTTTATAGCCCTGATTATGCAGCCAGCGCACCGCCGCCAAAGCGTCTTCTTCAAGATTTTTCTGGGTTATTTCTCCTTTTACGCCGCCAAAACCGCGGTACTCCGGCATCAATACGCCATAACCCGCCTGAACGAACGGAACCAGTTTGTGATAAAATTTCTCAACGTTATAAGAATTGCCATGAAAGAAAACGACGACCTGCTTTTTGGACGAAGGCTTGACATACCAAGCCATTTCTTCGGTTCCGTCCTCAGCAAAATAACGGACAACCTCGGCGTTAAAACCATTGGCACGGGCATTGTCAATATTTGACGGTTTGGCAGAAGGGCCATAAAAAAAGTATTGCGGAAAATAATAAACCGCAGCGCAAAAAGCGACATATAAAACAACAAGCCAAATAAGCAATTTTTTTAACCAGCCGAACATGTTTGACCTACCTTACCAGCCAAAGCCGCCGCAAGAAACAAATCTATATCCCCGTCAAGCACGGCTTTGCAATCCGAAGTTTCAACTTCAGTTCTTAAGTCTTTTACCATTTTATAAGGCTGAAGAACATAGGAACGTATCTGATATCCCCAGCCGATGTCGCTTTGGGCATCCCGCATATTCTGCTCGCGTTCCTCGCGTTTTTTGAGTTCCATTTCATAGAGGCGGGACTTTAACATCTTCCAGGCGCTTTCACGGTTCTGAAACTGGGAGCGCTGGGTTTGACACTGGACGACAATTCCGGTCGGAATATGCGTGATACGGATGGCGGAATCGGTTTTGTTAATATGCTGTCCGCCGGCACCGGATGCCCGGTAAGTATCTATGCGGCAATCCGCTTCGTTAATATTTATTTCAATATCATCGTCAATTACCGGATAGACGCCGATTGACGCAAAGCTGGTATGGCGGCGGCCGGCACTGTCAAATGGAGAGATACGCACCAGACGGTGAACGCCGGTTTCAGATTTAAGCCAGCCGTAGGCATTATGACCCGAAATTTTCAAAGTAACGGATTTGATACCGGCGACATCCCCTTCCGTTTCCTCAATATATTCGACTTTATATTTATGGTTTTCCGCCCAGCGGCTGTACATGCGAAGGAGCATGGCCGCCCAGTCCTGCGCTTCGGTTCCGCCGCTGCCGGCATGGACTTCCAGATAAGCGTCATTGGCATCGACCTCGCTGGAAAGCAGCGCTTCAAGCTCGCTGTGCCGGGCTTCCTGCCGCAAATTCTCAAGCTGCTGCATGATATCGGCAAGCATGGCTTCATCATTTTCCGCATCGGCCAGTTCCGCCAGTTCGCTCAAATCTTTAAGAAAGCCCGCCAAATGTTCAAAACGGCCGATGTTTTCTTCCAACGTATTTTTTTCGCTCATCAGCTTTTTGGCTGCGGCGGCGTCATTCCACAGATTGGCATCCTGCGACAAAGCGTTTAATTCATCAAGGCGGATTAACGCATTGTCATAGTCAAAGAGACCTCCTCAGCAATTCGACTGATTGCTTGATATTCTCAATAATTTCTACAAATTCGGCACGCATTGCATATCCTCAATTAATATTGTGTTCCCAACTGGAAGCTGTTGTCATCTCCGCCGTAAAAGACCTTTCCGGCACCTGTATCATTCTCTTCGCCGTCATCCTCTCCGCCGCCGATGACTTTCTGGCGGTTGCTGTCAAAATCGAAATCCGGTTTCAACGCTTCAACAATAACCGAACGGTCTTTCGGCGTTGCCGGTTTTCCGGTATTGTAATTGACGCGCATTAAGCGAATACCGTTCGGAATACGGAACGGAATGTCCGGTTTTCCGGCCAGCGCCTGTTCCATAAAGCTTTTGAAAATCGGCAAAGCGGCAGAAGCTCCCGTTTCCCGAGCTCCCAGGCTTTTAGGTTCGTCAAAACCGACATAAGTTCCGACCACCAAATCAGGAGAAAAACCGATAAACCAGGCGTCTTTGCTGTCGTTTGACGTTCCGGTTTTTCCGGCAAGATGTTTTTTCAACGCACGCAGGCGGGCTGCCGTTCCGCGGACAGCAACGCCTTCCAGGATACTGGTCATTTGGTACGCGGAAAACTTATCGACAATCTGTTCCTTGTCATCAGCCAATTCGGGAACCGGCTGGTTTTCCCATTTGGCGGCATTGCAATTTTCACAAGCCCTGGTGTCGTGACGGTAAATCGTTTTGCCGTTACGGTCCTGAATACGTTCGATAAAGTACGGCGTTACCTTTTTGCCGCCGTTTACCATAACGGCATAAGCCGAAGACAAATCAATCAGACGCGTATCTCCCGCACCGAGCGACATGGAAAGCAGACTGGGCAGATTATCGTTCACACCGAGTTTTTTCGCTTCCGCCGAAACTTTATCCATCCCGACTTCCTGAGCCAAACGGACGGTCATCAGGTTTTTGGATTTTTCCACACCCTGACGCAGTGTGGTTAAACCTGAGAAATTTTTGGAATAGTTTACCGGCTTCCACTTCGGCAGCCCCGGCCCCTGATCCAAAACGAAAGGCGCATCCAAAATCAAATCCGTCGGCGAATAACCGTTTTCCAAAGCCGTCAGATAGACAATCGGCTTGAAAGACGAACCGGTTTGCCGGCGCGCCTGAATGACACGGTTAAACTGGGACAGGCCGAAATCATAACCGCCGACAACCGCCAGCACTTTTCCGGTGTGCGGATCCATGGCTATCAAACCGCCGTTAACATCGGGAATCTGACGAAGCTTATATGAATCCGACGCCAGTTTCTGCTTTTTGATCTCCTTGTCTGACACTTTTTCCACCAAAATCACATCGCCGACTGACAAAATTTCCTTCACGGATTTCGGCGCGCCGCCAATCCTCTGGTTCGGCAGATTTTTACGCGCCCAACCCAGCAGGCTGAACGGTATTGCCCCTAAAGCGCCGTCTTTGGTTCTGATAACGGCTTCCTTATCCCCGGTCCCGGTGACAACGGCAAGTTCCCAGTTTTTTTCAGCGCCGCGCGGCAGCTGCATTTCCGCCAGTTTATCATTATACGTTTTGGCATCGCCCTCCAGATGGAGCAACGGGCCGCGATAGCCGTGACGGACGTCATAGTTTTTCAGTTCCTCACGGAAAACTTTGGTCGCGATATTCTGCAAGTGGGGATCAAGCGTTGTCCTGATAATCAGGCCGCCTTCATACAAAGCGTCTTCGCCGAATTTTTTCTGAACCTCACGCCGGACTTCCTCACTGAAATAATCGGCGTTTTTAACAAATTCATCGCCGCGGTCAACCACCTTTAACGGCTTAGCCATAGCTATTTCGGCTTCATCAGCGGAAACATATCCGTCTTCCGCCATACGGCCGATAACCCAGTTACGGCGGGCAACGGCATTTTCATAACGCGTTTTGGGGTTATAGTTATTCGGTCCTTTGGGCAGAGCCGCCAGATAAGCTATTTCTTCAAGTTCAAGTTCATCCAGAGGTTTGCCGAAATAATTGAGCGCCGCGGCGGCAACACCGTAAGAACGGTTGCCCAGATAGATTTCATTAAGATACAATTCCAGAATATGCTGTTTGGTAAAAGCCTGTTCCATTCGGGTTGACAGAATGGCTTCCTTGATTTTGCGCAGAATGGACACTTCCGAGCTGAGAAGAAAGTTTTTGGCAACCTGTTGCGTGATTGTCGACGCACCGGACGGACGGCGGCCCGAGCCAAAATTTTTCAGATTGAGCAAAATTGCGCGAACAATACCGATAAAATCAATCCCCGAGTGGCTGTAAAATTTTTTATCTTCAGCGGCAATAAAAGCCTGCTTGACTTTTTCAGGAATTTTGTTTTCCGGCACAAACAGACGTTTCTGCGCCGCATATTCCATCAACAGCTGCCCATCACCGGCGTAAAGACGGGTGGTAACCGGCGGCTCATATTTTGCCAACTGATGATAATCGGGCAGTTCCTGTGATATTTTCCAATAACCGACAAGAAGCACCATCAGGCCGATAACCGCCAGAAAGAAAAATGTACTAATCAATGACGAGAGTGTCTTAAACATTATATTTCCAGTATTTAAACTTACGCGCAGGTTTTGAGCAATAATCTAGTACAATTTAAGAAAATTGCAAAAGATTTTTACCATTTATTAAACTTTATAAAATCAGAAAACTTAAAAAACAGAAGCGTGCTGCATATTTTCAAAATAACGGTCGATGGCGCGGCTGGTGGCAATCGCCAGTTTTTTGCGGTAAGTCTGCTGTTTGAGCAGGCGTTCTTCCTGCCGATTGGAGAGATAGCCCATTTCGAGCAGGACAGACGGAACATCCGGCGCTTTCAACACGGCAAAACCGGCAAAACGATGCGTGTTGTCAACCAGCTGAACCGAATTTTTCATTTCCTGAACCATAAAAGTCGCAAACTCGGAAGAACGGTTCATGCTCTCGCGCTGAGCCAGGTTAATCAAGATGTCGGAAACCTCACGGGAATGTTCCACCAGATTAAGCCCGGCAATAACATCCGCCTTGTTTTCACGCTCAGCCAAAGCCGCCGCCTCTTTATCGGAAGCCGTTTCAGACAAGGTATATACGGACAGGCCTTTGGCGCTGCGGTTTTTCGTGCTGTCGGCATGGATGGACATAAACAGGTCCGCATTGTGTTTACGCGCAATTTTGACCCGGTCGCGCAACGGAATGAAAATGTCCGTGCTGCGGGTAAGATAAACTTTATACTTTCCGCTTTTTTCCAGCAAAGTTTTCAATTCCTTCCCCATGGCAAGGGTAATGTTTTTTTCGTAAACGCCCGAATAGCCAATTGCGCCCGGGTCTTTACCACCGTGTCCGGGATCAAGGACAATAATGCGTTTGGAATTTGATTTTGTTTTGTTTTTTGCCGCAGACGCTGTTTTTTTTGACGAAGAACCACCGGGATTATCACTGCTGGTAAAGGCATAGCTTGTGCCGACTTTTGACTTAAACTCCCGTTCGGACGCCAAAGAAACATCAATGACGAATCTCCAGCCGAAGCTGCTCTGCGGCGGCAGCATAAAAGCTTTTTTAATAACAACGGGCTTTTCCAAATCAAAGACTATCCGCCGACCGCCGCCGTCAACAACACCGACACGGGTGGAGCTGATAAGGTTATTTTTGGATATCTGCCGCTCTATTTTCGGATTGACATCAACGTTATAAGCGTCAACAACAAGACGGGACGGCCCGGAAATAATAAAAGCATTATATTCAAAGGAGCCATCGGAATCAAAAACAATCCGAACACTGCCGACTCCCTTTCCAATGCGCATTGATTTTATCTGACTGGCGGAAGCCTCGGAAAAAAACGGCAGCAACACGCACAGCAAGGCCAGCAGAAGGCATATCCCCCTGCGCCTTACAAAACTCAGCATATTGCAAACGGCCGTCATCATTCTTCAAAATCCTTTACATTTTCAGTATATAAAACACTTCTTACCAATGCGTTAATAAAAAAAGTTATGCGTGTCTATAAATTAATATTGTGTTTTAAATCAAAATGTATATTCTATTGTTGTTATGCGTTTTATAAGCATGAAACATTGAAGTCTTTATTACAGAAAGCATGAGATATTTTCAAGACTTAATTGAGTAGTGCCCGCCGTTTGTTATAAAAATGCGCCCGCATAGCACAAAATGAAAGTTTTTTGGGATGTATTCCGGCTTTGAACACTAAATAAGCAACTAAATAATTCAGTTCAAAGCAAAAAAGTTTTTTTGACGGAAACCGCGAGGTTTGATTTTGTTTTGGGTTTCCGAATTTATATAGATTATGTATTCCGCCTTTTGTTTGACAGGGGCAGTTTAAAAATCTGGCTTTTTACAGAATCTTCCCAGCAGAATTGTATCTAATTTTCAATCAGCGGCCGAACGCCGCCGGATTGCCGAGGAGTTTATTATGGTCAAAAGAATGCTTATTGACGATACACAGCCGGAAGAAACCAGAGTTGTTATCGTAAACGGAAATAAAATCGAAGACGTCGAATTCGAATCATCAAGCAGAAAACAAATTAAAAGCAATATTTATCTGGCAAAAGTCATGCGGGTTGAACCGTCCCTGCAGGCGGCATTTGTCGATTACGGCGGGAATCGCCACGGTTTTCTCGCTTTCGGGGAAATTCATCCCGATTATTATAATGTTTCCGACGAAGTTGTCGCCGAAGTGGAAAAGGAAGTCGATGAAATTATTGAAGCCAAGAAGCAGGCCATAAAAGAGCGCGAAGCGGAAAGAGAAAGAATCCGCGAGGAAAAAGCACAGCGCCGTGCCGAGAGGCTGAAAGCGGAAGCTGAAGCCCTGGCCGCTACGGAAGCTGCCGCTCAAGAAGAAACACAGCCTGAAACCACCGAAAACGCATTGCCGGAAAGTTCAGAAGAACCTCAGGCAGAAGTTAAAGTATCCGAAACAGCGGAGAATACATCCGAGCCAACTGCGCCAGACAATGAAAACACGGCTGAGGCGGCAGGTACCGAACAAGAACAGGCTGCCGAAACAGAGAATGAAGAAAACAGCGAAGAAGCCGCAGCAGAAAGCAAAGAGGAAAAACCGGCCCGGGGACGGCGCCGCTTTCGCAGAAGAAGACCGACGGCAAAATCTTCCGAAGCGCCGAAAGTTCTGGCCGCCAGCGCTGACAACGGCGAAGTCATCAGTGAAGAAGTCGACACTGAGAGCAAAGAAAACGACTTTGAAGAAAAAGAAATCATTTCAAACAATCAGGATGACGAGCTGTGTCCCGCCGCCGACGATGACGACGAGGATGAGGACAGCGAGAATGATTTTGAGCTCCAGAAAAAGCTGTTAAAAGTCAGAAAACTCTATCATCGCAGTACAATTCAAGATGTTATCAAAGAAGGACAAATCCTGCTTGTTCAGGTGGTTAAGGAAGAACGCGGCAACAAGGGCGCGGCTTTGACAACCTATTTGTCCTTAGCCGGAAGATACTGCGTCCTGATGCCAAACCGCATTAAAAGCGGCGGCGTTTCCCGCAAGATTACCAATGTTGCCGACCGCAAACGCCTGAAAGGCATTGTCAAAGAGCTGCCGCTGACCGCGGAAATGTCCATGATTGTCAGAACCGCCGGCGAAGAAAAAAGCAAGTCAGACATTGTCAAAGACTATAACTATCTTATCAGAACCTGGAACAATATCCGCCTCGCCGCTTTGAAGAATAAAGCGCCGGCTTTGATTCACGAAGAAGGCAACTTGATTAAGCGTGCCCTGCGCGACATGTTTACCAAAGACATCAGCGAAGCGATTGTCGACGGCGAGGAAGCTTTTAGGACAGCGCGTGACTTTATTAAAATGCTGGCACCGCAAAATCTGAAAAAAATCAAATCCACGCGCAAAAACGACATTCCGCTGTTTCAGCGTTTTCAGGTCGAGGCTCAACTTGACAAACTGCACGATACCAATGTTCAATTAGAATCCGGCGGCTATCTGGTTATTAATCCGACGGAAGCCTTGGTTTCCATAGACGTTAACTCAGGCCGCGCCACCAAAGAAAAAGACCTGGAAGAAACCGCGCTCAAAACCAATCTGGAAGCGGCTGACGAAATTGCCCGCCAGCTCAGAATGCGCAATCTGGCCGGACTGGTCGTGGTCGACTTTATTGACATGGAAGACCCGAAGAACAATCAGGCTATTGAAAAGCGTATGAAAGAAGCCATGAAAGATGACCGGGCGAGAGTTCAGATTGCCAAAATGAGCTGCTTCGGGCTGCTGGAAATTTCAAGGCAGAGAATGCATTCATCCTTTATGGAAAGCAATTACAAGGTTTGCCCGTTCTGTCACGGCAAAGGCATGATCAGGACCATAGAATCCAGCTGTGTGCTGATTTTGAGAAACATTGAGGAAGAAGGTATCAAGAATCGTTCATCCGTTCTGAATATCTTTGTTCCGAGCGATGTCGCCGTCTATCTGCTCAACCAGAAACGACAGGCGATTGTCGATTTGGAAAAACGTTATAACATGTCAGTTATTATCAGTGCGGATAATAACATGAAAAATGTTGAAGAATTCAGAATCGAACGCACCAAAGCGGCTAAGCAGCCAACTAAGGAAGAAAAAGTTCCCGCGTTCAGCGAAGTCTTTGACGAGGAAGATTTTTCTTCGGCTGAACCAATTGCCGAAACGGAGAAAAGCGAGGAAGCCACTGTCAGTGAAAACAGCGAAAGAAATGAACGTGAGGAAGGTTCATCTGACGGCAGCGCAAACAACCGTCGCCGCGGCAAACGCGACCGCCGCGGACGTTTTGACCGCCGCGACCGCCGGAATAAGCGCGACCGCCGCAGCAACAACCGCGAAAGCAATGACAACAACGAGGACAGCAGCCACGAGCATCACAAAGACAAACAGGAAGCCGTTATCCTTTACAGCAGCCATGATGACATAAAAAATGAAAATGACACCGCGGCTGATAACAAGGAAGGCAAAAAAGCAGCGTGGTGGAGAAAACTCATAAGCTGATGTTTATCCGACTGACATTATCAGGACTAAAAAGGCTGGCGCAGGTTGTTTTCCTGCTTTCAGCCTTTTTGGCATCAGCATCGGTACAGGCCGAAAGCATCCGTCTGGTGACTGATGAAGAAACGGAGCTGTTTCTGGCCGAAATTTTGCAGCCGATTTATAAGGCGGCCGGTATCCGTTTTTACCGCAACAGCATTTTCATTGTTGAAGACAACAGCCTGAATGCCTTTGTCGGCGACGGCAACAATATGTTTGTCCATACCGGGACAATTATGAATGCGGACAATTACAACCAGCTGTCCGGGGTTCTGGCACATGAAACAGGCCATATTCAGGGCGGACATATCCTCCGGCAGAAGATGAAACTGCAAGGCCTCCAGCAAGCCAGCCTGGCTTCTTTGGTCGCGGCCGGCGTTCTCGGCGCCGTAACGGGCAGAGCCGATGTCGGTATGGCGATTTTGATGGGAACATCCAGTTCCGCCATTTATAATATGACGGCCTATCAGGTTCAGGAAGAACGCAGCGCCGATGAAGCCGCTGTGCAGCTTTTGGCAAAAACCAGACAATCTCCGGCCGGCATGCGCGATTTTATGAAAAAAATTCAGCAGCAGAATGTTATGAGCGGGATTGACGAAAACAGCTACTTCCGAACGCATCCCGTTACTGCCGAGCGTGTGGCTTTTCTGAGCAATGCGGCCGAAAAATCGCCGTTTAAGGCCGATACGCTTAAGCAAAAACGTTTTGAAATGATACAAGCCAAACTGCGCGGATTTTTGGAAGCGCCGGAAAAAGTCCTGCGCCGTTATCCGCTTAAAGACGTTTCGGCTCCGGCCAGATATGCCCGCAGCATTGCTTATTTCAAACAGCTGAAAACGGCGGCGGCTTTGAAAGAGCTTGACAGTCTGATTGCCGAAGCGCCGAAGAACCCGTTTTTTTATGAACTGAAAGGGCAAATTTACACCGAAAACGGTCAAATTGCCGAGGCGCGTACCGCCTATCAGAAAGCTTATGACCTGTTGCCTTATTCCGCTTTATTTCAACTTAATCTGGCACAGATTATGCTGGAAGATTCCCCCTCACCTGCCGATGTTCAAAAAATCATCAACCTGCTGAACAAATCTCTTATCCAGCGCCCGGACACCTATGCCTGGTTGTTTCTGTCAAGAGCTTACGGCATGAAAGATGACGAAGCTTACGCCAATTATGCCGCAGCGGAATTCAGCCTGCGCATCGGGGAGCTTGATGTTGCCGAACGTCAGTCCGGAGAAGCCAGAAAGCATAAAATGCCGCAACAACTGGAATTGAAACTTCAGGATTTGGAGAACCGTCTGAAAGAACTGCAAAAAATCAGGCGCCAGCAAATGCAACGATAGTCTGCTAGACAAAATTTTCTTGAAATATTTCCAATCTTATGTTATAAACAGCGATATAACAAAATTATTATTCACTAAAAAAGTATAATTATGAAAAATTATCAATTTTATCAAGAAATGTTTATGCCCGGTGAAATCTATACCGGTACGGTAATCGAAAAAAACTGTTACAAACTTTCCGTTCAACTGGCCGGCGGCGCTCTCGGCGTTGTTTATACAGATAATATCAACGGCGAGAATCACAAATTTGATATCGGGAAAGAGTATGATTTTGAAGTTATCGGTTTTAATTCCGACGGTCTGCTTTCTTTGGTTCTTCCCCGTGAATTTCGCGCTCTGCTGCAAATTCATCCCGAAGAATCAAAAGCGACGGTTGTTGCCACCAGCCATACGGCAGTTGCTTTTTATGTGAACGGCGACATCTTCCTGTATAAAACCGCATTGGGAGAAACGTTCTTTGAACTGATGGAACCCGGCAGCGAAGCTTCTGTTATTCTTTACTGTCCCGACGGAAACGGAAGAAATCTTGAACTTGCAGACATAACCGAATTTTCTGTAGGCGACAAGAAAATCAAGTTGTTGGATGAAACCTGTCGGCACCTGCTTAAAGAGGGGCAAAAAGAATCTGTTAACGGCCTGTTCGTCGGACAGCTGGTTGAACTGACTTATGACCCTTTGACTGAAACGTTCTTTCTGCCTGAAAGCTGCAATCCGGTTGTGGTCGAAAAGAGGTTTTTTCTTAACAACGACCCGTACATCAAGCATTTGGGCCGCATTATGTCTTTTAACGAAGATGACATTCCCTGTGCTGAACTCATCCATTCCTGGAGATAAACAAACATATCCCCGCATTAACAAATGCGGGGATATTGTGTATAAAAAATAAATCATCAACTTGGTTAAAAATTAAAACTCAATCACCGGACGAACATAGACACCTTCGGCGTTCCACTTCATCCAATTATTCAAGCCTCCCTGTTTAGCTCCCTCATCACAGGTTGCGCAAAGAGTCCATGCATCTGAGTTATCATAATCGGATGACGCCCAGATGTTTAAACTATTATCAACAAACTGTTCACCCCCAATTGTTACCAGAGTGTAATCAACAGTGCTTAAATTCGTATACAGACTATTCAGAACGCCAGGCGCAGGGAGACACCATTTTCCCTTTGTTGCAGGCGCCGCACTCGGTGCATAATTGACTGCAGCCCATGCTGCCGGATAGATTCCATTAGATCCTTTTGAGGTAAGTGTTTGCGTATTACCGCAAGAGTCAAAATTATTAATTGCTGTTTTCCAATTTGATGTCGTTACAACATCTTTTCCACCATTAACTTCATCTCTCCACACAATCATTCCTGAAATAGATTTGGAAGCTATGGCCCACCCGCAATTCTCCGGACTAATGTAAATTACAACACCGATCGGCGTCTTGCCGCTGACTTTTTTACTTGAGCAAGTTCCGTCGTTGTTCAAAATATTTCCGATTTTACAGTTCTTGGCATAGCCGGTACATTGCCCCAGAACGGCTTTATCTGCTTCGCCACTTCCTTTGCAAGCCCAGTAATTTCCGAAGGGACATTTCAAGCACCCGCCTTTATTAGAGGTTTCAGTGTATCCCAAACTGGCGCAATCCTGTGTCGCCGCACACTGCGCCGACACCTCCCCCGCCATAAAAGGAGCAATCATTATCGTTGTGCTTAATAAAATAACTTTTCTCATCTTTTTCCCCCCCTACAAGCAATAACTATAACTCACATCAAACGGGCACTTAACGGCCGCGCCGGAACAGGTCTGCTTGGCGTATCCCAAAGCCCCGCAGTTCTGGTTTATCTCGCACCAGTCTGTCCCCGAACAAACGCAAGACCCTGACGTCGCATCCCATGTATAACCCGTATCGC
>JAUNPO010000182.1 GCA_030536665.1 Pseudomonadota bacterium
GCTACCTTAAACAGTTCTGCCGTAGCCCGATTAACGCCTTTGTCCGTCGTTTGCGCCGACAGAACCACAGCAACCAGAAGCGTATAAGCATTGCTGTAATTTAATTCACATCGGGGATTAGGGTCATCCCGATTGAATATCTCCATTATTTCTAAAATTTCAGACTTTTTTCGCATAAAAACCATCCTTGATGTTTTTGCCTGTCAGGCTTTTACACCGCCGGCTCCGGCTGCTTTCGGCGCATCTGCATCAAGCGGCCAGCGCGGACGAGGCTTGAAATCCAGCGGGCTGACAAAGCCTTTACGAAAACGCTCCAATCCTGCCCAAGCAATCATAACACCGTTATCCGTACAAAAGCGAATCGGCGGCGCGGCAAATAACAACCCATTGTCATCAGCCAGTTTCTTTAATTTTGCCCGAAGATAGGTATTAGAAGCGACTCCGCCGGAAACGACAATATTTCTGCCTGACGGATATTTCTGCTTGAAATATGCGACTGCTTTTCCAAGTTTCCGACACAGGCATTCCGTTGCGGTGTATTGGAAACAAGCGCAGATATCGGCTATATCCTGCTTAGGAATGTAGGCATGAGCAATTTCTCCGTCCGGCGAATATGTTTCAACAATTTTGCGTACTGCCGTTTTTAAACCGGAAAACGACAAATTACAATCCGGCGTACCGATAAGCGGGCGCGGCAGCGTAAACCTGGTTTCATCTCCGGTTGCTGCCAATTTTTCCACCGCAGGCCCTCCCGGATAGCCCAGGCCAAGCATTTTCGCCACTTTATCAAACGCTTCTCCTACAGCATCATCAATCGTTGTTCCCAACCGCTCATACTGCCCAACGTCTTTTACTACCAAAATCTGGCAATGCCCGCCGGACACCAGCAACAGCAAATAAGGGAATGTTACATCGTTACTGATGCGGGCAGCGAGAGCATGCCCTTCCAAATGATTAACGGCGACAAAAGGCTTATCTAGCGCGACAGACAGGGCTTTGGCCGTCATAACGCCGACAACCACGCCGCCGATGAGCCCCGGCCCTGACGCCGCGGCAACAGCGTCTATATCTTTCAACGTCAGCCCGGTTTTGGCAAAGCACTGTTCCAAAATACCGTCAATATGATCCAAATGCGAACGGGCGGCTATTTCGGGAACAACACCGCCAAACGCCTTATGTTCTTCCTGCGACAACAGCGCTTCGCCAAGAATTTCCTTTTTATCGTTTACCAGCGCTGCCGCCGTTTCATCACAACTGCTTTCTATCCCTAAAACTATCATGTTCTTATCCAATAAATATTGAAGTTTATTTTTTTATTTTATAGACTATATTTTGCAGAATGCAAACAACTATTATATAAGGAGGCTATAAAATGTCTGAGCAAGCGGTAAAAACAGAGCCTAAAAAGCTAAAATCCAAAGTTTTTAAGTGGACTTCAGCCATTGTGGCCATTGCAATCCTTGAAGCTGCCGCCGTTACCGGTGCCGTTTTGATTATGGAATCGAAACATAATGACCGGCAAAAGGACTTTGCAACCCTTTCCGAAACGGTCTTACAACAGGGAAAACATATTGCAGAACTGCAAAACCTTCCGGCTGCCATTTCTGCCAACGCACAGAAAATTGCAGAAAATGCAGGACTTCTTCAGCTGTATAACGAGAATTTTTTGGCGTTGAAAGACGAGGTCGGAAATAAAAAGGTGGAAATTCTGAACCAACAGTTCAGCAATCTTAACCACCGGTTAGAATCGCTTGAAGAAACAAAAAGCACTGATGCTCTTATTTTAAGCGCTGTACTCCTTATTAAAGAAAATGCGCTCTATAACAAAAACTTTGCTGCCGAGGCGGATATTTTAGCACAATTGGCTCAAGGGCAGGACAATATCGCATCTGCCGTTCAAACCATTGTATCCCTTAAAAGCCTCCCCATTGCTTCAAACGATGAGCTGATAAAAAATTATCAGCAAATTGCCGAAGAATTCACCTTTGCCGTTTCCAACGAACAACTCCAGGAAAACAAAGAAGCAGACGATAATGCCGTAGCCAAAAGCATTGCCTTGATTAAAGATACCGTTGCCGGAATAAATTTTGACAAGGTTGTCGTTTTGAAAAAAGACAAACGAACAGATGCGCAAAAACAGTTAATGGAACAGCTTGCTTCTTTAGTTGAAAACCATGACTTTAAAAATGCGGTTAAATTTATCAGAGAGACTCCCGAGTTTCAAAAAACACAGAATCCAGAACTCACCCACTGGATAGAACAGGCTGAGAGGAGAATTTCTTTTGATGAAGCTGTTTCTTATATCATTGCAGCAGAGTTAAATGCTATACGCCAGGATTTCAGCAATACAGAAAATTCGCCGCTTTCTCAAAAATAGCCAAAAGGCATTAATAGCTGAATGGCATTGTGAAAATTGCCACCAAATTATATTGGACAGTCCATGTCGTACAGAATGACTATTTATATAAAAGGAAATTATACAAATGATACGCAACCTTTTAAAATCCGCTTTTATTTTGGCTTTGCTTACGCTGTTTTTTTGGCTGACTGATGA
>JAUNPO010000183.1 GCA_030536665.1 Pseudomonadota bacterium
GATATTCCGACCTTAAAAAATTATACAAAAACTGATGCCGTGACTGACTTTAACAGTTGTGGGAATACTCAAAAAATTATAGATTTTGCAAAAACAAACTCAGACACCCCATATGGAAAATATACATTGAAACAGTTTTATCCTGTGGCAGGCTATGCTCAAGAAAAAGGGTTCTGTATTCCTGCCGCCGGAATTTTGAACAATATAAAAAATAATTTAACGCAAATAAACATTGGCCTTTTATATATTGGTGCAGATACTATCGGATATCATTCCACACAAACAAGTAGTTTTTTCTATTCTTCGACAGAAGCTTCCGACTCTTCTGTTTGGTCTCTTGATTTTTCATATGACGATAATTCTGCCGGAACGATATACTCGGCACCAAAATTTTCAGGATCTTCAGCTTCCTATGGAATTTTTGTTTCTGAATTTTGAAAAAATCCCGGGCAAATCTCCGGGATTTTTCATTACTTCAGCTGCGTCCGGTACAAAGACCCGTAAATGCTGTTTTCCTGCTTCAACAGTTCCTCATGCGTTCCCGATTCGACAATCTCGCCGTAATTAACGACAATAATCTTATCGGCATTGCGCACGGTTGACAAACGGTGGGCAATAATAAATACCGTGCGGTCTTTCATCAGGTTTTCAATCGCCTGCTGAACCACGGCTTCAGACTTGTTGTCCAAAGCGGAAGTCGCCTCGTCCAAAATAACAATCGGCGCGTCTTTGATAAAAGCGCGGGCAATGGCGATACGCTGCTTCTGGCCGCCGGACAACAACACGCCGCGCTCGCCGATTTGCGTATCGACGCCTTTTTCCAAAGTGCCGATAAACTCTTCCAGACAAGCCGCCTTAATCGCATTATCAAGCTGTTCCTGCGTCGCGTCCTCGCGTCCCAGCAAAATATTTTCGCGGATAGTCCCCGAAAACAGGAAATTATCCTGAAAAACAATGGCAATTTTATCACGCAGGGAAGCCAGCTCAATATCCCGCACATCAATGCCGTCAATCATCAGTGAACCGGACTTGATGTCATAAAAACGCGGCAGAATGTTAACCATCGTCGTCTTACCGCCGCCGGAATTGCCGACAAAGGCCACCGTCTCGCCGACATTAATCTTCAGATTAACATTCTTCAAAACCGGCTTGCCCGGAACATATTCAAAGCAGACATCTTTATATTCAATGCCTTTTTTGATATCGCCGAGCTTTTTCGCGTTTTCCTTGCTCATAATTGCCGGATTGGCCTCCAACAGCCCAAACACGCGCTCCATCGCCATCAGCGACATCTGCACTGAATTAAAGTTGTTGCCGATGCTCTTAATCGGGTTATAAAGCATAATCAGCGCCGCAATAAAGGACACAAAGCTTCCCGCCGTAATCTGGTGCGTCACAATCAGATAACTGCCCAGCCAGATAACCGAAGCCGTCCCCAAAGAAACGATAAAATGCATCAGCGGCGACAACATGCCGGTACGCTGAACCATCTTCATGCCCAGCTTGAAAACGCTGCGCAAAGTATCCTGAAAACGTTTCTGCTGATAATCATACAGATTATAGGAAGTTATGATACGGTTGCCGCTGTAAGTTTCGTTATAATGTGTCATCACTGCCGCGCCGGAAAAGATTGTCTTGTCCATAATGCTCAAAATCTTGCGACGAACGCGGGTCAGCGGAAACAGGGCGCCGAGCAGGACAACAACCGCTACAATCGCCAGCTGCCACGAATTGTAAAACAACACGCCGATAAGCGACAAAGAAGAAAACACGCGCGTCGTAAACAATTTCAAATTAGACAGCAGCCCGCCGCAGGCCAAATCCACATCGGCGTTAAAACGGAACAGAATGTCCCCGGAATTCTGCTTGTCAAAAAAAGCCGCGTTATAAGTCATCAGCTTGCCGAACAGCTTCATCTTGACATCCATGGAAATCCGCTGGCCGACCCAAGTGTTCAGATAAGTCGCCGTATAGTTCAGCAGGCTCTGCACACAACTGAAAACCACAATCAAAACCGGAATTAAATAAGTAGAGGAAGAACCGGTGTTTTTTTCTACCATCACCACATCCATATATGGGCGCAGCGACCAGGCAATAACCGCATCCATGCTCCCGATGGGAATTGTAATCAGCACCGCGACCAAAGCCCGGAACCAATACGGGCGGACATATACCAAAATTTTGCGGTAGTTTTGCACCAGGTACATAGAGTTAATTTTATTTCTTAGTTTAGTAAACATATTTACCTTTGTTATGATTTATAATCTTTTTATATATAATAAGCGTATCTCGCATTCGCAAGACAAAATCACCTGAATAATATAAGCGAACACACCTTTTGGCAATAGCAAAATCAAACTTATTACCCTGCGTCGGCTTTCTTTGCGATAAAAAAACTAATAGGCTTTTTCCGGCTTTTCATAACGACTGGAAAAAACGTTCAGCCGGTCATTAATGTCTTTGTTTTCCAAACCGGCCAAATCCGTATAGGCATGAATCAGATTTTCCGAATTAAACAAACGCGTCCGGGTTTGTTGTAGCC
>JAUNPO010000028.1 GCA_030536665.1 Pseudomonadota bacterium
GAGTCGGTGTATCCTGGCCGGGCAAATCAGGAGCTTGTTCCCGTTCAACAAATTCAGGTGCATTCTCCCGTTCAATAAACTCAGGAGCAGCTTCTCTCTCAACAAATTCCGGAGCAGGCTCGACGGCAACGGAAACATGATCCGGTTTCGGTGTTGTCGGAAGCGGATCTGGTTCCGGAGCCGGATGAGAAACAACCGGGGTTGGTGCTGGAGTAACCGGTATCGGCTGAGGCTCGGGTTTAAGCGGAGTCGGTTCAGGCTTGACCGGAACATTCTGATCGCAGTCACAAGGTTCGCAACAGTTGTCAATATATACCTGATCATGAGAACTGTAATCGTAATAATTGTTCTCAGTTGTGTAGTAATTGTTAACAATGTTGTTAACTACGCTCGGCGTCTGTGTGTCACCGGCAGCACCGTCAACACCTGTGCCGTGCGGAACCAAATCATAATGGTTGCGGGCTTCGGCAGCAAGGGCGAACAGGGCGATTGCGCCGGCAGCCTTAGCTGCAGCTTTGGCAACGTCATTTGCCGTGCCGTTTTTATAAGCGTCGTGAATATCAAGAACCTGCTTTGTTCCGACTGCCGTAGCACCGGCAACAATCTTACCCGTTGACGCAAATTTAGTGAAAGAATCAGCCATGGTTGCGCCGGCAGAAGTTGCAACGTTATGCGCGGCAACCGCTGCGCCGATACCGGCAGTAAAGATTGACGATACAGTGTATAAACCTGCCATAGCCGCGTCACCCTTATGAGCCTTGGCATATTGGCTCAGCGAAATGTTGCTGTTTTCAGTCTCTTTTTTATAAGCGTTAAAGAACGGCATTGCATGCTTGTTAAAGGTATAGTAAGCATAAATGCCCATTCCAACCGGACCGGTAGCACCGGCAAGGGTAGCCAGTCCCAAATCTGTTACAATGCCGCTGACGCCTCTGACAACAGCCTTAGCCTTGACATATTTCTGACCGAGTTTCTTTGTCAGTTTGCTGTCAATCTTGCTCAAACGGTTGTTAATCGCGGCAACCGCCGGAATTTTACCGAATTGTTTTTCAATCTTATCAGTAACATTGGCAATTTTCTGGTTGGCAACGCTGAGAGCGCCGATGACATTGTCAATCTTGACCTCAATCTTGTTCTTTTTGCCGCCGGCCGTAAATTGATTGACCATTTCGCCAAATTCTTTGCGCATGGTTTTGGTGTCGCCGGATTTGGTTAATTCGGCAACGCGGTCGGCATTGATGATGGAAAATACCATCATGTCAATATTATTGCGGAACTGTTTGTTAAACTGTTCTTTGGTGATTTTGTCCTTGGAAGCCAGAAGTTCGGCCATTGTCTGAACTTTTGCCGTTTCGACGATTTCTTCGCGGACGTCTACAGAGTTGTTGTTTTCGTCTTTAACGTCCAACATATCCAGAGCATCGCGGCTGGAAGCGAATTCGTCCTCTTTTTCATCCAGTGGGTTGATGCTGTCGGCAAACAGAGCCATATGGGAATAATTGCGATTAAGCAAAGCCGCATTGGCATCTTCCGTCAAAACGTTTAACTCATAGTCTTCCTGTCCCGGAATAACGGGTTTGACGATATCTTCTTCTTTATTGTTATCAGTAGGAACAGTTGTATTTGGCGTTTCCTGAGCTGGTTTTTCTGCAGCCGGAATTTCTGCTTTAACCTGAGTTTCTTCCATTACGGAAGCTTCTTCTTTAGTCGGCATTTTGTCTTCTTCAACAGTTTTTTCTTCTGCTTTTTTGGCAGATTCCATCTGTTTTTTGCTCGGAGCTAAAGTTGTGTTTTCTTTGCCTTCTTCAATCAAAAGGCGTTTGTCTTCCGGTGTCAGGTCTTCCCATTTAATCCGGCCTTTGTAAACTTGCGAACTGTAATTTTCCAAAAAGTTGCGCTGAGCCTGAGTCATATATCCGAAATCAGCCAGTTTGGTATCAATGTTGTTCATCATATTTTTATATTCATCGGAAGATTTGTTTTCTTCCGGCGTAACGGTTTCAGCCACGTCTGCTGCAGCCAAAATTTCATCAAGACTCATACCAAACAGGGAATCCTGAATATTATTCAGTTTTTTGCGGGCCATAACCGTCAATCTTGTAAATTCTGCATAATCAGTTCCGCGCAGGGCTTCATGCGCTTCTTTGATTTGGGTAAAGCTTAAATCATCTCCCGAGATGACTAATCTTACTGCTTCTTTAACGTCCATTATCAATCACTCCATTGTGTTTTTTACTCAACTGCAAGCAATATATCACAAATTTTAGTTTATTGCAATACTAAAATTGTCAAATTTGTCAATTTTTATTATTTTTTTATAATGATGAAAAAGCCGGGATAATTTCACCCGGCTTAATGAGGTTTTCGTCCTATCTTCCTTGATTCCTCAGGGAAATATTGGTTAACAAAGCTTTGGAAAAGCTTTTGTCGCTGTACATATCACCGACTCCGGCTACTCTGTCGTTGACAACTTCGTCAACTTTTGCCGCGTTATAGTCGCCTTTTTTCAGAACTTTAAGCTCGGCTTGCATGGCCTCAATCTGCTCTTTCGGCATGCCGTCTTGTTCCATACGGTCAATCTGTGCGGAAAGTTCTTTCTGTGAAAGTTTAACCATTGAGTCTGTATATTTTCTCAAAGCCTTATCAGAAGCCCTGGCTGTTTTTTCGTAGTCAGGATCATTAGGATCCATTCTCTGCAGTTCAAGCTGTTTTTCATGATAAGCGTTGTAAGCGCTGTTGGCTTTTGCTTTGGCGATGGAAATCTTGCGGTCGTCATCGCCGTCCAGAGTGCGGGCAATTTCGCCTTCTCTCTGTTCTGTTGCGTTATAAACCTGGCGGGCATAATCGGTAGCCGCTTTTTCATCACCTTTTTCCATAAATTCAGTAAACTTATCCAAATCGTTGTGAGCCATTTTTTCAGCCAGGGCAGGGTCGTCACAACCAATAGAGCGACGTTTTAAGAATTCTTCATACAAAGCCTTGTCGCTTTCCTGAATAACGTCTAAGTCAACACCGCCATCTCCTCTTTCTTTAAATTCAGGAGAGGATACTTTCGGCGTATTGTCTTTAGAATCCTGCTCTTTTAATTCCGGAGACGTTTCTTCCGCTTCGGTCTTGGGATGCTCGGGAGCCGGGTCCGGTGCCGGTGTCGGCTGATCAGGTGCCGGGTGTGCCGGTTCAGGTGTCGGTTCCGGAGACGGCGCAATATCTTCCGGGGCATGTGGCGGCGTAACCGGTGCAGCGCCCGTAACGCCGTCAACGGAATTATCGGGAGCCGGAGCGTGTTCGCCTAAAACATGAGCGGCTTCGGCGGCGGCTAACCCCATGGAAGCGCCGAGCAGGCCGCCCCAGAAAGCTTCTTTCGCCTTTTTCTTATCGCCGTGAGCCAGATTGACCATGGCGGCAGCTGTACCGGAGGTAAATGCCAAACCGGCGCGCAATGCCGTTTTAGGATTGGTAACGGCTTTTTTGAAGCCGTCCCATAATGTTGCGCTGTCTATATTTTTAACTTTTTCCGTAATATCCGCAGCGGAGATTGCCGAAGCATTGCCGTGAATATTTGTGGCCATCTGCGTAACGCCGTCAATGATATTGCCGCCGTTGTGGATGGTGTGGTCCACAGCCTGTCCGACCAAACCGGCGGAACTGATGCCGTGTGCCATAACATCAGCACCGGCAAAGGCCGTAGAAATCATTGCGCCGGCAACTGCCGTACCCAAAGCGATTGCTTCGGTTTTGTTTTTCTTCAGATAGGTGAAGAATCCCATGTTGTTGGCTTTAGCCTTTTTATCAACGACCCGGATGACTTTGTTGGCTTTATAAGCCGCCAATACAGCCAGACCGACGCCGCCGGTTGTCATGCTGACAGCCGTACTCAGGGCAAAGTTTTTGGCAAAACCCCACATTTTCGGATGAGATTTCATCAAACGCTGGTCAAAGTCTTTGACCTTTTGCCACATCTTCATAAACCCGGTTTTCTGAGCCAGACGTTTGTTCAGGTTTTTCAGATTGTTTGAACGATCATGCAGAACGGCACCGAGGTTGGCTGCTTTGGCTTTGAAAGGCGCCGGTTTTACCGGGGCGTTGCCGGAGGCTTTCTGGGACTCGGTCAGAGCCAGTTCTTTTAAGCTTTCTGCGCCTTTAACCAGAATTTCCTTGTCCTGTTCAGATAATTCGTTCCAGGTTGTTTCCTGATTAAATTCCTGATTATTGTGGGCATAAATCTTGCCGAGATATTCTTTTTGTTTGTCAGTCAGCTGGACGGGCTCTTCCGCCATATAATCAGTCTGCTGCTGCAGGCGGGCATCCAAAGACTTTTTATAATCGGCGCTTTTCTGTTCAAATTCGGCCAGAAGTTTGGCTCTTTCTTCCGCCGGCAGGTTTTCGTCTTTTAATTTGTCGATTAATGCGGCGTTTTCCAACAGGAAAGACTGTCCCATTTCCGTAGAAATAATACTGGTAATGCCTTCCTGCATTTTGCCGAGAACGGCTTTAGCCAGAGCTTCCTGTTTTTCTTCTGCCGAAAGCTTGGCAAATTCCGGATCCTTCATCAGCTCTGTCTGAGCCTCGTGGACTGCCAAATCTGTCATGTCGCGCTTCAGGTAAACATTGCTGACAAAATCAACGTTCTTATCGGAATTGTCGATTTGCATTTCATCATAGAATTCTTCAACCTTGGCAAATCTCTTGTCAAGCAGCTCGCCGTTTTCATCTCTTGCCAGCGGATCGTAGCTTTGCAGCATTTCTTCAAGCGTATTGAAATTTTCTTCAACCGTTTCCCGGGAAGCGGAGGTTATTTCCGTAATTTTGTTTTCTTCATCATACTGTTTGTAAAAACCGTTGATTTTGTCATGAAGCATTTTGTTGCGTGGAGCCTGATCCTGATTTTCTTTCGATTCGTCGTTTATGCGCAGCCAGGCGTCAAGTTCTGCGGCATTTTCGGCATCAATAACAAAGTCTTCGGCAGAGGCTTCCTCTGTC
Organism: Pseudomonadota bacterium; assembly: GCA_030536665.1. Lineage (GTDB taxonomy): Bacteria > Pseudomonadota > Alphaproteobacteria > RF32 > CAG-239 > HGM16780. Next base: position 4,981 of record JAUNPO010000028.1, read on the forward strand.
TTTGCTTCTGAAAAACCGCGCAAACGGTTCAGGGCGTTGGCTTCAGGAGAATTGTCCGCTGCATCGGCGCCTTCCAGAGCGGCATACATTTCTTCTATCTGGTCGAAAGTCAGGCTGTTTAAATCGCCGTTCGCCAGACGAACAGCCTGCTCAACGGTCATAACTTCCTGAACCGGCTCATTTGACGGAGTATTGGCTTCCTGTTCCGATTCGGCCTGGTTAGTGTTGGCATCATTATTAGGCTGATTGTTATTTTCTTCCGTGCTGTTTTCCGGCTGAACATTATTTTCTCCGCCATTGCCGTTATTTGTTGCGGGTTGAACGTTATCTTCTGTTCCGGTTTGTTCTTTTGCGGCTTCTTCTTTGTTTCCGTGTGTCACACTGTAAGACAAATCCAAATCGCTGGTGTCATGTGTCTGCTGATAAATACCGTGCAGGCGGGTAACGTCTTCCGCACTCAGGTCTGGATGCGCTTCAACCCAATCTCTGAAATCGCTTTGCTGTGTTTCGCCTTTGCGTCGCATTTCCGAATAAGACAGCTCAATATCCTGAATTCCTCCGGTTTGGTTATAGATACCTTCCAACCGATTTAACTGTTCGGGCGTTAAATCATCATGAACAGCAGCCCAGCTTTTGAATTCTTCATTATCAGCCATTTTTCTAACTCCTCGACAGAATGTGTATATATAAGCATATATTAGCGCAAGTTTAGATAAAATTCAACATATTTTGTCAAAAATCCGCTATTTTTCACATTTCTGTAATAATTAATTTAAATTTTTCCTATACCTTAGCATGAAATGGTTAAATTTTACTATACATATACGCAAAGCTGTATGGTAAAATAAAAGCGGCATATTTTTATGCCGCCGTTTTCGATAAATAAAAAATTTAGTCTGAAATCTGTGTCGCTGTGTCTATAACCATATTTCCGTTGGTCGTCATGGCCGGAGCCGCAGCCGCAGCCGGAACCGGAACGACTTCCTGCACGTCAATGTCTGTTTCCGTTTCCATTTGCGGAGAAAGAGCGTCTTCTACCGGTTCTACTTCAACACCGGGATTATCCGGCAACGGTTTCATGTCAGAGTTGTTATAGCCGCTGATATTGTTGGGAACCATGCGCTGTTGTTCCGTAATCGTTACGTCTGCATTTGCCGGCGCTTCTACCTGGACCATGCTCTGTGCCTGCGCCTCAACGGTTAATGCCAGGCAGGAAATCCCCAGCATCATTAAAAATTTTTTCATATTATATCCTTCCGGTTAAAATAAACTTCCTCTTTAGATATAATCACGACGGGAGGCTCTTTCAACGGTAAAGGTTATTAAAAAAGGTTCTGAAAGCTTCAGAACCTTGATGATTTTATTTACCTGCACCGGCATCCGGCGGTAAAATTTCAATGTTTTCATCCCTGCTTGACATGAAAACAGCTTGAAGCGCCGCCATAATAACCAGTCCGGTAAAGAAAGAAATTGTAATGCCGGCAAACTTCAAAACAAAGGAGCCAATCTGATAAATGATAAGGACAATCGCCGATAATCTCATGCGCTGTTCAAAAGCAAGAGGCTTTTTGATAATGGCTGAAACGATATGGGAAACAAAGCTGAGCAGCATTGTATAAAGAAGCAGCCAGAACAGGACAACGAAAAATGTGATAACAAAAACGTTAGCTGAAGCATAAGCATTGTAGCTTTTGATATCGTCCGTGTAATCTCTTTTTTCAATGGTGAGTGTTTCGGGATAGTCATAAATTTCGGTCTTGCGGTCAGACTTGACGTAAATTTTGCTGCGGCTGAGATAAACGCCGGTACCAAGACTGGCGGTATTAATGGAATCTGTGCGCGTATCAATAATCAGCGGCAGTTGCATATTGTCGTCAAAGACAAATGCATCCCGGATAAGTTGCTTCTCGGGGCTGACAATAACGCCGTTTTCTATTTTTATCTCACCGGTTCTTGTCGGAACAACGCCTATCTTTTCCGCAGCAACATTATAAATGATGCTGAAGAAAATTGTAATGACAATCGTCAGTACCAGAGATAGAATTGCCAGATATTTTGCGGCAATGCCTTTTCCGTTCAGGATGTAATTTCTGATTTTATTCATATCTTTTTCCCAAAAGTTTGGTTAACAAATTTGCACATAATTAAAGGACAACACACTCAGGGTGGGGAACATCTTCCTTGACGTGTGCTCGAATACGGGTAATACGCATCTTTCTGGCGTCTTTGATTTCATATTCGCAGTATTCGTCTTCAACCTTGTCGCCGACTTTCGGTTCCCGCCCGAGAAGTCCGAAGACATAGCCGCCGATAGTGCTTTCTTCATGCTCGCACAGCGGCAGCCCCATACATTCAAACGCGTCTTCAATCAGGATAACGCCGTCAAATTCACAGGTGTTGTCGTCAATTTTTTTCATCGGCTCTTCCGTAACGGCGTCGTGCTCGTCTTTGATATCGCCGACCAGTTCTTCCAAAATGTCTTCCATTGAAAGCATGCCGGCCGTTCCGCCATATTCGTCAACGACAATCGCGACATGAATATGTCTGCCCATCATCAGATGCAGAACTTCGGAAATAGATTTGTTTTCGGGAACGAACAAAATCTGGCGTTTGATTTTGCTTAAAAGTTCTTTGCCCGGCTTTTCAATCGTGTTTTCCAACAAATCGCGAATGTGAATCATGCCGATAATGTTATCTTTGTCCCGGTCGCAAAGCGGATATCTGGTGTGTTTGGTGCCACGGACAAAATTCATGACCTGTTCATAACTGTCATTGAGATACAGACATTTCATGTCCTGTCTTGGAATCATGATTTCATGAGCAAAAATTTCCGAAAAGTCAATGGCGTTTTGAATAATTTCGCTTTCCGTATCGTCAATAACGCCGCCTTGCTTGGAAGCGTTGACGATAAGTTTGATTTCTTCTTCGGAGTGAGCCAAATCATTTTCTGATGACGGCGTAACGCCCATCAATTTCAAAAAGAAAATAGTCAAATGGTCAAACACCCAGATAAAAGGGTAGAAAGTACGTTTAAACAAATACAGGGGATAAGCGATAATCAAAACGAAGGATTCTGTTTTCTGAATAGCCAGAGATTTCGGAATAAGCTCGCCTAAAACAACGTGCATCAAAGTAATAAAGCTGAAAGCCACGCCAAAGCTGATAGAATGCAGCAAAACCGGGTTGTCGGCAAAAAAGTCGCCAAGCATCGCTTCCAGCAGTTTGGAAACGGCAGGCTCGCCAATCCAGCCCAAACCGAGGGAGGCGAGGGTAATGCCCAGCTGAATGGCGCTGAGATAAGTGTCCATTTTATGGTGGATTTTCAGGGCAATCTGCGCTCTTTTATTGCCGGAGTGCGCCAGCTCTTCAAGCTTGGTTCTCCGCATTTTGACAATTGAAAATTCTGAAACGACGAAAAAAGCGTTAGCCAATACCAAAAGTAACACTAACAACAGGTTAACAACGTACACAAATGTGGGACTCATAGTCGAAAAATATACCTTATAAAATTAAATAATTGTCACTTATAACATAGTTTATTTTAAAATTCATTAACTTATTAAAAAAAATTAGAAATTTATTTATTGCACGGAAGAAAGAATAAGCTAAAATAAGCAAAACAACTTTTTAAGACGAGGAATATCATGAATATATATGTTTGTTCTCCTGCCTTTTCGGCGGATGCTCTGAAGCTTTTTGACGGCAGACACCATGTTGACGTGCGTACTGTACCGGAGCTTCCGGATGAACGGGAGCTTTGCGAATTGATAAAAAAGTACGATGTCTTGGTCGTTACGCTGAAAATGAAAGTTTCCAAAGCCGTTTATGAAGCGGCGGCCGGACAGAAAAAGGTTATTGCCACCTTGTCTTTGGGAACGGATCATATTGCCAAAGAGTTTTTTGATGATCCGAACATGACGGTTATTCGCGGAGAACGAGCCAATGCCGTTTCCACGGCGGAACATACCATGGCGCTGATTTTTGCTTTGGCTAAAATGCTGGTTCCGTCAATGAAGGCCATGGCCGGAGATGACCGAAAGATTTTTCATCCCATGGAACTGCGCGGTAAAACGCTGGGTGTCATCGGCGCCGGAAAAATCGGTTCCATTGTTATGGATATGGCGGAGAAGTTCGGTATGAAAGTTGTCTGCAATACGGCACATCCCGAAAAACATACCGGTTTGGGTGTAAAATTTGTTTCTCTGCCGGAACTGCTGTCTTCCTGCGATGTTGTCAGCGTGCATACGCCTTTGAGCGAAACAACGCGCGGACTGTTAAATGCCGAAAATCTGGCTCTGCTGAAACCCGGTGCCATTTTGGTAAATGCTTCCCGCATGGGCGTTACCGATAAACAGGCTTTGATAGATTTGGTTAAACAGAATAAAATTGCCGGGCTGGGACTGGATATTGACTATGTTGAACGGGATATTGTTGATGCGTTAAAAGAATACGACAACGTTATTATGACGCCGCATATTGCCTGTATGACGACGGAAGCGCTGAACAATATGGACATTGAAGTAACGCAATTTTTGCTTAAAGCGATAAATTAAATGAAAAGAAACGCCGGTTAATTCCGGCGTTTCTTATTAAAGAACATTCATTTGCCGCAGCAGATAAAATAAAATGCCGAATAAAATGACGACAATAATAATTCTCCAGGCAAATTTGATGAAGAAATTGGCAATCAAAATTGTTGCCGCAAATAGCAAGACATACTTCCAATTGCTCAAAATTGTGCCAAAATCAATACCGAAGTACATGCAAACGCCGAAAGTCAAGGCAATGACTACAACGAGCGTAATCAGCAGGCTTTTCAGGTATTCTTTGATTCCCTCTCCGCTAACACTCATATTTTTTCTCCTTTTATAGCTTTTTCGTATTACATCATGAAAAGATTAACAAAAACTTGTCATGCCTTTTCCTGAAATTTCTCAGGAAGCTGATCCAGCTGGACATGAACAATCCGCTGCGGAAACGGAATGTTAATGTTCTTTTCACGGAATCGTTTAACGATATTTTCGCGAATATTGTTGGTAATCACCCGTTTATTATAAACGTTAGACGTAAAACCGCTCACTTGGAAATCAAGGCTGTTGTCTGATAAATTGCTGAAAGAAACAAACGGAGCCGGATTTTTCAAGATGTTGTCGTTATTTAGCATAATCTCAACCAGCGTCTGTTGAACCAAATCAATATCGCTGTCATAATCAACGCCGACAGTAATGTCAATCCGCCCCATGCGGTTTTTGTAAGTCATATTAACCAGGCTGCCGGAAAGGATGTCCGAATTCGGAATAATAATGTTTGACTTGCCGAATGTTTCCAGTTCCGTTGCCCGCATGTTAATCTGTTTGACAATGCCCTCCTGCCCGTTGACAATAACCCAGTCGCCGATTTTTATCGGACGTTCAAACAAGATAATGATACCGGAAACAAAATTGCTGACAATGTTTTGCAAGCCGAGGCCGACACCGAAGGATAAAGCGCCGGCCATAATGGCAATACTGCCGAAGCTGCCGCCCATAACGGCGATTGCGATAATCAGAGAGATGATAAAACCGAGAAAGCCAATACCGGCAACCAGTGAGTTTCTGATGCTTTCATCCATATCTATTTTGCTGAGCTTTCCGTTTGTCAGGCTGTTTTTAAGGAGGCGGAACAAAGACAGGGAAATAAAAAAGACAGCAATGCCAAGCAACAGGGAAATAATGGAAATACGGATGCCGCCGACATTAAAGCCCATTAAAAAGTTTTTGACGTTGCGCAGTAAGATGTCAACAGAAACGCCCCATACCGCCAAAATTGTCAAAAAGGCGGTAATGCCGAGCAGCGGTGTCAGAAAAAGGCCAAACCAAAATTCTGTTTTGACCAGATTTCTGCGGTTTATTCTGAAAATTCTTACCCAGAATTTAAGCAGCAATATCTGATGAAACAAAACCCGAACAAGCTTTTCAACCATATAAAACCCGCCGAGAATCAAAACGGAAATGATAAAGCGGTTGATGATAAACTCGGACAGCTTGATATAACCGAAAAGCGACAGGGCAAAAGCTGCCGTCATTAAAAAAGTAATGAACAGGCTGATTTTGGATGAAGTGCTTAGTTCGGCAATGTCATCGTCGTCATCTCGGTTGTTGTCAACATCTGCAACAGATTCGCTTTCGTCATAAAGAAACTTTTTGCAGACCAGTATCACGCAGAAGGCTTTGATGCCGTTGGCAAGGATTTTTAAGGAATATACGATTGCCGTATTATAATCGATGCGTGCGGCAAAATCCTGAAAAAAAGTAATCAGATAGATGAACGTAATTGAAAATAACAAGGCGTGGCAGACCGAACGCGCTTTATCGTCGTTAATGTTAAATAAACGCCATTTGCTGTTGTTGGGTGTAAAAATACTTTTGACAACGGCGAAAGTCAGGAAAAAGTATAACAGATAAAGCGCTGCCGTATTCAATAAAACGCCGAAGGCGCCGTTGTTAATTAGGGGCGTATTTTTCAGCCAGATTAAAAAAGCGCTGATAATGGCGGCGGGAATGACGCCGCGCGCAAAGAGCATCCAAATGCCGGCGCGTAATTTTTGGCTGTAGTCGGGATTGTCAATGTGCTGTTTGTAGCCAAACCATTTTTTGATATACAGGCTTAAAGCGCCGGCGGCCAGCAGTGCCGCCATCATAGCTCCGCACACCGTCAGCAAATTATCCTTAACAGTCTTCTTATTCTGGGCGGAAAGTTCTTTGTACCAATCAGCCGGAGATTTGGCGATATCGTAAAGGAAGACTGTAAAACTGACCAAAGAATCCCAAAATTCTCCGGGATGAAGGAGAGAACTCTGTTTGTGCAAAATATTATTAAGCAGGGTGTCGTTCCTGATTTTCAAAATCAGGTTGTTTATGTCGTCAATTCGTGCCAGAGCAAGATCCGCTTTGGCAATCCGGGATTTGACCTTGTCTTCCTGAGAACTGAATTCCTTGCGTTTTTGCGCAATATCCCGCGGCTCTTTCTGGCCGTTTTCCGGTTCGGGGCCGAGAGCCGTTAATTTTTTTCTGACATTTTCAAGCGACGCCGCGTCTTCGTTTTTGGACTGCATAACATTGTCTTGCGTATTGTTAAGGTCTTTGAGATAGGAACTTGTGTCTTTTGTGGTGATTTTTCCGCTGTTCAGGCCTTTTTCAATTTTATCCAGCTCATTGTAGATGTCAAAATAGTCAATCTCGGCCGCCTGAACGGAAACTGTGGCAAGGTTAATAAAAAAGCACGCCAAAACGGCATATAATCTGAACATATATTTTTCTCCCGATAATTAAAATACATATAAATCTGTTTATAATAAAATCAAGGCCGAAAAAAACATTCATTATTTTTAATGATTTCTTTAAAGTTGCCGAATTAGTATGAATTAAACTTTAAGGTTTTTTTAGTGCTGCTTGTTAGGGATTAATTTTTTTTATTTTCAGACATATATCTAAGAAAACTGAAAACCTAAAAAAGGAAAATGATATGAAAAAAATAGCCTTGCTGCTTTCATTAAGTGTTTTGCCGGATGCCGCGCAGGCGGTTACGACGGTCGTTGAGGCCGGAAAAGTTGTCGACGGCGGAGAGGTAAATATCGTAGAAACACAGCAGGTCTATGGAACAGCCGATAATTTTAACGTTTATGGCAACCAGCAGATTATGAATGGCGGCGTTGCTCATAACAGTGACATTTTCCCGGCAGGCCACCAAAATATTGAAAAAGGCGGAACAAGTTATAATACCTCGGTTCAAGGCTTTGCCATGCAGAATATTCGGGGAAATGCCTATTCTTCTGAAGTGAAGGATAACGGAACAATCAACGTCAATAACGGCGGTTATGCTGAAGGGGCAACGGTTGCCGGCGGAGAACTCTTTGTCTTAAAAGGAGGGACGGCAAGCGGAACGATTATAAATTCGGGAACGGAATATGTTTCGGGAACAGATAAAGATACTGTCGTCAAAGGAGGCACGCAGCAGATTAAAAGAGGCGGCTATGCGGAAAAGACGCAGGTTGACGGCGGCGTCCAGAAAATAGAAGTCGGCGGCACGGCCGAAAATACAACAGTAAATTCCGGACAACAGGATGTGTACGGAGATGCTTTGAAAACGCAGCTCAACAACGGAACAATGAATGTTTATGACACCGGTTATGCGGAAGGAACCTTTGTCAACGGCGGCAATATGATTGTAAACAGCGGCGCTTTTGTCAAAGAAACCACTCTTGCCGGCGGCAGTGAGGATGTTTACGGTTATGATATCGAAAGTACAATCAGAGGAGGCGTTCAGAGAGTTCAAAACGGCGGCGTGTCAGAAGAATCAAATATAACGGGAACCGGCATTCAGGAAATACATGCCGGCGGCCGCGCTTTTAACAATACATTGTCTTCCGGCGGAACACAGCAGGTTAACAGCGGCGGAATCGCCTATCGGACCAATGTTTCGTCCGGAGGAATAATGAATGTTTCCGGAGAAGCGTTTGAAACGACAGTTTCGGAAGGTGGTAATATGACGGTTTTGAGCGGCGGAACCTCTGAAAATGCCGCAATTTCCGGCGGAATAATGACAGTCAGCCGGGATGCTGCGGCCAAAAGTACAATTATAAACTCGGGGACTCAAAATGTTTTCGGCAAAGATTATAATGCTTCAGTCAATGGCGGAAGCCAGATTATAAAAGGCGGCGGGGAAGCCTCCGGGGCGGTTGTAACCGGAAGCGGCGTCCAGATTATGGAAAAGGACGGCAATGCTTCCGGCGTAACGGTAAAAAGCGGTGGCCGTCAACAGGTTTTCGGACAGGCCGAAGGAACAGTGGCCGCTAAAGGCGGAACAGTTGAATTTGAAAGCGGTGCCAAAGCAGTTTCCTCCCGGGTTAATGGCGGAGATATTTACGTCAGAAAAGGGGCGGAAGCTCAAAATACGAGTATTAAATACGGAACGGAGCATGTTGAAGGAATAAGCGGAAATGCCGCCGTAAATGCTTTCGGTTTTCAAAATGTGCTAAGCGGCGGGGAAACTTTCGGAACCCGGATTAATTTCTGGGGAACGCAGAATGTTCAAGACGGCGGTACGGCGTCTGCCAGCCTGATTAATTTCGGCGGTGTTCAAAATGTTTACGGAACTGCTGCCGACACGGTTGTCAGCGGAGGCCGACAAAATGTGAGAAACGGGGGAACGGCGGTTGCAACCGGTGTAAACGGCGGAATTCTGACTGTTTATGACGGGGGAACGGCAAAAGATGCCAAATTAAAAAACGGCTGGCTCATTCTGAATTCAGGCGGTGCTTTGCAGGGAAAAACCACGGCGTCAAACGGTATTATCACAATTGCCGGCGACAACAGCATTCCGCATCTGGAATTAGACAAGACGTTGGTAAATGTCAATTACCGCGCCAAGCATACGACTTTGCAGATAGACCGGCTGGATGGCAGCGGAACTTTTAATATGACCAGCAATTTGTCAGGCGGTACTGCCGATACGATTAATGTTAACGGCGGTGACGGAAATTTTGGGCTGATTATACATGATTACAGTATGGGCGTGGCGCCGTCGCAATATAAAATTATTGATGAAGCGCTCAATGCCCATGACAATTTTTACCTGGTCGGCGGCGGCGTGGATGTCGGCGCTTTTCGCTATAAGCTGGAACAGGAAAACAACGATTGGTATCTTGTCAGAACCGGCCAGTTGTCAGATACTTCCTATGTTGCGAAAAATACGCACAGTTCATTGTCTTCTCTGTTTTACAGCCATCTGAATCCGGTCTTCAATCGTCTGCGTGTCGGTCATAAAGCCGCGGAACACGACAGCGGCCTGTGGGTAAAAGGGCTGGGACGGAAAATTAAATTTCATTTCAAGGACAAGACGCACAGCAGCCTGGAAATTTACGGAAGCGCCGTCGGGTTTGACCATGAAGTCTGGCATAATGAACGCAGTCATGTAAAAGTAGGCGTTTACACCGGCTATACCGATACACGCCAGAAATATGACAGGGCAGGGCGCGGCGATGCCGATACGCACAGCCTGGGCATGTACTCTAGTTTGAATACGGCGGACAACTGGTTTGTTGACGTTGTCGGAACTTATTTTTGGCATGACCAGAAGATCAGAAGCTATACGCCCTCGGGAGCAGATGTTGACGGTAAATATAAAACCCATAGCTGGCAGGCTTCCGTCTTTGCCGGCCGCCGCATAAACCTCCGGGATAATTGGTTTGTTGAACCGTCTGCCGGATTTAGCTATATGCATATTAACGGCGCTGATTACCGGACAAATTTCAATACCTTGGTTGAAATGTCAAATGCCGGTTATTTCAGCGGCAATGCGGGGCTTGTCGGCGGGAAGAAATTTGCCGTTGGCGAAAATTCCTCTTTAGACGCTTACGGACGGTTTAATTTGATTTATGACTGGGATGGAAAAAATGAAACAAAAGTCGCTTCTTACAGCATGACGGAAGACATCGCCTCTCTGCGCTATGAATTTGGCGCCGGTGTAAATTTCATTTGGGACAAGGATTCGTCTGTTTATATGGAAGCGTCTACCCAACTGGGAGATCAGGTTGATATTCCTTGGGAAATAAACCTCGGTTTGCAATATGATTTCTAAGAAAAGGGCGGAATTTTACCGCCCTTTTATGATATTTTGGCCTCAAAACCATTGTCAACATTCCGCAAGCGCAAAGTACAGCCGTAAAGTTCGGCGATTCGGCTGATAATGGACAGACCGAGGCCGCTTCCCGTCTGTTTTTGCCCGGCCGGCCTGTAAAACCGCCGCCCCAGCAGGGAAAAATGTTTTTCCGCCACCTGCGCCGGCGTGTTGATAACGCTGAGCGTTCCGTTTCTTGTTTCTATTCTGACTTCAGCGCCGTCCGGACTGTATTTTATGGCATTGTCAAACAGGTTGCGTACAATCAGGGCCGCCAGAAGCGGGTTTCCCTCCGCAAAGGGGCCGGAACCGTTATCGGAATAGTGCAGGCTGATATGTTTAGCCTCAGCGGCTTCCTGATACTCGTCCATAAGCGGAGAGATAACCTGCGGCCAGAATATTTTTTCTTTAATGGCGGATTGCTGGGACGATTCTGCCTTTGACAGAGCCAGAAGCTGTTCAACCAGCCTTGCCGAACGGTCAATTCCGGCAGCCAGCTTTAGCAGGGCTTCTTTTCTGATATGTTCGTCATCCTGCGCCAGTTGAAGGACTTCAAGCTGAACTTTAAGCGCCGTCAGCGGCGTCCGCAGTTCATGGGCGGAATCGGCGATAAAGCCGCGCTCCCTTTCCAGCATATTGTTTATTTTTTCAAAAAGGACATTCATAGAGGCAATGAGTGGCCGGATTTCCGAAGGGAGGTTTTCCTCCGTCAACGGCGACAAATCGTCTGCAGGCCTGCGGCCAAGATTGAATGCCAAGCGGCTGAGCGGCCGGAATTCCAGAGTAATAATCAGAATCATGAGCAGCAGCAGGACGCAAATGCCTATGCCCCAAGGCAGGATAAATTCTTCCGTCATTTCCCAGACAATATCATTGCGGTAATCCAGTTCCTGTCCGACGGCAATGATATACTTGTCGTCAGCGGAAGCCAGCCAGACAATGCGCCATTCTTCGCCGTCAACAGGTTGTTTTATGAAATTGCCGACATAGGGAGCAAAGAAAAAGTCTTTGCCGTTTTCATTGTCGTGAAAAACCATTTTTCCCTGCTTGTCAAAAACGGCAAAACCGATGGCCTCGTCTTCATCGTCGGCGTGGTTAATGCGTTTGATTAGCTTATTGGTAATTTTTTGCACATCCGGCGTTGCCGTACTCCAGTCGGCGGAAGCCAACTGCCGAGCCAGAGCCATTTGATAAGTGTCAAAAAACTCGTCTATTTTTTCGCTGGTTTCCTGCCATGACACAAAAGCTGCCGCCAAAAACACAACGCCGGAAACAAGCGCGAAGAAAATGATAAGCCTGAGTCTTAAACTGAGTTTTTTCATTA
>JAUNPO010000184.1:0-2189 GCA_030536665.1 Pseudomonadota bacterium
AAAATGGAAGTTCCTGATATCAACACCTATATTAAAAAACTTGATACAATGGATCAGTTTTATGACAAAGGGTATGAATCCCGGTTCAAAATGGGACGCAAATTCAAACAGGAGTTCAGCCGGACAATCCGTTTTTACGGTTTGAGCGAGGGAAGATTAAAAAACAATTATGAAGACGAACTGTTGGAAATAATCGGCTGGCTGCCCCGGGATTCCTATCAATACATTGGTCCGATGCTGCATCAGATTCCCGGAATGTCCGAAAAAATATTAAATCTGCCGGGAATTAAAGAAACCAAAAACAAATTTCCCGAAAAAATACCTGACCGCCTTAAAGGAATTGAAAATTTGGAATTTATGTCGCCGGCGCTGTATTTTTTGCTGATGCCGGAAATTTGGGGCGAAAAAAAGCCGGAAGACCTCGACAGGCCGAAAACCGTCCGCGTTAAAAAGCCGAAAATTGATACAGAACTGCCTGATTTTCTAAAAGATAAGGCCGAGTTCCCGGAAAAAAACGCGGAAAAGAAAAAGGCTTCGTCTGTCCGAAAGGCAAAGCCGGCCTTTGCTTTGTCTCTGCGGACGATTGCGCCGACCCTGACTTCTCCGTTGACCTCAAAAGACGTTGCCGCATTTACGGCGACCATTGATGATGTTATGGAATTTGGAACCAGAGATAATATGCGTAATTATTCCAAACTGATTGTCGGAGAGGCACTGCTTGATATCTGGGAACAGGAAAACGGAACCGCTCTGAAGCAAAACAGCCTGAAAGATATCGTCAACCCTTGTCAGCGCCTTGTCCTGAAAACGCGTTTTGCCGGAATATACGATGAATTTGCATCTGTAGTTGTCAAGCAGGGGTTCAGCCCGGAAGAATGGGCATATACCTGCGATCGTACCATTAAGGCGTTTCGTGTTGCGGAGGCAAATCAGGCGACGGCATACGCCGTTCGGTTTCACCGTCGCGGATATTATGACAATTATATCCGCCGGCTGCCTAAAAAATGGCAGGATGAAATGTACGCAGTCGAAGCGGCCATCATAAAAATGTATACGGCTTTGAAAGAGGATGTAGAAGCGGTGCGGCCGCATCAGCGGGAACTGGCAGAAAAGATGATTAAAATCAGAGGGGTAATGCTGACGGCGCCGATATTTTATTAAAGTTTTTCAAAAAAATAGTTGCATTTCCGAGATGTCTTGTGTATAAACTCTCACAAAGTGTAAAAACAAATTTAAAAGGTGGTCAAAATGGCACGTGTAACAGTTGAAGACTGTGTTGAAAAGATTCCCAACCGCTATGAGTTGCTTTTGGTGGCGGCGCAGCGGGCAAAAGATATAGAGTCCGGCTCCCCGATTAAGGTTGACAGAGATAATGATAAAAACTCCGTAGTTGCCTTGCGTGAAATCGCCGAAGGTAAAGCCGATATTGAAGATTTGCAGAAATCTTTGGTTATGGGACTTCAGAAATATGTTGAAGTTGAAGAACCGGAAGAAGAAGAGCTGGAAATTCTTGCTGCCGAAAAAGAATTGTCTGAGTTGGATTCGCAATTTGACGGTGATACAATTTTGGATGCCGCTTTGGCTGACAATATGCAAATTCAGGATACGGACGGCGAAACGCTTGATGTTGATGGCGATGACTTGTCCCTTGACGATAGCGATGCGGATTTGGACGACGAATTGCTGGACGGTAAAGACGATTTTTCCGATGATATGGAAGATTTGGAAGAATAAATTTTCTTTTTCATAAAATTTAAGGATTCATAAAGCAAGATATTGGTAAACATATCTTGCTTTTTTGTAATTTATGCGCTATAACTAAAGAATGTGGGTAAAATAAAGAGGTCGCATGTTAAGACAGTATGAATTAGTTGATTTGGTTAAATCTTATGACCCTAACGCAGACGAAGATGCACTGAACCGTGCATACGTTTTTGCAATGAAAAAACACGGAGCCCAGCTCCGGACTTCCGGCGACCCGTACTATTCCCACCCGATTGAAGTCGCAGGGATTCTGACTAAGTTTCGTTTGGACTGTAACTCGATTATTGCCGGATTGCTGCACGATACGGTAGAAGATACCGATACGACGGTGGAAGAGATTAAAGAGTTGTTTGGCCCGCAGGTTGCAGCTATTGTGGACGGTGTAACCAAATTGGCGATTATTGAACATAAATCAGGTTCAAGCA
>JAUNPO010000184.1:2199-2476 GCA_030536665.1 Pseudomonadota bacterium
CTGCTGATAAAGCTGGCTGACCGTCTTCATAACATCAGAACCTTACATTTCTGTCCTGAAGAAAAGCGTAAAAGGATAGCTAAGGAAACGCTGGATATTTATGCTCCTTTGGCCGAACGTATCGGTATGCAGGAGATTAAAACCGAGCTGGAAGAAATCGCATTTGCCGAGTTGCACAAAGAGGCTCACGATTCTATTGTAGCACGGTTGAATTTTTTGCGTGAACAAGGCAGCAATCTGGTGCCGAAAATAATCAGCCAGCTGGAAAAAGATATGG
>JAUNPO010000185.1 GCA_030536665.1 Pseudomonadota bacterium
GAAAACTTTTTGATGAAGCGGAATTTCCGAAAGAAAATCTGACGGCGGCGGAATATAAAGACAAAAGCCGTGCAGGCAACCATTCCATAAACCATTTTTTCGACAAGCTGCTGAAACTTAAAGGAGCGATGCGGACGGCGGCAGGAAAACGCGAGGCGGAAAGGCGCCATGCGTTTATGGCAGAATTTTTGCAAGAGTTTTTTGCCGAGGTACGGGTGCCGGAATGGCAGGCGTATCTGGAGGATTATCTGGAACGCACGAAATAGCGGCGAGGGAGGATAAGGCGTTTAGTGTCGGAGAGAAAATTTCGGCATACAACGTACGAAATAGCGGCGCGGAGGTGAGCCAAAGGGTTTGGAAGGAGATTAAAGCCAGGTGCCGGACTATTGAACCGAACTGGCGGCAAGTGAGCCAAAGGGTTTGAAAAGAGATTAAAGCCGGGGTTTTCGGTTTCGGTGTTACCTGTGAGACCGGCAGAATCTTTTAAACGAATCGGGGTTGACTAGAGGTGAAAAATATGGTATATTTATCTTGTTTACCATATTATTGTTCCTATAGATTTGAATACCGTTCTTTAGAGCTCTTTGCTTTGGGGAAAATTCGGGTTTTGGCACTTTAATCTGGTGAGCCGTTAAGGGGAAAATCTTCTTAATGTATTTCTTAATTTAAATTTTTTTTATTTATGAGAACAAACATTTTTTTGCAGTTATTTGCTGCAATTGTGAGAAATTTTTTCCCGCGTTTTGCGGTAAAGTGTTTTACAAAGAAGATCAATTCAAATGCTGAATTGTATCTTCCCAGTGTTCAAAAGCAACTTCAGTTAATTGACAAGCAGGGGTTGAGTGCAGACGAACTTCGCGAAAGAGTTTGGTCTTTGGATACGAAGATTGAGCTTTTCCGGAAGGGAGAGTACGCTTTGTTGGCAGAAATCCGTACGGAACGCGAGTTTGAAACCATTGCTGCTTCGGTGGATATCAACCGTGTGGCGCAAGCAATGAAGTATTATACGCCAAACAAGGTGGGTATGCTTCGTTTGCTGCACCAATACGGGCTGGAAGCACTGGATTTGGTTAAGGCTGTGCCGTCAGCTTTTGATTCTCTGGCGCCGTGGGAAGTTCTTGGCGTTGGAGAAAAAGAAGCTGCTCCGGTTGCCGATGACAGACGCTGGGCGTTTGCGGAAGCTCTTGTTTGTGCGAAATCTTCTTGGGCGCCCAAGTTTATGCTTGAGTTGCGAAAGATTGTTCCGCAAAAGCTGGGCGAGATTGGAAGGGAGTATTTTGAACTCTTTTTCAACCGGGCATTTGAAGCAAAGGAAGATATTGCGGAATTGATGCCGTATATGGCGGTGTTCTTTCCCGAATTATATGCGAAAGTGCGAGAAAATTACTATCTGTATAGTGATTTTTCAGCGTATTTTTGCATGATGTTTCCACAGCTGCGCAAGCATCTGGGCGGTCATGCCGAAGTGAAAAACCTTTATGGGGTAGCACTAAGCGGAAATTTGGACGATTATGCCGACGCGTATGCGTGGCTCTCAATCGGTGTCTGCCGGTTAAGTGATGCACGGATATACGGTTGTATCCTATCTTCTTTGGCGCAGTTGAAAAAACTGTTGTCTTCTGAGGCTTACAGTCAGTTGTTTGGCTTAATGGCTGATAATGTTAAATTGGCGCATGATGTTGACATATTGATGAATTGCGGTGAGGAGGCATATCGGACAAAGCTTCGTGAGAAGTTGGTGGAGTGCGGCGTATCGACGTTTTTGCGGAATCAATTTCCGTTTGCGGGCTGGGATGAAAAGCTGGCGAAAAATGCGCTTGCCGTTCTGGCCAGCGGTGATATGATTCCGGTACAACGGTTGAATGAGCTGACGCATGTTTTGCAAAAAGCCGCGGCTGACATTATGGAAGCCAGAGCGCAGATTGCGGCAGTTCGGGCAGATGCTTTTACTGCCGTAGAGTACCATCTGTGCCCGGCGGCCGAAGGCGTGTTGTTTTCGTTGGATTTTCGCTGCCAAAAGTATAAACTTCTTTATATTGACAAATACAAAATTGCGGATGCAACATTTTTGTATATGCTGAATAAGTAGTTTAAATACAGCGATGACAAGGGAAACTTGTTTGAACTGGTCGGTGCTTATGCCCGTAAATGGGGTTTGACCCGCGAGCAGTACCTGGCTATTTTACAAAGCAAAATCAAAGAGAATGCACTTTCTCTTAAAAGCTTTGTAAAAGATGAGGAACCGAAGGAAGGCCACGGCGATGAGATGTAAACAGGAACGTATGATAAGGGATGACGAAAGTCGTCCCTTATTTTTATGGTTTAGGCGGTGTGGAATTTCTAAAAAAGGCGATAAAATTAGGTGATTTTTTATTTTAAATAAAATATTTATTGATTTATTCAATTTTTAGTATAAGATGTAATCGATATGTTAATTTTTTTAGAATTTATTCTAGAGGAGGA
>JAUNPO010000029.1:0-1380 GCA_030536665.1 Pseudomonadota bacterium
CAAAATGCGACTCTTGGCAAAGGGTTTATCATTTTATACCCAGAATTTTAGAAAAAAGTTATGTCTTTTCTTATGCTTGGCTGTTATCAAAATTTTTACTTTTTAATGGTATTCAAAGAGCATGTTAACATGATTTTAAGAACTGTGAATTTTTTGTTACAGTTTGTAAAAAATATGTAAAAACAATATGTTGCTGTGATTTTTGTGCCTTTGATAATTCTGGCAAAATATAAAAAAATCAGGTATCATAAAAGAGTATAGAGTTTTTTTGCTGTTAAATTTAAGGAGAAAGACAATGCAATTCCTGAAAAAAAATATCTGGACATTGGCAACCATGGCTCTGGTTTTAGTCCTGGCTATGGCTGGCGATGCTTCTGCTCAGTCAACATCTGGTTCCACCATTATGCAGACGGCTCAGCAGAAAGCAACATCAGTGTTCTCGTCTGTTAAGACCATCATCTTTATTATCGGTGGTTTTGGTTTGGTTGGTTTGGCCTGGGCTGCTATTTTCGGTAAAGTAAACTGGAAATGGTTTGCGTCATTAGCCGTTGGTCTGGCTATTTTGGCTGCGGCAAGTTCCGTTGTTGAATATGCTACGGGTAGTACAGAGGCTACAACAGCAGGTCTTACCACTACATTCGGTAACATTTAGCATATTAACCGCATTTAGTATAACGCTTAAGAAAGGAGCGCCTCGTGAAAAATATGGTAAAAAACAGAATTTCACGGCGTTTCCTTTCTTTTTTATCAAAACACATTATGTGTTTGAAACCAAAGAAATCAATGTTCGTTGTCGGAGCGGTGATTTCTTTGATTTTTTGCCCGAAAAATGCCGATGCAGCCTTATTTAGTCAGTTGACGGAAAGCGGCTCAACCATTTTCGAAGGCATGAAGATGATAATCTATGCTGTTGCCGGATTTGGCATCGTCGGCGTGGCAATCGGCGGTTTCTTTGGAAATCTGAACTGGAAATGGCTGTCGGCAATTATCATCGGCTTGTTGGTTATTGCTATGACTGCCGGAATTTTGATGTATATGACGGAATCTGATATAAAAGACAGTGCCATATCTATTCAGGACAGCCTTATTAATGCAGACTGATTTTTGGGGAGAATGGAAGATGAAGTTTGATAAAATATTTATTTATACATTTTTAGCGCTCTTGTTTTCAGGCCTGGGGGCGAAAAATATTTCTGCGCAACAGTTTAATGAGGGCTCAGCTATATATACAAGGGAAGAACTAAAGAATAGGAATATTCACGTGCCGGAAAAGCTGGGATTTGAAGATATTGGTAATGGAAAATTTAAATTTAAGGCTGAAAATGGAGCACAAGAGCAGGCATTGAATGATTTTATGAGAACAGGAAATGCAGATTATTT
>JAUNPO010000029.1:1390-16695 GCA_030536665.1 Pseudomonadota bacterium
ATGAGCAAAAATATAATGAACAAAAAAATCCGATAGAACCATCCTTTAATTTCGGAAACCGGGAAAATCCATGGCTTGGGACGTTTACCGGAAATGATACCTCAGGGAGCAAGGTTAATACGCCTTCAGCTCCTGCTTCAAGCTCAAGCAGCTCAGTTTCCCAGAGCAAACCGGAATCTTCTTCAAGCTCGTCATCAACCACAACGAGTTCTTCCGGAGGTTCAGGAAAAAAAGGAGCTTTATTCAGCCAGCTGACCCAAAGCGGCTCAACCATTTTCGAAGGCATGAAGATGATAATCTATGCTGTTGCCGGCTTTGGTATCGTCGGCGTGGCAATCGGCGGTTTTTTTGGAAATCTGAACTGGAAATGGCTGTCGGCAATTATCATCGGTTTGTTGGTTATTGCTATGACCGCCGGAATTTTGATGTATATGACGGAGTCCGACATAAAGGAAAATGCCATTACCATTCAGGACAGTCTTATTAATGCCTCATGACGGCAGGCTATTAACTTCTTTTTCATAAAAACCGATTATATTTAAAGCCGGGGACAGATTCTGTTCTCCGGCTTTGATTTATATGTTTTATGATGCTTGAAACTCTCAGCGTAATGTCATAAAATATAATAAAACAACAAGAGGAAAGAAAAATGCGGGCACTTATTCTGAAGGCGGTTGCCAATCCTCCCAAAATTTTGTGGGGTCCTTTTTTGCCGACCCTCATCAATCTGGCTTTGCAGTTTCCGCTGATGTTTATGTCCATCGGGGTGCTGGATATAAACCCGATTTTCTTCTTGTTCAGCATTGTCGGCGTTCACGCCGGAATAGTGCTGTACGGAGCCAAAGAACCGCATATCTCGACCATGATTCAGGCTTACGGGCAAACGCACCGCGTATCTAAAAATTTGTATAAAGTAAAGGGGAATAAATTTGAGCCCTGATTTTAACTTTTTCAGCACTTTTGTGCAGGGGCTGTCGTCCCTTGAGGTTTTGGTTGCTTTTATCGGCTTTGTTTCCGCAGCGGCTTTTGCCGGACTGTGGGCAACGCGTTTGGGCCGCAGTATTCTGCCGCAGCCTTATGAATCCCGGGTGGCGGACTTTTTGCCTTTTAATAAATTAATGTCTGACGGTATTACCATTCGTTGCTATAACGGTGCTTTTGCCCGCGTTTTCAAAGTCGAGGGCGCTGATTTGTCCTTCGTAACCGAAGAAAAAAATCTCTCCATGCTCGAAGCGCGAAAATCCTGGATTGACGGAATGTCTGATTTGCAGGTCGTCTGCCGCGTTATAACTTTGCGTGACCGTATCCCTCTGGAAGAAGACAAGGGCGATTTTAACAACCAGCTCTTGGAGCAGATTTCTGCCACCTGGAAAAGCAATCTGGACCGGGTTTATTCCAATGGGCATTATATTGTCCTGTCGGTTCCTGACCGCCCGGATGCGTTGAAAGATTTGAACTATGCGTCACAAAGCCTGTTGGCGACATTAAACGATTACGGCGTTAAGCCAATGTATGAAACGGAAGACAGCCCGGCGAATGAAAGCCCCTTGTCTATATTTTCCCGTATCTGCAGTCCAATCAGCAAACCGGAGCCGAAAGTCCGCGGGGCGGAAGGTTATCAGCTTAATGAGTTGCTGACTGCAGACCACATTCATTTTACCGGTGAACAGGGAATTATCCGCTTTTTTTCCGGTGATAAGGAAATGTATGCCATCAGTATGGGGATTAGAACTTCGGGAGATTATATGGATGAAAGCATGATTGCCACCCTGCTGTCCATAGACTGCGAATTGACCCTGTTGCACAATATCAAACCGATTTTCAAGCCTCATGCCCGCGCCTTGCTGATGCAGCAGCAGCGTATGGCGCAGATTACCAGTTTTTCGCCGGATGTAATCAACCAATATGCCGAAGCGCTCTCCGCTATTGAAGAAAGCGATGCCGATTATCAGGCGCTGACGGAATATGCCATGACAATCATTATAAAAGGCGAGAGTATTGAAGAAATTGATTTCGGCGAAAGCGAAGTCCAGCGTATTTGCCGTTTGTTCAGCGTAACGCCGGTGCGGGAAGGCTGGGTCACGCAGGCTACTTTCTTCAACCAGTTCCCGACTTATGAAACATATCCCAGAACCTACCGTTATCTGTCGCGCGTTGTGGCAACTGCCGTTTCTTTTGACAAACCGTCTGAAGGTTTCGGCAAGAGCGACTGGGGGCCGGGGGCTATCAGCATTTTCCGGACCACGTCCGGTTCTGCATACCGTTTTCAGTTCCATGTGTCTGACGAAGATTCCGCTGTGGCGCACTGCTGTATTATCGGTCCGACCGGACAAGGTAAAACGACATTGCTGACGTTTTTGGCCGGACAGGCCATGCGGCATGGCGATTTGCGCGTCTTCTTCTTTGACCGTCACCGCGGTGCGGAAATCTTTACCCGCGCCATCGGCGGTGCTTATATCGGTTTTGACGGCGATGAAAAAAATGTATCGATGAATCCGTTTGACTGTACTGATAATCCGACCAACCGCGCATTTCTGCGCCGTTGGATGAAAGCCATTACCATGGTTGACGATGCCTTGTCCGAAAAGGAAATCGGCCGTGCGGTAACAACAGCTTTTGACTATCTGCGGCCGGAAGAACGGGTGATGAAAAATCTGTATAAAAGCTGTTTTTCGCCGACAGGAAATATGCGCCGCGAACTTTTCCGCTGGATAAATCCCGAACAGTACGGTAATATTTTCAATGCCGATACCGATAGCCTTGACTTAAGGCAAAAACGTTTTATGGCTTTTGACTTTACCCATATTTTTGAAGATGAAACGCTGGCGCCGGCCGTCATCAGCTATATTATGCACCGAATTCAGTCTGAAACGGGCGAAACCGGCGTTCCGTCATTGATTATGATTGATGAAACGGCGCCGATGCTGAAACACCCGATGTTCCGCGATTATTTCATGATTGGGTTGCAGGAAGGCCGTAAAAAGCGCCAGGCTTATCTCTGCGCTTTCCAACAGCCGAATATCATTGATACGCTTGGCGTCGGCGAAGTTATTCGCGGCCAGTGCCAGACGGTTATCTTTTTCCGCAACCCGCAGGCCACCCCGGAGGATTATGCCAACTGGAATCTGACGCAGCGGGAAATAGATTTTATTTTTGGTAAAAGTTATCGTGATTTCCCTTATGCAATTCTCCTTTCCCGCCCGGCAACCGGTGAATCCGTTATTCTCGACGTCGATTTGAGCGGCTTGGGACCGTATCTGAAACTGTATAACTCCGGCCGTAAAAACGTTTTATTGGTTGAAGAACTTATCAAGGAATACGGTGAGGATAACTTTGTTACGAAATATTTAAATATTGCATGATAAGAGTAAAGTTCACACAGTTGTAACACAAAATATGTTAATATTAAAAATAAGGCTTTTGCCGCAGATATTATAATGGAGGTTGCCAATGTCAATGAACAGGAACAGTTTCATCAGAATTATGGCCGGAATCAGCATGTTGCTGGCTTCATCCTCCGCAATCGCGCTGATTCCGACAGTTGACTTTTCCGCAATCGGGGAAGGCGTCAAGTCAAATATTGAATTGGTCAAGCAATCTTCAATTGTGGCTAAAGCCACATCATTGACCGGTGAGATAAATTCAACAATCGGCAGCGCCAAATCAAGTATCTCGCAGTTGGGAATTGAAGATGCCCAAAAAGAAGTTGAAAAGCTGAAAAAACAAAAAGAAAATCTGGAAGAAGCCAAAAAAGAATACGATAAGTACAAAAGTGAGCTCGAGGCGCAAAAGCAAGCGCTTGAAGATGCCAAAGCCGAAGCCGAGCGTTACAAAAATGAAGCTCAAAGTGCCGTGAACGATGTCAAAGACGTGGCATCCGCAGCACAAAGCGGGTTATCGGAAATGGCGTCCGGAGTGAAAGAAAGCGTATCAGGTGCGGCAGATACCGTTTCCGACGCCATTCCCCGGACGGGAAATTCATCGCCTGCGCCGTCAAGCAGCCGCCAAAGTTTTAACCAGCCTCAGCAATCTCCGGCGGAAACAACGGTAAACAATACGTCAGCGGCAACGGATTTGGCGGCAGCTCAAAGTGAAATAGCCCGTTTGCAGGCAGAACTGAATGCCTTAAAGGCTCAGGGACAGCAACAACCGGCGGGAACTACCGGCAATACAACTGTTCGGGAAAATCCCGAAACAATTCAGGATTTGAATGAAGCCTTGGCGGAAATTGAGCGTTTGAAGGCTGAAATAGCCGATTTGTCTGAAAATGAAATTCTCCCGGAAAATGTCAATATGCTTTCTGAAGAAACAGATGTTTCACCAGAGGCCAAGACTTCCTTGCCGAAACCGGACGAAACGGCAGAACAGCTTCTTCCGGTAGTGGAAACAGCCGTGCCGCAGGGAAGTTTTCGCAAACGGCCGAATGCAAAGCCGATAGAAAGTTTTTATGAAAAACAAAGTTTTAATGCAGATAAAGCGGAAAAAATTTATACGGCTTCCGTTGAAATGTCGCAGACCTTGAGTTTTGCGCAGGTTTCTTCCGAAGACGGAGAAAATACGGCGTCGCTAATGAATACGCCGACAGGAAAAAATGCCAAAACGGATGAATTTATTTTTTCAGATCAGCTGGC
The DNA here is from genome assembly GCA_030536665.1 of Pseudomonadota bacterium. Taxonomy (GTDB): domain Bacteria; phylum Pseudomonadota; class Alphaproteobacteria; order RF32; family CAG-239; genus HGM16780. The sequence goes on from JAUNPO010000029.1 coordinate 6,022, forward strand.
GCGTTATTGTGAGATTAATGTCAATAACCTTGAAGATGAAGAAGCCATGAAAAAATGTTTGCAGGATTTGGTCGCTTACCGTTCTGCCGGCGATATGCAGACCGCGGCTGCCGGCAATACGCTTTATACAAATATCATGCAGGATACGGCGTCAAGTTTGGCGGCCGAGGCGATGGCTATGAAAAATAAAGCCTCTAATTATGAAGACGAAGTATTAAAAGAGGTCAATGAGGATATCTCAAGCGCTTCAACAATCCGGGATGATATCAACAGCGTTGCGGAAACAAATAAACAGATACAACTGTTATTGAATGATATCTTGAAAGTCTATGCCGCGCAGGTATCTTTGGATGCTATGGATAGTTTGGCGAAGTATAATGCAAAATATACCGGGGAAGGAAATGAAGGAGCGGGCAATGGTTAAATTTCATTTCTTGGCATATATGTTTTTAGGATATTTCAGCCTGATATCGGTTGCCGGTGCTTTTGCTGATAAGGAAAAAGTCCAAAAGACGCTGAAAAAGGTTGATACGGGCGTGAAGCAGGGATTGGTTGTTTATGAAGATGCCCAAACATACAAAAGAGAATTGACCGATAAAGTAAACGGTGCCAAAGGGTTTATCGACAGCGCTTCAAATATGGCCTCTGCGGTTCAGGAAGGAAATCTGGACGACGCATTAAGCGCGGCGGAGAATATGGAAAGTTCTGCCGGCGTAATGGGAATCGAAAATATCAGAGGGACAAATTTAGATGCGATTGCCGGGAAATCAAACAATCTGAAAAATACGACGCCGTCGTTTATCTCAAATGTCAATGATCCCAAAACCAGCAAGGAGGAAGTCAGCCAAAACTTTAATGCCCAGCTGGGAGACGGGGATGATGTCGCCATCACTGAAAGCCAAAACCAGAAAATGGAAGCCATCCAACGGGAAAATCTGGCCAGTATGTATGCCCGTGCTCTGTCAACCAGAGTTGCCTTGGCGAAAGAAAAAGCGGCAACGCCGGAAGAAATTGATACCACTGACACTCGGCAGATTATTAGTGCTGTACAGAAAAGGGCGATGGTAACGGCTGCCCGGCTGAAAAAAATATTGGAATTTGAAAGCGCTATTTACGACTTTAACCTGACGGAAAAAAATAAAAATTATCAGGCTCAGCGCACGGGAATTTCAACCGCGGGAGGTGAAAAATGAGAAAACTGTTTTTCACAACGGCTTTGTTTTTTGTTTGTACGGCCGGGCCGGCATTGTCTTTGCCGAAAATTGATGCCGGCGGCAGTGCGGCTGAAATAACTAAAACGATTTCCGGTTATCTGGAAACGGGAAAGAAAAAAATGGATGAGTCTGTGGCAATACAAACGGCGATTACTTATGGCAAAGGCGCTGCTGAAGCCGGCAAAGCCATGATGGAAATGAAGCAAAATGCCGAAGAAAAAATAAATGCAATAAAAGAAGATCCTTTGGGTGCTGGGCTGGATGCGGCATCTGATGTTGCCGATAAAACAGGGTTGAGCGAAAATGAAAAGCTGCAAAAAGCAGTGGATACGGTTGGTCAAAAAACAGAAGACATACAAAAACTGACAGATTTGGAAGCGCAGAAGGAAAAACTGACGACGGAACTGAATGAAAAAATGGCGGCGGAGTCCAAGACAACCCGGGCAAAAGTAGAGGTCCTGCAAAAAAACAATGACAATTTGCAAAAAATGATTAAGGAAAATCCGCAAAAAGCGGAGGAATATAAATCGCAGATAAAGAAAAATGAGGCAGAAATTACCGCATTGCAGGCAAAATTAGAAATAACACAAAAAGAAATTAGCGCGGAAAGCCTCGGACAGCTGACGGATATAAACGGTCAGGCAAATGCGTTGAAAAACAAGGCGGCCACATTGGCCAATGCGGCAAAAGACAAGGCTGCTCAACAGCTTGAAGACAAATTGAACAGCATGGACAGCGAAAAGTCCCTGAATGAAACTGTTTCTAAAAACTATTTGGGCGAAAATGAAGCAGAAGATGCTGAAAATACTACCAGAATAAAAACCTACAGAACTTATGTTGCCGCTCAGGATGTTTTGAATGTTTTTCCGAAAGCCGTAGCCCTAAAGCAGGGATTGGATGAGGAAAATACCGAAACCGGAAAACTGGCGGCCCGGACCGGGGCATTGGATGGAAGTGTCAGCGCCGTGAATATGGGGACGCAGGTGAGCGTCAAAAATATAATGGCGATGGCCAAATATGTCGAGATTATGCTGCTTGATATGAAAAGACGGACATCTGAGGATTTGGCATCCATTGAAAGCGTTAAACAAACGCAGCCTTCGGACGATATAACAAGTTTTAATCTTGATAATTATATCTATGAACCGGAAACGACTTCGGAGGGAAAATAAAATGAAAATATTTTCTAAAATATGCGCAGGCATAATCTGTTTGGAGAGCGGTTTGTTCGCATCGTCAGCTGTTGCGGGGATTCCGACGATTGACGGATTGACGGATGCCGGAGTCATAACCAATAATGCCGCAACGGTCTTAAACGTCACTAATACCGGATTGATAGAAAAGGCTCAGAAAGAAATTAAAAACGCCAAAGCCAAATATGATGAATATAAAAGCGACTATGAAGGTGTTTATAATAAGGAAAAGGCGCCTCTCGACGGCACAAAAACCATTGTGGAGTCCAAAATTGCCGATACGTCAGATCCCGTTTCCGTCCGGCGGGCAATGTATGATTTGTTTTTATCCTATCCCAACAATAATGTGTTTGAACGGCAAAAATATACGGACAAAGCCCGGCAGTTCTACAATGATACCATTAATGAGCTGTATACGTCTGTCCGCTTGCTGGAACAGGATTTTAATGCTAATATAAAACCGCGTATAGAAACAATGTCAACGGATATGATATCCGGCGAAAACGGCGCCAGCGTCGGAGATGATGACAACGGTTCCTGGAAAAATACCTATAATGCCTATAAAACGATGGATGACGTAGTTCAGGTTCTGGAAGAACTAACCGCGATGAAGGTTCAATATGAAACGGCAAAGGCTATCAGGGATGTTATCCGCCCGGCACCGCCGCCTGAGGAGGCTGCGGAACAAAAGGAAAGCCTGCTGGATACGGGAATTCGGATGGCTGAAAACACATCGTTGCGGGCAACCGCCGGGAAAGGGGAAGTTTTGGCTTTTGCGCAAGTGCAGGAACAGGAATATTCTTACCGTTATAATCCTGACAGTGCCTCTCCCGTAAAGTTTACCGAGGCGCCGGTTCCTGATATTGAGTCGCCTTTTGCCGCTAACAGGGGGGCTTTGGAAGACTTAAAAAAGCTTAATCCGATTCACTATAAGGCGTTGGATGCTCTTAAAGTGCATAATCTGATGCAGTCCCTGCCGTCAAAACGCCAGACTTTCAAGAAATATGAGCAATATGTCCGCCTGCATGAAAAATCTGTTGAAGCGGTAAAACAATCAGATCAATGCGTGCTGGATTATCTGAAACATTATTATGAAGATCCTGAAAATGTCTGGTATGGACGGTATATCGGTGATCAGGTAACCGACTACGACTTGCGCAGCGGCCTGTCGGGCTGGGCGATAACCAGCTATGATACGGCCAAAGCGGCCCAAACAACGCCTGTTGATACGGAAGGCTTTGCTGAAATCAAATATGATGCGGAAATTGACAGTGGAGATATCTCGTCACTTGAAGAACAAAAAGAGGCCGTCGTAAGGGAATCCCAGTATAACAGCGGTTTTGTAAAAGAAGACGATCGCCGGAAAGCTGAAGAAAATACCCGTGATATGGAGCTGATTGCCTGGAATGTCGGTGCCGAGGCTGCCAAACTTCTGGCTGATGACCAATATAAGTCAGTTCCGCAATGGGGGACGCCGATTAAAAAATTTCCGATTTGGAATGATGTCAAAAGTTTTTACGGTCAGTATCTTGACGGCAAATATGACAATATGAAAGCCTATTTGAACCGGCTTAATTTTGAAGCGAAAATCATTGCTTTGGCGCAGGAGTTAAACAAAATAAGTACAACCAAACCGCAGTTAAAATTATATGCTGAACGGCAGTTGAGTAATTTGGCGCAGAGCAGTGTCGGCGTTCCGGAAGTGGATTCGGACGGTGATGTGCAGATTAACACGACGCAAAGCGCCAAAGAACAGGATGTCTTGGTTTTGAAGAAAAACAAGGAAGCGGCGCTGCGGACATTGCAGAGAAACCGGGAAAGCTACGAAAAGGAGCTGGATTCCCTGTCTGAAAAGGTAAATGAGGCAACCAAACGCCTCAATCGGCTCCAATATCCGGATATGAATACCGGAGAAGAACTGCCGGAAGACGTGACGGCAGCGCAGACGGAAGCTGAGATAAAAAATCTCAGAACGCAGATAACCGCAGTCCAGAGAAAGCTGGATACGGTTGAGAATAAAATCGCCGAAATCGAAAAGTCCTACATCCGTAAGGAACAGGCTATTGAAGGCAAGTATCATTCAACGGTTGCCGACCTGCTTAAAAAGTTTCATCAGGCGGCTGAGCGGGATAATGTTTCTCTGGCGCCGGATAATGAAAATAACATCACTCTGGTTGAGGCAATCGGCTATGTTAACGGCTTAATCAGCCGTTCCGGCGGCATATTTGGCGATGCCAAAGATTATGCTTCCAAGGCGGTTGACCGCGCGAAAGAAGATTTATACCGGATGGGGGATGATTTGTATCTGGCGCAAAGCGGCAGTAAGATTGTCGCCCGTCACCAGGAATTGATAAGGGAATTAAAGCAGATTCCTTTTGAGGCCTTGGCACAGTCTTATTCTTCCGTCGCCGGGATTTCCGGCAGCGAAGCCGCTGTCAATTTGGTAACGACGGCTTTTCAGGCAACCTTGCTGACAACGGTCTGTATTCAAGATTCCTGTGACAATCCCGATGAAGAATATTTTGTCGGCAGTTCCGGAAAAGCCCGCGATTTTACGGCGCCCAAAGCCGCGCCGGATATGCCGTCCGCTCCGATACGCGAAATTGTTCACCTGGATTACGTTGACTATAACAATATTCCGCAGTTAAATGACGGTTCGGTTGCGCGGGAAGGAATTTTAAATTATGGCTCGCCGGTACCGGAAATTTGGAAAATGATGCTTAAAAATCCGACCTTTGTGGAAAAGGACATGGATTTTGACAAAGCCTTGTCCCTCGGCGGCGAACAGACGGTCTTTATGCGCGGCGGCGTCTTGCCCTGCCGCTCGGGCAGCTTTATTATTGATGCGTTGGGCAACCGGGCAGCCTACTACGTCGCTGATGCCCGTCAGAGCGCCTATCGCAAATGCCTGCCTTTGGAAACGCAGAAAATTTCTCTTCTGAAAAATGTGACCGTGTTCAACAAGGAAATAAAAAAGGACAGTCTGGCCGAATTGCTGCCGTCAATAACCGCGGCTTCGCCGAGCGAACTTGGGGTATTTCTGAAATCCGTTGATAACAAACTTTACTTTGGCGATATTGAGCAGCAGACATATAAGCGTATTTCTGAGATTATGAATGACCAGTCCCAAAAGGACACTTATGAAATCAGTGTTCCCGATTATATCTACCAGAAAGCGTCATTCAGTGAAAACCAGATCGGAAATTTCTTGAGATTTGTTGATGATGAGCAGGAATATCGCCAGATTCTGGAGGAAATGAAGGTTAAAATTGATGAGTTGCAGGAAGAAGTGATTGCCGAATTGAAAAAAGCCGGTTATTCTCCGGCTGAGGATTTTAACCTTGCGGATGACGACGATTATAATGAAGCGTTGCGCGTTCTGGATGGGGCTAAAAATGCGCGGTTAAGTGAGGCGTACACGGACCTTGAGGAAATCGAAAATCCCGGCAATGAGGTCGTCGCCGACCGAGTATCTTCGATTCGCAATATGCTGGACAGCATGACAAAGGATAAAAACGAGTTGCTGCAACTGTCGCAGAACTCTAAAAACGACAGTGAGCTGGATGAAGAGATCAAGCGGGAAGAAGTGAACAAGGCTGCTGCGGACAAATACCAGCAGGAAGCAGATGAAGAATTTGAAAAAGAAATAAATAATTTTGAAATTCCTTACTGCGCTTCATACTAAACAAACGGAACGGAAGAATGAGCGAAGAAAAACAACTGGAAACAACCAAGATTTTATCCCTGACGGATGAAAGCGGCGCGCCGCGTGAGTTTATCAGCGAAGCGGATAAAGAGGTTTCGGGCGCAAAATTAAAATATTACATGTGGTTGTCCCGCCTGTTTATTTTGTTTGCCACGATTTCTCTGCTGGTTTTTATGAGTTCTTCCCTGGCGCTGTTTGATTTGGCGCCGCGTGTCACTGTCGAACCTTTCTTGATTATCAAGCAGGACAATTCGGAGGGAATTGTCCGCTATGAGCCGATTGAAAAAGATATTGCTTCCAAACAGCAGCTGATGAAAATTTTTGTTGAGCAGTACGTTATTCTGCGCAACACCATCATTCGGGATGAGGCGGAGATGATGCTGCGCTGGTATCCGGGAGGAATGGTTAATTTTCTCTCTTCTGACTATGTTTTTTATGAATTTGACAACTATCGGAAAAATATCTGGCAGAAAATGTTGGATGCCAAAATTGTCCGAGAAGTGGAAATTATTTCCGCAGACAAGCTGGGCGGAGAGAAAAGCCCGGTATGGAAAGTCGATTTTGTGACCTATGATTTGTCCGAGGCGCAAAGAGATAACAAAACCCGCGGCCTGACATTGCGCTCGCGCTACTGGACAGCTTCCGTCACGGCATATTTTATCAAGGAAAGGCAATTTGTCGGCCTGCGTTTAATCAATCCTTTAGGTTTTACTGTTACACGTTATTCACAGACAGAAGTGGAATTCTGAGTTAATCGATTCGTAACTTGTTGATAAGTTGGGGATTTTATGGGCTTGGTATTAGACTTTTAAATTAAATAAGTATATTTATTAAAAAGTATACAAAAGTTTTTAATGCGCAAAATTTATCCGAAAGGGCCCAAAATGTCTCGGAATCTGTTAATTTTACTGGTTATTCTCTTCCTTTCTGCCTGCGGAATTTTTGGTTCGTATTATGAAGCCGAACCGGTCGGGGTCGGTAAAGCCGTTGATGAACTCAAGCTTTCCCCTTGTGCCTGTCTGCAGCTTGAACTGCCAAAAAATCTGCCTGACTGGTATGTTGAAACAATTTAGTTTTAGGTGATGGTGCCATATGGTTAACCAGCTGAACGAAAATATAACCAAACAAAAGCTCCTTGGCGGTAAACCGCGAGCAGCGGCAGTGCGCCCGCGTAAGGATAAGGACGTTTTTGTCGGAAACGTCGGCGAAAAGCGTTACTTGTGGACGGCGCGCGCTTTTGCAATCGTAACGGCGATAAGCCTTTGCTGTAACATTATCCTGATTATGGCGATTGGGCAGGTTATTCCTCTTTATCGCGTAGAGCCTTTTCTGCTGACTTTTCAGGGAAAAGACGAACAGGTTTATTATGTTCAGCAGGTGCCGGGAATGGATGAGGAAAAAGCCATTACCGAGGTCTTTGTTCGCGAATATGTTTTGCTCCGCAGTTCTTTTGAACGGGATATTCCCGAAATGGAATCTCGCTGGATGCCCGGCGGGCCGGTTCAGGAAATGTCTTCGGCAGCGGTCTATGACGAATTTATCAAAACAACGGCGCAACGGGCTTTGGATTTGATTCGTTCGCGTAATTTGCAACGCAATGTGCGTATTTTGACTGTAAATGAAATCGGTGTCGGTTTGTGGCAGGTGGAATATGAAACACAGGATATGTACCCGGATTCGGCAACGCCTGATATAAATTATTGGACGGCCAGCCTGCGCATTACATACCGCGCCAAAACCGTCAAATACGGCGAACGTCTTAAAAATCCGATTGGTTTTACCGTCACTCAGTATTCTTTAACTTATAATAAGGTTAAATAAGTTTTCTGGAAGGTGTAATAAATAATGGTCTTCAAATTAACTAAAATGTTCCTCTTGAGTACGGTCTGCGCTGTCATTGGCAGCGGAGCGATGGCTCAGGTTACGATGAATAGCCTTGATCAGAATGCGGACCAGAGTCAGGGGCAGTATATGCCGATGAATATGGGATATGCCGGTTTTAGTTCTTTGGGGATGACGCAGGCAGCCTGGCTTGATCCGATGCAGAACCTGGGCGAAGGGCAGACGCGCCCCGCTTACTCCAAATATTATTGGAGCCCGGATTTGGTCTTGCCGATTCGTTTGCGCGAAGGCATGATGACGCTGGTCAATTTTCCTGAATGGGAGTTGATTGAAGATATGTATATTGGTGACAATGCGACATTTGACGGGCAGATCAGCGGTCCGAATACGATTTTGCTCTATCCGCGTAAAGGAGCCAGTGTCGGCGTTGATACCAACATCATCTTGTTTGGACGTTCCGGAAATCGCTATGTCTTTTATGCAAAAAGCGAAGGTGTTAATACCGAGCGCCTGACCAATTCGATTATCGATATTGACGTTATCGGCGGAAAAAACGGCAGCGGCCGCTCTTTCGGCGGCGGATACGGCGGTGCCGGGCGGGGAATTAATGCCAGTGGCGGCGGTGACGGTTATTCCGTAGATTCTTCTTTTACCAAAAGAAACCAGCGGAATGACTGGATTAAGAGTATTCCGGTCGATCCGACCAAATTTCGTTTCGATATTGAAATCTACATACCCAACCCCGATGATGTTGTAATTGCGCCGGAACGGGTATGGCGTGATGATATCTTCACCTATATTGATTTGGGTGAAAAAGCATTGAATATGACGCAGCGTCCGATTGTAACAATGATTGTCGAGCGTTCCGAAGTGCCGGTTGGTTTCCGGACGAAAGGGCCGAATAACCGCCTGATTATTGTCGAGGGTATCGGCGATATGGTACTGCGTAACGGTAAGCGCATGGTTTGCCTGAAACTGCGCCGTTCTGACGATGCCGGTATGGAAAATGTTTCTTATGCGGATGATTTGTTCTCCAAAGAATGGTATGCTCAGGCGCCGGTTCCGGGACAGAACAGTTCGGATTTCGGCGACGGCAACATTTTGCAGGGGTTGGGGCCGACTTATCCGGAAGCCAGCGGCGGCATGCCCGGAAATCTCGGATATAATGGCGGTATGCCCGGCGGCGGAATGGGGATGGGAATGAACGGTATGCCCGGTGCCGGCGGTGATTTTGACATTTCTCACATGCAGCGGATTCAGAATACTCGAAACTATCAGAATTTGCCCGGTGCGGTAGGATACGGCGCCGGAATGAACGGCGCGCAAAGCGGCGATATTTCTATTGAACTAGGAACGGATGCCGATGTCGGAAAATTAGAGGCTTTATGGGCTGACTTGTCCAAGAAATATCCTGAATTGCTTAAAGATTATGAGCCGTTCTTCTCCGTTGATACGCCGGCCGACGGTCAGGGAAAAGAATTGTTCCATCTGCGTATCGGGCCAATCAGCCGTCTTGAAGACGGAGATATGATTTGCAGCCGCTTAGGGCGTAACGGCGTATTTTGCAGTGTGGTGCGTACCCAATGAGTAAAGAAGCCTTAACACATTCTGAAGCGTATGTTAAGAAAACCAACCGCATAATTCTTGCGGTTGGTATTACTTCTTTTATTGTATTTCTGATTGGTATTTTTTTGCTGATTCAAAGTAAAAACGCGCCGGATGAATATCAGGACCCTGTTTTTAACGATAATGATGACGCTCTGAATATCGGCGCCGCCAACCCGCTGGACAATGACATTGTTTTTAACAATATTGAAGAGGGCGAACTGCCCATTACCACGACGCCGAACCCGGTGCCCATGGGGCAGGTTGTTTTAGGGACAACGGCGCTCAACGTTTTGACAATAGGTACCAACGGCAAAGCTGCCGTAAAAATTACCGGCGTGCAGTTGGCTGAGCCGCCGGCCGACGGCTTCAGCTTTCATGACGGTTGTACCAATGTCGATTTGAACGGCGAGCGAGCCTGCCATATTACAATGGAATGGACGCCGGTTGTCGCCGGAAATGTTCAAAACAATTTCATAATTACCTGGTATGAAACAAATTTGGGAAAGAGCAATTCCAAATCGGCCAAAGTTCCGGTCATCGGAAATGCAATCGATAAAACGGATTGTAATTTTTGCGAGAATGTTTCTCCGGGCAGTGCGGAAAAAACAACTTATACCAATGTGCGCGAAGCCGTCGGCCCTGACGGCAGCATTATCGGCATGATTGACGAAGACGGCTATGTCCGTGATAAAAACGGCAACATTATCGGCCGGGTCAATGGTGACGGTTTAATTGTCGATGATCAGGGCAATGTTATCGGTGTTGCCGGAAACCGCCGGTTGGTCTTTGATGAAAACGGCAATGTCATCGGTTCTGTTAACCCTGACGGCACTGTTGTCGATAACGACGGAAATGTCATCGGTAAGCAGCTTCCCGACGGAACGGTGGTTGATGCGGGCGGCAATGTTATCGGTAAAGCTGTTGATGCCGGTTATGTCTATGACAAAGACGGTAACATTATCGGCCGTGTTTTGCCAGACGGAACCGTTGTCGATATGGGCGGTAATGTTACCGGACGTTTAAATGAAAATGGCGAAGTTGTCGATGCTGATGGCAGCGTCATCGGTTATGTGTCAAAACCCGGCCGGGTAGCTATTGATGAAAATGGCAA
>JAUNPO010000186.1 GCA_030536665.1 Pseudomonadota bacterium
AAGATTACAAGCGTTTTTGCGTCTTTTGCGACAAGCACGGCGAGGCTTTGGAAAAATATGCCGTTTTCCGCGCCTTGAGCCGCTATATGGCGGAACAGAAGCCGGCGCCGGTGGCATGGCAGCAATGGCCGGAGGCTTACCGCAATCCCAATTCGCCGGAGGTTCGTACATTCCAGCAAGCCAACCGCGACTGGATCAATTTTTATAAATATTCGCAGTGGCAGTGCCATGACCAGATGCAAAAAGTTCAGGAGGCCTGTCTGAATTCGGGCATGAAAATCGGTTTGTATACCGATAATGCCGTCGGCAGTTCGCGCCGCGGTTTTGAGGCCTGGTCTTATCAGGGGCTGTTCTTAAAAGCCGCTGCCGGGGCGCCGCCCGATATCTTGAGCCAGGGCGGGCAGAACTGGGGCGTGCAGGGGTTTAATCCTATCCGCCTGCGCGAGGAAGGCTATGAACCTTACCGCAAGATTTTGGAAGCCAATATGAAGTTTTCCGGCTGCACGCGCATTGACCATGTTTTGCAGTTGCAGCGGCTGTACATGATTCCCGAGGGGAAATCTCCGAAAGAGGGCGCTTTCATCTATTATAACTCCGATGAGCTGATGGCGATTGTGGCGCTGGAAAGCCATCGCAACAAGACTATGGTTATCGGTGAGGATCTCGGACAAATCCCGGAGGGGTTCCGACCCAAGTTGGAGGATTTCGGCATTTTGTCTTATCGCGTTTTGCCGTTTGAACGGGAATGGGGTTTCAAAAGCGGCTGGGGAAGCAATGCCATGCATCATCCCGAGGAATATCCGGTGCGTTCGGTATGCGCAACCTCAACGCATGATACGCCGCCGCTGATTGCGCAGTGGAACGTTCAGGACATTTATCAGAAGCTGAAGCTTGGCATGATCAGCGAGGGGCAGGCTAATGACAAGTTTGAACAATATGCGACGCAGCGTGAGGCATTGAATTACGCCCTGCATGAAAAAGGCTGCTGGGAACGGGTCGGGGGAAGCCCCTGTCTGCATCCGCGCCAGGATGCCGCTTATGTGCCGGACAAGTATGTCGAAGCGGTGATGGATTACCTGGGGCAGAGCAATTCGGCAATTATGCTGATTCCGTTCTCGGATATTTTCGGAACCAAGGAGATGGGCAATATTCCGGGGATTAAGGAGCTGCCGTATTCGGAGAAAGACGCGTTGCTGGAAATCAACGAGGACAAGGCCTATCCGAACTGGCGCAAGAAAATGCACATTCCGGTCGAGCATATTGACAAGGTGCCGATGTTTAAGGAAGTGGCGGCGATTATGAATCGTTACCGTCCGGACGGCAACAACGGCAAGGGGCATTATTACCAGTTTCAGCGGATGGGCGAGCAGAAAGAATCGGTTATTGATTTTGAACGCTATCACCGTTTTTATCAGGCTATTCGCGGCGAGAAAAAGTTTGAGCAGGAAAATATGCTGGAAGTGCGTTACGGTCCAAAATACAGGCGTAATTTTGAACAGCGCACGGCGCGGGTTAAGAATTATTACAGCGAGCGCAAAAGCCAGTTTGACGCCTATAAGCTGGAGATGCAACAGCGCCGGCTGGTTGCGAGCCGTTAAGCCGCGTATAAAAAACAGCAGGGGGAAATGGTTTTCCTCCTGTTTTTGTTTATCCGTCATACGGGTTTTTTTAGGCAGGTTCCTGAAAAGACTGGTTACGGGACTGCTCCGCGGCCCGTGATGATGATGTGGAAGATGGGGGCTTGGCGAAGCAATCCTGCAACAAACCAATTCTTACGGCGACCTTATACAAGTTCATCAACTTCTTCAGGCGGTTCGTTGTTTTCATAAAGATGCTTAACGTACCGTTCGTTATAATATTTTTCTTGTTCAATCTCCGCTTCGTCCTTGACCATGGTTTGGTTGGCGTCATAAACGCCAATCTGGCGGCCGCGGTTGGGACGTTCCCCGGCTTCTTCATAAATGCCGCTGGCGCTCAAGGCCTCTACGGCTCCGGCAACAAAGGTCCGGTTGGAAGAAATTCCGGTCTGCGGTTCCTCTTTTGTCTGGGGAGTATACCGTTCCTTACGGCCGCGTTCATCCTGTGCGTCGGCATTCACGGAAACCTGATTGGACGCATCAATACTTTCGACAAATTGTTCATTTGCGGCGGAAGAGTATTTTACTCCATTAAGGGACGAAGATACTTTTCGATTGCTGCTTGATGAACCGGTTACTCTTCTAGTAGCGGATATACTCATAGCACCCTCCAGACATAATTATAATTTACTATACCACAGATTTTACAGGAAATCCATAGATAATTGCATTATAAAAATTAGGTTATAACCTTTTTATTTTAATTTTTCTCCGCTGCATTTGTCGAATTTTTCCTCTTCTTATCAAAAATAGTGATTGAATAGTATATTTTTTTATGATATATTAGATTCGTGATGATAAGAGCGGAGGATGTAGAGATGC
>JAUNPO010000187.1 GCA_030536665.1 Pseudomonadota bacterium
GGCGCAGCGACCGAATGGCTCGGGGCGGTGTTCGGACAGGGCAACGGATGGCGGCGGGCAGATGACGGCGATGGCGTGACCGGAGACGGACAGGGCAACGGCGAACCGGGACGGAGACGACCGGCAGGGCGCGTGAAACGGAGCGAGGAACGGACAAGACGATGCAAAAAAGAAAAAGGAGAAAATAATGTTCGGAAGATTATTCGGGGCGAAGACGCCGATTTTGGACAGCCTGCCGGAAGTGCGCGGCAAATACATTGAGAATGCCAAGTTGGCGAAACATACCTGGTTCGGGGTCGGAGGGCCGGCGGAAGTGCTGTTTCTGCCCGAAGACGCGGACGATTTGAAAACGTTTCTGATGCGCAAGCCGGCGGCAATTCCGGTTACGGTTATCGGCGGCGGCTCCAACCTTCTCATTCGCGACGGGGGAATTCCCGGCGTGGTCGTTAAGCTGGAAGCGCCGGCGTTTCGTCAGGTGAAGTTTGACGGGGCGGAAGTTACGGTCGGCGCGGGGCTGAAAAACAGCGATTTGAAAAAAGCGCTGATTGACAACGGCGTCGGCGGGCTGGAGTTTATCTGTTCGGTGCCGGGGCGCATCGGCGGGCTGCTGCGCACGAATGCCGGGTGTTTCGGCAAGACGGTGTCGGACGTGTTTGTGCGGGCGCATATTATGAACGACTGGGGGCAGATTTACGAAACCGGGGCGGAAGACTTTAACTTTTCGTACCGTTCCAGTATGTTTCCGGAAAACTGGATTGTGCTTGACGCAACGCTCAAGGGCGTAAAAGCGGCGCCGGAAGAAATCCGCAAAACGATGGACGAGCAGCTGGCGTACCGCCTGGCGCATCAGCCGATTAACAAAAAGACGGCGGGGTCTACGTTTAAGAACCCCGAGGGATTGCAGGCATGGAAGCTGATTAAGGAAGCAGGCTGCGCGGGGCTGAAAGTCGGCGGGGCGGAAGTTTCGGACATGCACTGCAATTTTCTCATCAATCGCGGCAAGGCAACGGCGGAAGATATTGAAGAACTTGGAGAAATGATTATCGAGAAAGTGAAAGAGAAGACAGCGATTACGCTGGAATGGGAAGTGCGGCGCATGGGCGTGAAAAAATAAGGGAATGTAAAGCGAGATGGCAACAACGGCGGCTAACAATATGAATTTGCAGGATATGAAGGTCCGGCCCGAACGCGAATGGGCATACCGGCTGACCGGGCTGGCGGCGGCGTTTCTGATTATGCTGTCGCTGGCGCTGACGGCGGTAACGGTTCGCGACAACGTGATTGCGGCACAGTTTGACAAACTGATGCAGGCGATTTACAGAATCTCCGCCGACCACGGCATGTATGTCGAGGACGTGATTGTCGAGGGCAACCGCCGCACTTCTTACGAAGATTTAGTCCAAGCGCTGAACCTTTCGGAAAACGAGAGCATTTTGGGGATTGATATTGCCAAGCTGCAAAACCGCATCGAGCAGCTGACGTGGGTGCGGAAATGCGTGGTCAAAAGAGAGTTTTTCCCGAACAATATTCTGGTCAATATTGAAGAACGGCAGGTCAAGGCGATTTGGCAGTATGAGGGGCGCTATTATCCGGTGGACGCGGAAGGGAACGTCATCGAGGTTGAAGAATACGAGCCGGACGCGCCGATTTTGCTTCTGACAGGCGACGGCGCGCCGCACCATCTGGCGGAACTTCTGAAAGTGCTGGCGACCGACGAGGAACTGGCGAACCGGGTCAAAGCGGCGGTATTCGTTTCCAACCGGCGCTGGGATTTGATTTTTGACAATGTCAACAACGGCGTGGTTGTCAAGCTGCCGGAAAAGAAATTTGCCGAAGCTTACCAAAAAATCGCATTATTAAATAAAAGGCAGGGAATTTTTAAACGTAAATTAACTTCCTTTGATGTAAGGTACGATAACAGAATTGTGGTAGACATTGATAAGTCTGTTGAAGATTTGATGCTTAAAAGATAAAAAAGTAAAGGGATTGCAATGAACCATTCTTTTAACAGATCGCCGATTGTAGCGGCTTTGGACATCGGAACGTCCAAAGTGTGCTGCATTATTGCCAGAGTAACAAAAGAAAAGAGGGTTTCGATTTTAGGCTACGGCTACAATGCCGCCAAAGGGATTAAAAACGGCGTGGTTACCGACGTTAATCAGGCGACGATTGCGGTTTGCAATGCGGTCGAAGCGGCCGAACAGATGGCCAACGAGCGCATTACCAACGTGATTGTCAATGTTTCCGGCGACCGTACCCGCAGCGTGGTGCGGAGTTCGTCAATCTCTATCCACAAGAACCGCCCGGTCGGCGAAGAAGACGTCAAAAAAGTTACCGACAAAGGGCTGATGAAAGTTAATGTCGAGGGCAACGAGCCGATTCATTTTCTGACGAT
>JAUNPO010000188.1:0-1170 GCA_030536665.1 Pseudomonadota bacterium
AAAATACGATCTGTCGGAGGCGGATTTGAAATGGACGGAGAATTTTATAAATCTTTGTCTGCGGTGGCTTATAAGATAACTGGCCGAAGAATTTCCGGAAAAGTTTTTTTAGGAGTATAGTTATGGAAGAAATCAAATGTGCTATTTATACGAGAAAATCCACCGATGAAGGTTTGGAAAAAGAGTTTAATACCTTAGAAGCCCAACGG
Organism: Pseudomonadota bacterium; assembly: GCA_030536665.1. GTDB lineage: Bacteria > Pseudomonadota > Alphaproteobacteria > RF32 > CAG-239 > HGM16780. The sequence continues at coordinate 210 of JAUNPO010000188.1, forward strand.
GAAGCAGGTGAAAATTATATCTTGAGCCAAAAGCATCAAGGATGGCGGCTGATTGATGAACATTACGATGATGGAGGATTTTCCGGCGGTAATATGAAACGTCCTGCTTTACAACGATTATTGGAAGATATCAAAAATGGCAAAGTTACATTATTCTTTTTGTATGGAAATGAACAAGTGCACGTTGGCAATGGCAGCCGCTGTTGCTGCGGTTTTCAAAAAAACGCGTCTGCTTATGTTCGGGGTATCGTTCATCTTTGTTCTCCTTTTATGTTGCGTATCTGAAAAGATAAAAGGAAAAAACTTGTGAGTCTAATATTGTTTTTTTATGAATTTATAAATAAAATTTATACGTTTTCTCATTCCAATCCTAAAAGCGGCGTGGCGTTTTGCCGCTGCCAATCAATAAAAGGAGCCGCTCTTTTTTTGTTTTCGCGAAGAAATGAAAACCAATAAACGGCCGAGATTCCCTCGTCGGTCAGCGGAATGACGACCCTGTTGCCGCCATCGTTGCGGTATTGTCTGACCAGCCGGGTCGTAAAAGTCAGGACGTTTTTATGATTCAGCAGCTGCTGAAAGACGAAATAGTCCGTATAGAATGTGACGGAGGGGAGCGTGCGTAGCCAGTTCATAAACGGGGAAATCCGTCGTTCGTAGGCTCCGTCGATGCTGTAAACGGCGATTTTTCTGGTTTGGTGGTCGTGCAGACAGATTTGTTTTTCCGCGGCCAGCGGATCTTGCGCGGGAACGGAAAGCATCAGCTCTTCGCGGGCAAACGGCATACTGACAATATCCGGGTGCTTCAGTTCCCGCAGCGAAATTACAATGTCGTATTTGTGTGAAAGCAGGTTGTTCGGGGCGTTGTCTTCGCTGGTCAAAAGTTCTGAAGAGACTTCAATTTCGGGGCAGGATTTCTGGAACAGCGGTACGGAAAGCCGCATTGGTCCCGGGTCGCAAAAAC
>JAUNPO010000188.1:1180-2384 GCA_030536665.1 Pseudomonadota bacterium
TATAGCGACGAAAGATGTTTTTCATTTCGTCTGCCTTTTCGATAATTGCTTCGGCATAGGTCAGGGCAAGTTTTCCGGCGTCATTCAGAATCATGCGGCTCCTTTTGCGTTCGAACAGCGGCGTTTCCAGTTCGTCTTCCAGCTTTTTGAGCGCCGCGCTCAACGCCGGCTGGGAAATGTGCAGTTTTTCCGCCGCCTGTGTCATGCTTGAGCATTCGGCAAGGATTTTAAATTGGCGCAGCTGAGTCAGTTCCATCTTTCCTCCCTATAAATTTTATTTATGGACTTATAAGAAAACGATATTGGACTTTAGGGGCGGCGTCAATCATAATTATATCGGATTTCAGATAAATTTTAAGGGGTCGGGAATGAAATTTTTTAAAACTGTCTTAATCTTAAATTTGTGTTTGTTTTCAAATTTTGTTCAAGCGAAGGAGAGTGTCATGACAAGAGCCGAACGCGCATCGGAAGTTTACAAAGAGCTTTTTCAGTCTGAGCGGACGCCCAGCCCGACGGATCCGGAATTTATGGAAATATTGCAGAGAAATATATTCGGTGATGTTTTTGCGGCGGGAAATCTCAGTAACAAAGATCGGGAGCTGATTACGGTGGCGGCTTTGAGCGCAATACAGGCGTTGCCGCAGTTGAAAGCGCACGTCAATGCGGCGCTGAATGTCGGCAATATGCCGCTTGAAATCAGGGAAACGATATACAACTGTGCGCCTTACATTGGTTTTCCGCGCACGTTAAACGCCGTCGGCGTTTTTAATGAGGTTATGACCGGGTGCAAAGTAAAGCTGCCCTTGGAAAATGCGGCGACGACGACGGATGCGACCAGACGCGAAAAAGGTCTGACCGTTCAGACCGGACTTTACGGCGATGAAGTCAGAAAAGCCATGGCGTCTTTGCCGGGAGAATATAAAAATGCCGTGCCGGATATGCTGACTGACTTTTGTTTCGGCGATATATATACCCGCCGCGGTCTGACGATCAAGCAGCGGGAGCTTCTGTCTTTGGTGGTCTTGACGGCATTGGGGGCGGAAAAGCAGCTTAGCGTTCATGTCATCGGAGCCCTGAAGGCCGGAAACGACAAGGAAACGCTTGTGGCCGCCATGCTGCAGGCCGCCCCTTATATCGGTCTTCCCAATGCGCTAACGACGATAAACCTGATTAAAAACGCCGATATTGAAAATTATAAACCGAT
>JAUNPO010000030.1 GCA_030536665.1 Pseudomonadota bacterium
GTCATAGGTTAAGGTGTTGTGTGTGTGACAAGTGTGGATACCTGACGTAGAGATAAGAGATAAATTTCCGGATGTTTTATATGCCGCGTAAGAATAATCAGCCGCATAGCCAAATACGCATACGGTTGACAATAATATCACCTTCGATAACTTCATCTCTTCTACCTCCTGCTCTTACCATCACGACTCCAATATAGCATAATTTTTCTTACATTACAATAACTATTTTTGATAAGAGGAGAGAAAATTGACAAAGCGGCAGGCACAATCTAAGCATCGCGCTTCTTTATGCACGGAACAACCAGCGGCGAACCGATCGCTCCCCCTGTCGGTGCGCGCCCGGCGTCCGGGCGCCCCAGCTTCAAAAAAAACCTCCGAAAAATCGGAGGTTCAGTTTTTCTGATAAAAAACGTTATTGCGCTGTAGCAGCAGGAATAACCGGATCAGTAATTTCTTTGCCGTCCAGAGAATATTTCTGAATTTTGGCATTCTGATACAGGTTGCCGACAGTGTTGGCGATTGTTTTCTGCGTCAGATAACCTTTCAACTGAGGTTCAAGCTGTTTTTTCGGCAAGGGCTTGGCATCTCTGACATCTTCAACCAAAATGACATGATAACCGAACTGAGTCTTGACCGGAGTTTTGGAATATTCACCTTTCTTCAGGGCAAAAGCGGCTTTGCCGAACTCGGGAACCATTTCCTGCTCGGTAAAGTAGCCGAGATCAGCCGGTTCTTTGGAATATGTCTTAGCCAGAGCGTCAAACTTTTCGCCTTTTTTCAATTTGGAGATAACTTCTTTGGCTTTGGTTTCTGTGTCAACCAGAATATGTTTGGCCTTCACTTCCTTTTTGCCTTTAAACTGCTCGGAATACTCTTTGTAGGCTTTGTTGATGTTTTTGTCTGTCAGTTCTTTGTCAACCTGCTGTCTCAGATAAATCTTGCGGGCAATTTCTTCTTTGGCAATTTCCACTTCTCTTTTATAAGCCGGAGATTTGGTAACGCCTTCTTCAACAGCCGCCTGATACAACAATTCGCCGTTAACATAAACGTCCAGCGCTTTGGCATAAAAATCGTTGAAATTGACTTTTTCGCTGATTTCCGGATTTTCTTTGTAACCCTGGCGCATTTCCTTGACGGTAATTTCTTCGCCGTTAACGACGGCAGCAACGCCGTTTTTGCCTTCGGCTCTGGCCTGCAACGGATTCATAACCAACAGGGAAAGCGCTGCCGCTGCTAATAATTTGTTACGCATTTTGTACCTCCTAAAAAATTAATTCTTGTTATTTATATAAGAATTTAGCGTTTTTTCCAAGATATTTTTTAAGAAGTTCATAAATCTGTGCAAAGTATTGACTTTATCCCGCAGACACACTAAATGTAGAAATAATTGAAATAAAATAAGGTAATTATAATGTTAGGTAAGATAGCGAAAACGATTTTCGGCAGTGCCAATGATAGATTTGTAAAAAAGCAGTATAAGCTTGTCCAGAAAATCAATGCCCTTGAAGCGGACATTTCCAAACTAAGCGATGAAGAATTAAAAAACAAAACCGAAGAGTTCCGCGGCCGCCTCAAAGAGGGTGAAACGCTGGATGATTTGCTGCCGGAAGCCTTTGCCGTTGTTCGCGAAGCCGCCAAACGTACGCTCGGCCAGCGCCACTATGATGTCCAGCTCATCGGCGGTATCGTTCTCCATAAGGGAATGATTGCCGAGATGAAAACCGGTGAAGGTAAAACGCTGGTTGAAACGCTGCCGGCATATCTGAATGCGATTGAAGGCAAGGGCGTGCATATCGTTACCGTCAACGATTATCTGGCGCAGCGCGATGCTGAATGGATGGGGCAGGTCTTTCGTTTCTTGGGGCTGACCGTCGGTTTTATTGTTCATGGCAAAAATGATGACGAGCGCCGTGCCGCATATAACAGCGATATTACTTATGCAACCAATAACGAACTCGGCTTTGACTATCTGCGCGATAACATGAAGTTCAGCCTTGGCGAAATGGTGCAGCGCGCGTTTAACTACGCTATCGTCGATGAAGTCGATTCTATTTTGATTGATGAAGCCAGAACGCCGTTGATTATTTCCGGTGCGGCGGAAGATTCTTCTGAAAAATATATCTCTGTCAACCGGGTTATTCCGCAGCTTGTTCCCGCTGATTATGAAAAGGATGAAAAAGCCCGCACGGTCGTTTTGACCGAAGCCGGTATGTCCCATGTTGAGGAACTTCTCCGCAGCGTCGGGCTGATAAAAGAGGGTTCGCTTTATGATTTGGCAAACGTCACCCTGGTTCACCACGTCAATCAGGCTCTCCGCGCCCATAAGATGTTTACCCGCGATGTGGATCATATCGTCAAAGACGGCAAGGTCATGATTATTGATGAGTTCACCGGCCGCATGATGGAAGGGCGCCGTTATTCCGACGGCCTGCATCAGGCGCTGGAAGCAAAAGAAGGCGTTGAAATCCAGTCCGAAAACCAGACCTTGGCCTCCATCACTTTCCAAAACTATTTCCGTCTTTATCCGAAACTGGCCGGCATGACCGGTACGGCAATGACCGAAGAGGCCGAATTTAACGACATTTATAACCTGACCTGCATTGAAATCCCGACCAACCGTCCGGTTCAGCGCAAGGATGAACATGACGAAATTTACCGCACCGCGCGTGAAAAATATAATGCCATTATTGAAACGATTTTGGATTGTCACCGCCGCGGCCAGCCGATTCTCGTCGGAACAACTTCGATTGAAAAATCGGAACTGGTTGCTGATTTGCTCAAAAAACGCTCGGATATCAAGTTTGAAGTTTTGAACGCTCGCCATCATGAACGCGAAGCGGCGATTGTGGCGCAGGCCGGTGTCCCCGGAGCCGTAACCATTGCCACCAACATGGCCGGCCGCGGTACGGATATCCAGCTTGGCGGTAACTTGGATATGCGCCTGAAAGAAGTTTTGAAAGGCGATGAAAGCGAGGCGGAAGTCGAGAAGATAAAAGATCGCCTGAAAGCGGAAATTGCTGCCGGAAAAGAAAAGGCTCTGGCTGCCGGAGGCTTGTATGTTCTGGGAACGGAAAGACACGAAAGCCGCCGTATTGACAACCAGTTGCGCGGTCGTTCCGGCCGTCAGGGCGACCCCGGAACATCAAAATTTTTCCTCTCGCTGGAAGACGACCTGATGCGTATTTTCGGCTCGGAACGCATGAGCGCCATGCTGCAGCGTCTGGGGCTGCCGGAAGGCGAAGCGCTGATACATCCCTGGATTAGCCGCGCGATTGAAAAGGCTCAGCAGAAAGTTGAAGAGCGCAACTTTGACATTCGTAAAAACCTTTTGAAATATGACAATGTCATGAATGACCAGCGCAAAGTTATTTATGAGCAGCGCAAAGAGCTGATGTCCGCCAATGATGTTTCCGATACGGTAAACGAAATGCGCGACGAATATATCGGCGATATTGTTTCCGCCTATATTCCGCACGGTTCTTCTCCGGCGGAATGGCCTCTGAAAGAGCTGAACGCCGAACTCATCCGCGTAACCGGTTTGGAAATGCCTTTGGAAACTTGGGCCAAAGAGCCTGAAATGGATGCCGAGGAATTTTCCGACCGCATTGTTAAGGCTGTTGCCGAAAATATTCAGGTTAAAAACAGCGGCGTTCCGGCAGATTTGATGTGCATGGTGGAAAAGAGCATTTTGCTGCAGGTCTTGGACCAGCTGTGGAAAGATCATATTGCCGCGCTGGACCAGATGCGCCATACGATTGTCCTGCGTGCTTACGGCCAGAAAGACCCGCTGAATGAATATAAAAAAGAAGCGTTTAATATGTTTTCCAATATGTTGGATCAACTGCGCGAAAAGCTGACCTTCCTCATCTGCCGTGCGCAAATCCAGATGGGTGATGCCGATACGCTGCAAAATCAGGAAGTAAAGCATAGAAACATCCGTGAAATTCACGAAGATCCCGAAAATCTGGTTAATGCCCGCGAAAACCAACAGGCACCGGAAGTTGAAAAACATTCTCCTTTTGTGTACAATACCGCGGAATTTGACCCGAACAACCCGGGAACATGGGGAAAAATCTCCCGTAACGACCCATGCCCCTGCGGCAGTGGTTTGAAATACAAACATTGCCACGGAAAAATCTAACCTAACAAAAAGCACCCTGAAATTTTATTTTCAGGGTGCTTTTTGTTGAATCCTAATCTTGGATAAAAATCAAAACTCAATCACCGGCCGTACGACAAGGTCACGGTATTGGTCTTTAGAGCTATAATCAATACCACCATAAGCACTACCGCTCATAGATACACAAAAGTGCCATGCGTCCTTATAGGAGCTCTCAGATGAAGACCAGATATGTTCATTATCTTGCATAAGCTGTGTACCGCCAAGTTTTGATATTGCACGGTCAATAGAACTCAAGTAATTACTCATGCGGCTTAAAATGCCAGCTGTCGGTAATGTCCATTTCCCCTTTGTTTCAGGAGCAGTAGTAGGTGCATAATTTACCGCAGCCCAAGCAGCCGGATAGGTGTTGGAATTACCAGATTGAATAATCTTGGTCATATTACGGCTAACATTAAAATCCTTGAAAGCTGTCATAAATTCATCTGATTGGAAAGTGCCTGTATTAACTTTTTTCGTGGACCACTTAATATTTTTTTTAATTGCATGTGCTGTCATTGCCCAACCACAGTTACCATTAATTACAACAACCACACCAATTGGATTTTTTCCGCTGACTTTATCATTTGAACAAGTACCGTCGCTGTTCAATATCTGGCCGATTTTGCAGTTCTTGGCATAACCGGTACACTGGCCGAGAACAGTGCCTTTTGTTTGACACTTACCGTCTTTCCATTCATAACCGGAAGCACAATTGCAAGATTTATATTTGTCACCACATTTGTCTGTTCCCGGCTGTTCATTACTTCCGGTACAAGTGTATTGATAGGAAGCATCACACTGTTTTTGTGAGCAAGCCCAATATTCGCCAAACGGGCATTTTAGGCCGCCATCACATTTTTGAAGTGAGGTGTAGCCTAGTTTGAGGCAATCTGTTTCCGCACATTGTGCCGCGACAGATTGCGGAAATAGCCATACGGCTACCCCGCCTAACAAAAATCTAAAGTTAATATTCATGTTGAACATCCTTTGTTTTGTAAGTTAAAACAAAACCCGCTTTTCATAGGAAAAGGCGGGCGGATGTTGACAACCGTAGTATCTTAAAACGGCTCAGCGCTTTCGTGCAAAGCCTTATAACGCTGACATCCGCTCTAGCACTGTAGTCAGATATCAGCATATACTTATTTAAAGTCGCAATTATGCTTGACGACTAAGATACAAAAGGGTTGTCACGCCCTTGGCGGCAAACTCTGCCGCTTAAAATCAGGGTAACATAGGGGTACAGTTTTAGCAAGATATTTTTTAGGGATTTATAAACAACAAAAGCCCTCTCGTTTGAGAGGGCTTATAATTTGGTATGTTACCGGTTTACTGCGCTGCCGGAGTTTCCTGAGCCGGTGTTGCGGTATTGTTTTCGTCGGTTGCTTCAACAACAGTTTCTTCAATAACCGTTTCTCCGCTGGAACCGTCATCGGCCAAAGCTTCCTCTTCCGTCATTTCTTCCGTCTGAATAACTTCTTCGTCATCAGCGCCGGTAACGTCGCCTTGTTCGTCAGCATTGCTCTCGTCAGCGAAATTATCAAAGAAAACGTGTTTGACGATGTCACCCTGTTTGATGTTGTATTTTTTTACATCGCCGGCATTCAGCTCAACGACGGCGTTAGCCGGAACAGGGGAGGCGATAATATCAGTTGAATTCGGCTGGGCATTTTCATAAATCCAAACAACAGTGCCGTCGTTAACAAAAATCATATCCAGCGGAATTTGTGTGTCTTTCATCCACATCGCGACATGTTCATAACCTTTAAGATTAAAAATCATGCCGTGTTTTTCCCCGAGCGTATCGCGGTTCATCAGGCCTTTTTGCAACTCTTCCGGAGAAACGGCGTTTTCGACAGAGAGGTTAACACTGCTTCCGTCAGCGGATTCGATGGTTAAGTTATAGTCGGCTTTTTCTTCATCTTTTTTAGAGCAGGAGGCAATAATCAAAACTGCCAGAAATAACTTTAATAATTTAGACATGGTTAACTCCCTGTTTAGAATTAAGTTCGGAAACTTTTCGCGGATGCCATTGGGAAACGACAACCGGACCGTTTTGTGACTGCAGAATTTTTCTTTTCTCATCACTGTTAGTAGATATTTTACTATTCTTATTTAAAGATTCAACAATAAATTTAAAATCAAGAATAGTTTTTGTATCTTTTTTGTAATTTTCTTTGTATATATTAATACTTTTAACAAATCTTGCCATATCGTTGGTTGTGTAATCGGCGTATCTTTTCCAGATTTCTTCCAAAAAATCGTTAATTTTGGAGTTAAAACGCACCCGCGGCATGAAAGGGCGCCCCTGCGACAATATTTTTTTGAGATTGGGTTCAAAAATCCCTTCTTCCGAACAGACAAAGACGGACGGAACCAGCATTGCCCGGTCATAGGCGCCGGCGTAAAGCAGCTGGGACAAAAAGACCAGATGTTGCGCTTTGGCATCGTCAAGAGGTTTCATGTTGTCGGCAGCCCGGTCAAAAAACCAGTAGGCCACGTCAATGGAGTTATCTGCCGCGGAATATGACATAATGAATTCCTTAGTTGGTTAAACCTGAACAAATTATAAACGATTCATTTCAAAAAACAATAAAATTAAAAATATCTGTGTGCAGACGTTCTTTTTTTTGCATTAATTTGTTTTTAGTCTTGTGTTAGCGGATTTAATATTATATCTATATACAAAGTTGTTAATTTTTTTGTAAGGTTCGGCAATGTCTTTGTTTAAGAAATTTAGTGTTTTAGGAATTATGCTGTTTGCGGCCTCATGCGCATCAAACGCCGCTTTCCCGGATATTTCAGATGAAGTCGGCACGATCAGAAAGAGCGAAGGTCTGGCTTCCGACGGCGCCCGCAGAGCCAGCATCCCGGAGGAAGATCCGGCGGAAAAGGCTGCCGAGGAAGCGAAAAAGGCCGAAGCTGAAAAAGCGAAGAAAGCTGCTGAAGCCGCCAAAAAGGCTGAAGCTGAAAAAGAAGCGGAAAGCGAAGAGGTCAAACTCATCAGCAATGAAGAGTTTATGTCTAAAGCCGAAAAGCTTGAAGGCGTCAGAACCAAACCGGTCAAAAAGTCTGAAAGTAAATATGCTGTGGATGACAGTGCTGATGAAGAACGCTATTCTGAAATATTTGGAAAAGAGCCTGAAGAAAAAACGGCAGAACCTGCTCAGCCTGAAAAAGACGAAGTGCCGAGCATTACTTACCGTCTGGATACGTTTTACTTCAACAACGGCAGCTCAAATCTGGATGAGGAAGAACGCGCTCGGATTCGCAATATCGTGAAAATTGCCAAGAAAAACGACGCCAAAATCATAGTCTTGGGTTATGCTTCCAGCCGTACGCGCAATACGGACATCGCTACCCATAAGCTTATGAACTTCCGCGTGTCTCAGGCGCGCGCCGATGCCGTAGCCAAAGCGTTGGTCAGAGCCGGCCTGCCGGCGTCGGATATCACGGTTGAAGCATTGTCGGATTCTAACCCGGCTTATCTCGAGGTTATGCCCGAAGGCGAGCGTTTGAACCGCCGTGCAGAGGTGTATATCAGTTATTAATTTAATTTTTTTCGGCAGAGGATTTTTCTGTGAGTACTGATTTTGAAAATGAAAAATCTCTGGGTGGAAATTTATGGAAAATTCTGCCTGTTGATGAAAGACGGGCAGAATTTGTTTCCCAAAAATACAATTTACCTTATATAATCGCCAAAATTATCACCAGCCGCGGCATTGCGCCGGATGATGTTGAAAATTTCATTCATCCCAAGCTGCAAACCCTGATGCCGGATCCGTATTGTCTGAAAGACATGAAAAAAGCGGCTGAACGGCTGGCCGAAGCCATTATTAAAAAAGAAAAAATCGCGATTATCGGCGATTATGATGTTGACGGCGCGACTTCAACATCGGTTCTGCGCCTTTTTCTGGAGAATAACGGGATTAACCCGCTTGTTCACATTCCCGAGCGGGACGAAGGCTACGGACCGAGCCGTATGGCTTTTGACGAGTTTGCCGCTGCCGGAGCCGGGCTGGTTGTTACCGTTGACTGCGGAACAACGGCGTTTGATGTTTTTGACTATGCCGCAGCCAAGGGCTTTGAAGTTATCGTGCTGGATCACCATGAGGCCGAAGTCCGCCTGCCGCCAGTCTATGCCCTTGTCAATCCCAAACGTCTGGATGAAGAAAACGATTATGAATATCTGAAATATATGGCGGCGGTCGGCGTTGTCTTTATGACGATTGTCGCCGTAAACCGCGAACTCCGCCAAAGGGGATTCTACAAAAACAAAATGGAACCGAACCTGATGACCCTGCTTGATTTGGTATCGCTGGGAACGGTTTGTGACGTTGTGCCGCTTTTGGGGCTGAACCGGGCTTTTGTCCGCCAGGGGCTTAAAGTCATGGCCAAAAGACAGAATCTCGGCATTAAGGCGCTGATTGACAAAGCGGGAATAAGCGAAGCGCCGGGCGCGTTTCATCTGGGATATGTGCTGGGACCCAGAATCAATGCTTGCGGCCGTGTTGGCGAGGCGGCGCTGGGCAACCGGTTGCTCTGCGCCAAAAGTGAAACCGAAGCTGAACATTTGGCCGAAAAATTAAATGAATTCAATGACCAGCGCAAGGAAATTGAAGGATATGTTTTGCTTAAAGCCATTGAGATGCTGGAGGGAACGCCGCAGGAATATCCCATTGCCTTTGTGACCGGAGATGATTGGCATCAGGGGGTTATCGGCATTGTCGCCGGCAAGCTGAAAGAGCGTTATAACGTGCCTGCGTTTGTTATGTCGATAGAAGCCGATGAAGTCAAAGGCTCGGCGCGTTCCGTTCCCGGAATTGATTTGGGGGCGCTGGTTATGTCTGCCAAAGAACGCGGAATTCTGACCAAAGGCGGCGGACATATTATGGCGGCCGGTTTTTCCCTGAATAAGGATAAGATTGAAGAGTTCCGCAAGTTTGCCGGGGAATATGTGCTTGAGCGTTTAGGCAATGAGGATATTGTGCCGGTTTTGGATATTGACGGTAGTCTGGACTTGCTGGGTGCCAATGTTGATATGGCTGAAAAGCTTGAGCTTTTGGAGCCTTACGGATCGGGTAACAGCGAACCGAAACTGATGTTAAACTCGGTTCGGGTCGTCAAGCCGTCGATTGTCGGCAGCGGGCATGTGCGTTGTTTCCTGTCATCAGGCAACGGCGGCAGCCTGAAAGCCATGGCCTTCCGCGTCGGCGATACGGAACTCGGCAAGGCTTTGCTGACCCCGGAAGGCAGTCTGTTTAACGTTGTCGGCGTTTTGCGCCGCGATAACTGGCAGGGACGAAATTCCGTTCAGTTTATTATTGAAGATGCAATGAGGATAGTCACATGGTAAAAAGTGCCAAAAAACGCGCCAAAAACATTAAAAGGATTCGATTGGAACGGGAACGCACCGTGTTTATGAAACTCGGCGCCAAGCTGCGCGCTTATTTCTTTACCGGTATTCTGGTTACGGCGCCGGTGTCCATCACTTTTTATATGGCTTATAAAATTTTCGTATGGATAGACGTTTCCGTTAACCATCTGATTCCGCCGGAACTTATTGCCCGTTACAATATCCCGTTAACGACCATTCCCGGTATCGGCATTGTTATTTTGATTTTGGCAATGATTTTTATCGGCATGTTTGCCGCCGGCTTTGTCGGTCGGTTCTTTTTGCACCTTGGCGATTGGATTGTCCGCCGCCTGCCGGTTATCTCCAGTATTTATTCTCTGCTGAAACAGGTTTTTGAAACAATGTTTTCCGATAAAAAACAGTCTTTTAATAAATGCGTGCTGCTGGAATATCCGCGCAAAGGGATATGGATACTCGGTTTCGTCAGTGCTGAAACCAAAGGCGAGATAAAAAAGGAACTGCATGAGGAGTTGCTCAGCGTCTTTATTCCGACCACGCCCAACCCGACTTCCGGCTTTTTGATTTTCGTGCCGAAAAAAGACGTCATTCCGCTGAGTATGAGCGTAGAGCAGGGAATTAAATTTGTCATTTCCTGCGGTATTGTCGAACCTGATAAAATGCCGCGCTGATTGCCCGGAAAAGATATAAATTGACTTCTGTATTTTCCGATGTTACAAAAACATCGGAAAAATATTATTTTATTGTCTAATTAAAAAAATATCATTATGGAAAAGATTGAAAATTTAAAAGCTTTGTTTTATCCCGGGGATGTGCATCGTGCCCGTTTTATTTCGCAAGACAAAGGCCTGATTGCCATGAAACTTGAATGTGGAATTATGGGCTTTATTCCGCAAACGATTGTCAATCTTCCTTTGGTTTCTCCGCAATGGGAAAAGATGATGGTTGATGTCATGGTCTGCGGTTATAATATAGGGGCTCTGAATAGTTTGTTGGTTTTGTTTCCGGTCTTGAACGGCGCTAATTTTCTGACTGAAAATCTATGCGTTTACGAAGGAAAAATTGAATTGATAACCCGGCGGGGACTTCTTGTTAATATTGAAGGCAATGACTGCATTTTTACGACGTATCAAAGTTTTTTTGATAAATTGAAGCCAGGGGATGAAATCAAGGTCTTCATGCAGGCGACGACATTTGCCGAAAAACATATTTTCACGATTAAGGAAGCCTGTATAAACGGTGTTAATGTTGATTTCTATCCAAAGCAGCACCTGGAAAAAATATCGGAAAAGTATGGTTTCAGAACAGTCCTTTTTCTTGAAAAAACAGCAATGGAAGATGTTGTTTCGTATCGTCATGAAGCCAGCGATACAGCTTTGCATAATATCAAAGCTCAAAAGAATTATTGTATTTATGACACTGTTGAGAACAGGGTTTTAACCGAATGGGATTAAAAACATAAAGAGCAGTTTGATGACTGCTCTTTATTTTTATGCCGAAAGCTTGGCAATAATTTTCTTGGCAATCTCTTCATAGGCCTGCGTATGCGGGCTGTCAGGATCGGCAAAGACAATCGGCGTGCCGTTGTCGGCATTTTCGCGAATGGCGTAATGCAGCGGAATTTCGCCAAGGAAGGTTTCCCCCATGGCCTCTGCGGTTTTTTTGGCGCCTTCATGCCCGAAAATATCGGCGCGGTGTCCGCATTTTTCGCAAATATAATAACTCATGTTTTCAATAATGCCCAAAATCGGCACATTGACGCGCTTGAACATATTGATGCCCTTAACGGCGTCAATCAGGGCAATGTCCTGCGGTGTGGAAACGATAACCGCGCCGTCGGTCTTGACCTTTTGCGATAAAGTGATTTGAATATCGCCTGTTCCCGGCGGCATATCAATAACCATAATGTCAATATCGCCCCAGTTGGTGTCGGTCAAAAGCTGCTGCATCGCGCCGCAGGCTTTGGCGCCGCGCCAGATAAGCGGCTGACTGCGGTCAATCAGCGTGCCGACAGACATTGATTCCAAGCCGAGATTGACGAAAGGCTCAAAGGTTTTGCCGTCTGTCGTTGCCGGAGCCGTTCCCTCATAGCCCAGCATGGTCGGGATGGAAGGACCGTAAATGTCCGCGTCAAATAAAGCGACTTTTTTGTTTTGGTTGGACAGGGCAAGCGCCAGGTTGACTGCGGTGGTTGACTTTCCCACACCGCCTTTGCCGGACGCTACGGCAATGATTTTTTTGACATTGCGGATATGCCACATCTCGTTTTCCTGCCGCAGGCCGTTAAAAGCCTTGGCTGCCGTAAAAATAACCGTGGCTTTGGCAATACCGTCAACCGCGGCCGCTTCCGCCTTGAGGGCGGCGGTCTTTGCTTCGTCCTCTGTCGCGTTGACCAAGGTGATAATCGCCCGCCCGCCGGCAATCTTGATACTGTCTATGCTGTCGGCAGGATAATATTTTGCCGTGATCTTTCTGATTAGTTCTTCCATGTTAATATCATCTCTTCTGTAATTGTCTTTAGGTAATATCTATATTATATATAATGCTATTGCAATCAATTTATGAAGAGGTGCGTATAATGGCTGAAAAAAATAACCCCTGGGATGATGCCGGCGAACCGGAAAAAAACGGAACCTGGAGCAGTAAGGCTGCCGCGGCGGAAAAGATAATCCGCATTGATGCCGTCAAAGTTGCCAAAGGCAGCGGCGGCTGGGATTTCAACCTGTGGATTATTGTTGTCCTGATAGTTTTGGCCTGGCTGTCAACCGGCTTTTATCAGGTGCAGACCAATGAACAGGGCGTGGTCCTGCGTTTTGGAAAATATCAGGAAACGACGGACGCCGGCTTGCATTATCATTTGCCTTACCCGGTTGAAACCGTAACCAAAGTCAACATTACGCAGGAACGGAGTATCAATCTCGGCAATCAGGAAGCCTACAACGCTTCCAACAGCGCCTCTCTGTCCAACAGCCGCAATTCTGATACTTATGCCGACAAGCTGCGTTCTTTTACCGAAAGCCATATGCTGACCGGCGATGAAAATATTGTCGATATCAACATGGATATTGTCTGGAAGATTAAGGACGCCAAAGATTATCTGTTTAACATCCGCAATCCCGACCAGACCGTCCGCATTGCCGCGCAGTCCGTTCTGCGTGAAATTGTCGGCCAGTCGGAAATGCAGCCGATTATCACCGGCGACCGCGGCAAGGTTGAAGATGAAACCAAGGAAGAACTGCAAAAGCTGTTGGATAACTTTGGATCAGGCATAACGATTGTCCGCGTCAAGCTGCAAAAAGCCGACCCGCCGAAACAGGTTGTCGATGCTTTCAATGAGGTTCAGCGCGCCAAAGCCGACCTGGAAAGCTACAAAAACAAAGCCGAAGCCTATCGCAATGAAGTTGTTCCCAAGGCGCATGGTGAAGCCTCTCAGATTATTCAGGAAGCCGAAGCTTATGAAGCCGCCGTCATCAACAAAGCGCAGGGTGATGCCGAACGTTTCCTTTCGGTTTACAATGCCTATAAGAACGGCCGCGACGTAACGACCAAGCGCCTGTATATCGAAACCATGGAAAATGTTCTGCAGAACTCGGACAAGGTTATCCTTGACCCGTCGTCCAAAGGCGGAAACGTTCTGCCGTACCTGCCGCTCAAAGCCGCAAAACAATAGGGGAGGGAGAAGAAATGAGTAAAAAAAATACGATATTGCTGATAATCGTTGCTGCAGTCATCGTTCTGCTGGGAAATTCCCTTTATATTGTCAGCCAGCCGGAACAGGCCATTGTTCTGCAGTTCGGCGAACCCGTCCGCGAAGTTAAGGAACCGGGACTGAAGGTAAAGATTCCTTTTATTCAGAAAGTTGTCATTTATGACACCCGTTTGCTTGATTTGGATCCGCCGGCGCAGGAAATCGTCCTCAATGACAAAAAACGCCTGGACGTCGATACCTTTACCCGTTACCGCATTGTTGACCCGCTGAAGTTTTATCAGACAGTGCGGACGGAATATCAGGCTGAAAGCAAATTGGAGGAAATCGTCAATTCTTCCGTGCGTAAGATTCTCGGCCGCATAACGTTGCAAGAGCTTCTTTCCAAAAAGAGAACGCAGATTATGGAAGATATCAGCAATGCGGTTGCCAAGGATGCCGCGCAGATAGGCGTCAGCGTTGCCGATGTCCGTATTCGCAGAGCCGATTTGCCGATTGAGGTTTTGCAGGCGATTAATGAGCGGATGAAAACCGAGCGCGAAAGAGACGCCAAGGAGTTCCGCGCTCAGGGACAGCAACAGGCGCAGCAGATAAGGGCCGGCGCCGATAAGGAAAAAACCATCATCTTGGCGGAGGCTCAGAAAAAATCGCAGATTATCCGCGGTAACGGTGATAAAAAAGCGATTGAAATCTGGAATGGCGCCGCCAATCGTGATCCGCAGTTTTTTGCCTTTTACCGTTCTTTGGAGGCGTATCGCAATTCTCTGGGCGATTCGGCATTAGTTCTGTCGCCGGATTCCGAATTCTTCCGTTATTTCGGAAAATCTTCGGGGCGTTAAAATGAAAGCGCTGAAAATAATAAGCATGGGAATACTGCTGGGACTGTTAAATACAGCCCCGGCAGTGTCGTCTTCGGCAGCGGTTCCGGCGGTGCCTGCCGGCGTCGCTTTTCCGTCTTTTGCCGATTTGGTTGAACGGCTGATGCCCTCGGTTGTCAATATTTCAACCCGCACGAAGCCGGAAGATGATGCCCAGGCCGGCGGGGAGGAGGCTCTTGCCGAAGCGTCTCCCGAATTTCACCGCTATTTTGAAAACGGCAAGAAACAGGAAGCGCTGGGCTCGGGATTTATCATTGATGAAGAAGGTTATATCATTACCAACAATCATGTTATTGCCGATGCCGAAAAAATCAGCGTAACTTTGTCTGATGACACGACTTTGGAAGCGCGGATTGTCGGCAAGGATTATAAAACCGACATCGCCCTGATAAAAATTGATACGGACAGGAAATTGTCCCCGGTAACGTTTGGCGATTCTGATAAAATCAGAGTCGGCGACTGGATTTTGGCCATCGGCAATCCTTTCGGTTTGGGCGGCAGTGTCACTGCCGGGATTGTTTCCGCCAAATCCCGCGATATTGAAGCTGGGCAATATGACAATTTTATTCAGACCGACGCATCCATTAATCAGGGAAGCTCCGGCGGGCCGATGTTTAATATGCAGGGAGAAGTCATCGGCATTAACAGCGTTATCTTTTCAACCAACGGCGCCAGCATGGGTATCGGCTTTGCTATCCCGATTAATCTGGCGGACTGGGTCATTGCGCAGCTGAAACAATATGGCGAAATTCGCCGCGGCTGGATTGGAATTAAAATTCAGCCGAATGAAACGAAAACGCCGGGCATCAAAGACGGGGTGCTGGTTTCTGATGTCACCGTCGGCGCGCCGGCGCAACGCGCCGGAATTTTCGCCGGCGATATAATTCTCGAATTTAACGGCACGGCGGTAAAGAATACCAAAGATTTTTCCAGAAGGGTTGCTGAAGCAGAAATCGGCAAGCCGGCAACAGTTACCGTCCTGCGTGATAATAAAAAAGAAGTTCTGGCTTTGGATATTGAGAAATTGCCGGAGGAAAATCCGGCACCGCTTTCGGTTCCGGCAGAAGCGGCGGTTGTTGAAAGTGTCGGCGGCAGCGAATACTTTTTGCCTGAACTCGGTGTTAAAATCGCGCCGGTCAGCCCGGCGTTGGCACAGCTTTACGGAATTTCTCCGGAGAGCGCCGGAATGGTTATTACCGATATTCGTCCCGGGACGGATGCCGCGGCCAAGGGGCTGAAAAAAGGCAATGTTATTGTCAAGATTGACAAGAAAGACGTGACGGACATTGAATCGGTCAAAAACCATATCAGCGAAGCTAAGATGGAACATAATCGGCCGGTTCTGGTGCTGTTTCAGGATGGCGATGCCGTCCATTTTGCCGCGCTGAAATTACAAAAGGGGACAAAGTAAATGGCTCAGGTTGATTTTTACCATCTGCAAAATCAGACATTGGAAAATGTTTTGCCCAGGCTCTTGGAAAAGGCTTATTCAACCGGAAAAAAGATTGTTGTCAAAATCGGCAATGAAGAGCGCGTGGAATTTATCAATAGTACTTTGTGGACTTATAATGACCAGTCTTTTTTGCCGCATGGTTCTAAGAAAGACGGCTTTGGCGAAGACCAGCCGATATGGCTGACTGCCGGAAACGATGTGCCGAACGGCGCGGAATTTTTGTTTCTGATTGACGGCGCTTTGATACCGGCGGCAGAAGCCGAAAATTTTGAGCGTATTTTTAATATATTTGACGGCAATGTCGAGAGCGCCGTCGTCCAAGCCAGAAATTTTTGGAAAGATTTAAAACAAGCCGACTGTAATGTTAATTATTGGCAGCAGGACAGTGCCGGAAAATGGACCAAGAAAGCCTGATGAATTTCTATTTTCAATGAACAGCCTCCCAAAAACGGAGGCTGTTTTTTGTATGTACG
>JAUNPO010000031.1 GCA_030536665.1 Pseudomonadota bacterium
AATAAGAACTGTCAGCGGGACAGGGATTATCACCATGTGACCCGGCCGGACAGGACGTCACGCCATATCCAGCCGCCTGACATTGTTCCTGCGGCGTGTCATAATCCGGGATACCGCCGGGATTGCCGTTGCCATTCCCCGGCGTTTCGTCATTACTGAACTTCTCCCCCGAACACGCCCCCGTATCGGTGATGAAGCAGACTGAGGCTGTTTTAAAAACATTCAGCTTATTATCCTCCCCTTGAGGTAGGGGGAGCAAGAACTCCCCAGACTTTAGTCTGGTTAGGAGTTCTCGAGGGGGTATGAGACCCGTAAGGGACATTTTCTCTATATTAGAAGAAAAGGGAATACTCGCTTCGCTCGACATACCCTCCCGTCTAGCTTCGTAAGTTCGTCCCTCGCTAACTCCGCTTCGGTCACTCGGTTTGTAACACTGGCTTTGCGTCGTTTCCACTAGCTCGCCAGTTAACAAACTTTCGCCTGGCGTTGAAAAAAACTTCCACCGGAAGTTTTTTCTGCCTCCAGCCCTCCCTACCTCAGGGAGGGAATTAGATAATGTCTGTGGCAGGCACGATGTAAGCATCGCGCTTTCAGCAGATGGGACAAGCCGCGGCGAACTTTCCGCGACACCCCGTGGGTGTGCAGACGGCAAGTGTGGATAAGCAAGGTAAGGTGTTGTGTGTAGTGTGTTGTGGGTACCTGACTTAGGGATACCGGAAAAAACATTAACAGAAGCACAAACATTGTCCGCTCCATACCAAATCAGGCACGAAGTTGACAGTAATATTACTTGGGAAATATTCTTCATCGTATCCTCCACACTTGTCATCACAAGGATACTATAACATAACTTTTCTTAGTGTTCAATCATTAATTTTAATAAGAAGAGAGAAAAATGACAAAGGAAGCGCTAATCTAATAATTGACTTGACAAAATTTTGACGATAAGATATTGTCAGAATGACAATTTATTATTAATTTAATTCTTATATAGATTATGAAAAAATATTTTATCCGCTTTCGTAATAAGTTGGTTTGTTTTCGCAATCGTCTGGAAGCCCTGTGTTTTGATGTCCATGAATACGATCAGGCCGCATTTGAAAAAATTGTTCAAAATTTTTATCCCGGAGCAGCCGGTCCTGTTCGCCTTGCTGTTTATTCAATAGGCAAGGGGCGCAAAAACATTTGTTTTTCTGTTGAACACAAAGGAAAACCGGTTTATTTCACGCCGATGAACAATTCTTGCTTACAACCGCTTCAGGGCGAAAATGTTGAATACATCGACCTGTATTTGTACCGGAAAGTGACAGTCAGCGACCACGACGAAAACAAACGTTACATTGTCAAATTCAAAGATCCCGGCCATGCGCTTCACATTGAAGTCCTGTTCGGAAAAGTAATGAAAACGGAAAAAATCAACCCTGACATTCGCGATATCGAAGGGTAAAGTTAAAAAATTGTTAAGCCGTAAAAAGCTTAACAATTTTTTTTATATATCCTCTGCGTCAATATATTGGTTGTGTTTTGAAAGAGAGACAAGAAGTTGAAAAATATTTTTTGCGGCTTGGCGGTTGGGGATTTTGTAATAACAACGCACCAGTTCGAGCGTTTCTTTGCGGTTCATCGGGTCGCCCGAATCACACAGGGCAGGGCTGTCCTGAAGCGCTTCATCCTGCAAAATGATTTTGCGCGGCGAGTTGACCGTCGTTTTCTTGTCCATATCCTCAAAAAAGAAACTTATCGGCACATCAAGAACATTGGCAATATCCCACAAGCGGCTGGCGCTGATACGATTATAACCGTGTTCATATTTCTGTACCTGTTGAAAAGTCAGGCCGATAAGGCTGCTGAGTTTTTCCTGAGAAATCCCCAAAAGCATCCGGCGTAGTTTAAGACGGTTGCCGACATGAACATCCACGGGGTTTGGTGCGCCGTCCGGCATGCGTCCGCGTATTTCTGATTGTCTTTTATTTTTCTGGGTCATTGCGGTATTCCTTAATATTTCGAACAATAAAAAACCCGCTTTTCTACGAAAAGACGGGCGGATGTTCAGAAACCACATAAAGACCTAAAATATCCCCTTACAGCCATATTCAGTTTGCTCTTTAAGAAGAAGATTACAAACAAAACAACGCAGTCAATACCGACTGTATTGACAAGGCGTTTTGTGCGGTAAGGGCTTCTTAAAGGCAAATCCTGCGGACACCGGTGAAAACCTCATCCTGCTTGTAATTTTATTTGCCGTTAGCAGTCAGTAGCGGCGGCATAAAATTACGGCGCATTATAAGATTTTCGCCGGTGCTGAATGTGACTGTAAGGGGATATTTTAGGTCTAAAACAGCTCGGCTTATTTGGCAGAGCCTTATTCGCCGACATCCGTCCGCTAGACAGAAGTCGGCATATTAAGTTAAAGTCGCTATGCAACACGACTAATTGTATTAAGGGTTTCTGACGCCCTGGGCAAAGTTCCTAAAAACGGAACAAAGCCTGCAATCAAAATAAAATATTCCGCGCAAATAATCAAGTAAAAAGTTAAAATAAAATATTTATCTATCCATTCCTCCCCCCATAACTCTCCATCCGCTTGTCATTCCGAACTTGTTTGTCCCAGGCAAGCTTGTTCGCACCAAAAGGCTCAGCCTGCACTGACGCTTACCAATCGCCAATTATCCAAATTGTCATCCCGAACTCGTTTCGGGATCTAAATCAGGCAACAAAAACGTCCTCCGCCAAGCAAAGGAATGTCATCCTCGGAGGAGCGGAGCGACATCCGGGGATCCAGGTGAAAATATTGAATCTTTATTTGACCTGGATGTTCGGAACAAGTCCGAACATGAGCAAACTTTCCGCGACACCCCGTGGGTGCGGCCGGCACAATGCGCACGTAGTGCCTCATTATGCACAGAACAACCAACAGCGAACTTGTGCCCGCGGGGGCTCCCCGCCGCTCACCCCGCGGGTGTTGCATAAAATATTTTTTTAGATTATAGTCGCATTCAAGAGATTAGAAGAGAATGTTTTGGTATAACTTTAAAGAAAACTTATTGCAGGAGCGTGCGCGCTGGATCCCCTGGGTGCCGGTGCTGTTTGGCATAGGCATCGGTGTGTTTTTCGCGCTGCCGAAGGAACCGTCGCTGTGGTGGGGGCTGGGACTGGCCGAAACATTGATTTTTCTGGCGCTGATTTTTCGCCGCCGGCCGGAAATTCTGGCCGTTCTCGGTGTTGTCAGTATCGCGGCGCTCGGCTTTATCACCGTGCAGCTCCGGGCTGCCTGGCTGAATAAAGTCCCCTTTGTTTCCGGGGAGCAAAAACTGTATCTCAAAGGGCGGATTATTGCCCAGGATACCAACAGTACCGGAAAAATCAGACTGACGCTGGATGATATCAGCGATTTTGACGACAATAAATTGCTCGGGCCTTATAAAATTACGCTGCTGGTCAAAAAAGCGCCGGCCGTTGAAGGACAGTGCGTGGAAATGATTGCCAAAGTCATGCCGCCGTTCCCGACGGCAATGGTGGGCGGCTACCAGTTTGACCGCAAAACCTTCTTTGACGGTATTAAGGCCACCGGCTATTCCGTCAGCCGTGCCATTCCGATAGATTGTGCAAATTCAGCACCTTGGACAGAGAAAGTTAATCTGAAAATTGAACAGCTGCGGGACAAAATCGTCCGCCGTATTGAGGCTGTCCTGCCGCCGGATGAAGCGTCCGTGACGGCGGCGATTGTGGCCGGAGAACGCGGCGGCATGAGCCGTGAGCTGATAAATAACTACCGCGATTCCGGACTGGCGCATTTCCTGTCGATTTCCGGGCTGCATATGAGTATGCTGGCGGGAATGATGTTCTTTCTGGTGCGCTTTGTTTCTTCGCTGGCGCCGCCGATTATTGCGCGTTATGATACCAAAAAGTTTTCTGCCGTATTTGCAATTTTGATGAGCGCGGTGTATCTGGTCATTTCCGGCGCGGCCGTTCCGACACAGCGGGCGTTTATTATGACATTTATCGTCTTGCTCGGCGTTTTGTGCAGCCGCCAGGCTATTTCCATGCTGACAATTTCCTGGGCGGCAATGCTGGTGCTGCTCATTTCTCCCGAGGCGCTGATTGGGCCGAGTTTTCAAATGTCTTTCGCCGCGGTTATTGTGCTGATTGCCTTTTATGAACGCTATGCCGGAAGTTTGCACCGTTTTCTGAACGGCGGCGGCAGCAAAAACGTCAGCCTGTTGTCGCGGGCAGGGCGGATAATATTTGCTTATATTGCCGGTATTTTGATTTCTGACTTTGTCGCCAGCATGGCAACGCTGCCTTTTTCAATCTACCACTTTAACCGTATCGCCGTTTATACGACTTTGGGAAACCTGCTGGCCGGACCGGTTATCGGTTTGGTGATAATGCCTTTTGTGCTGTTGTCTTTGCTGCTGATGCCTTTGGGGCTGGAGGAACTGCCGCTGAAAATTGTCGGCTGGGGAATTCACCTCGTCAATGATGTCACGGCCTGGGTGGCTTCTCTGCCGCATGCCGGGCTGCCGGTTCTGGCGATGCCGCTTTGGGGGCTGGCGGCAATAGTCCTCGGCGCGTTGTGGCTGTGTATCTGGCAGCGGAAATGGCGGCTCTGGGGCTGGACTGGAATATTGGCCGGATGTCTGAGCCTGCTGGCCGCCCGTGTTCCTGACGTTATGGTTGATGAAAGCGGCAAGGCCGTTGCCGTCAAGGACAACCGGGGAGAACTCGTGGTTCTGCCTTCGCGCGGCAAGACTTTTGTAAAAAACATCTGGCTGGAGAAAACCGGCGGCCGCCAGTTGTCGGAAGAAGATAAAAAGAAACTGCGCCTGATTTGGAACGGCAAACGGGAGGATAAAAACTGGCTGGATTTGACGTGCGATAAAACCGAATGCCTTTATAAAGGCCGGATTACCATTGAGAAAAACAAGGGGATTAAACTGGAAGATGAACATTTCGACAGTTCCAAAGCCCTCGGCGCGGCAATCAGCCTTTTGCCCGAAGGTTTTGACGTCAATACGGTTCGCTCCTTTGTCGGCGAAAGATATTGGAATAAGAACTAAGAAAATTCAACTATTAACATTTTATATACATATAGTGATGTAAAATCACAAAAAAGAAAAATCAGAGAAAGGGTAAAATCATGATGTTTGATACAGATACTGTCTTTAATTATATCGGTTATGCCGCCGGTTTGGCGACAATTATCGCGTTTGCCATTCAGACAGGGCGCATCCTGCGAACCAAAACAATCAGCGGCTTGTCCAGTTATATGTATACAATGTACAGCCTGAGCTTAATCTGCTGGTTTGCGTATGGTATTTATATTGAATCGTGGATTTTGGCCATTGCCAACCTGATTACCTTTTTCTTTACCTTTTCAATTTTGTTGTTGATTTTGTATTATGATGAAGAAGACAAAATCGAGCGTTATCGTAAAGATGCCCTGACCTCTGTTTATAACAAGACATATTTTGAAGAAGCCGTTCCGGTCAAAATTGTTGAATCCCGTGTTGCTGGAAAGCCGTTTTCCATTATTTTGGCATCAGTCAATAATCTTGATGAAGTCCAGAGCAAAATGGGTGGAAAATACCAGAGCCGCGCTTTGAAACAAACGGCCAAAACACTGGAAAAGGCTCTGCGTGACAGCGACTTTGTTGCCCGTATCAGCGACAACCGTTTTGCCATCTTCCTGGATAATTCCGATGATAAAATTGCCAAAACCGTTTTGACACGTGTTATGGACAGCATTCACGGTATTGAAATCAAAAAATCTGACGATTTGGCTGTAAAACTGGAATTTTTGGTTGGAATATGCTCGTCAAAATCCGCATCGGAATTGCCTGAATTGCTGGCAAAAGCGGAAGAAGCCCTGTTGCAAGCATCTCCGGCCAAAAAAACAGGCAGAATTAAGGTTTATGGCAAAAAGTAAAATATGCCGACAAAAAAACAGCGCTCCGAATAAAACGGAGCGTTTTTTTGTAAACAGCAAATTGTCACCCTGAACTCGTTTGTCCCAGGCAAGCTCGTTTGTACCAAAAGGCTCAGCCTGCGCTGTCGCTTGCCAATCGCCAACTATCCTTCTGATTGTCATCTTGAAAGCCCACCGTTTACTTCTCCCCTCGAAGAAGGGGTTGGAGGCAGAAAAATGCTCCAGTGAAGCATTTTTCAGCGACGTGACCCAGTCACCCCAAAGAACGTCATCCTCGGAGGCACTCTCAGAGTGACGCTACGACATCCGGGGATCCAGGTTTAATAATGATTCTATATTTTTACCTGGATGTCCGGAACACACTCTCAGAGTGACATCCGAACATGACAATTCAGATTCTTATTTTTGATTCATACCCTCCCGTCTAGCTTCGTAAACTTCCGGCAGCCCCAATCTAAGCAACGCGCCTCCTTACGCACTATCAAGCCACAGCAAACCGATGGGGTGAAGCTGCCTCAGCTTCCAGCGGCGAACTTGTGCCCGCGGGGGCTCCCCGCCGCTTACCTCGCAGGTGTATCTCAGCTTCAGAACTTGTAGCCCAGACCGGCATTGATGGCGTAACCGTCGTCTTTTTCAATAAACTTGCTGAACTCGCCATAAAGGTTGAATTGCTGATATCTGTAATCCATTCTCAGCGAGAGGACAGCACGGTCGCGGTCGGCGTCATAAGCATTGACACGATAACGAATACCGGCATCATTCAGGCGGGCTTTCTGCGCTTTGAACGGATCGCCCAACTCATGATAATAGGTACCGCCGGCGCGCAGGTTAATTTTGCCTTTTTCGCCCAGTTCAATTTCTTTGACAGCATAAAGACCGATACCTGTTTCGATTGAGATGTTGTTGGTCGCTTCAATCTCAAGCGCGCTTCTCTTTTCCTTAATCTTGTCCTGATACATGCCCAGAACATTAAATTCAAGAGTAGGTTGCAGCCCGAACCATCCCATGTCAAAGGTATGCTGCGCTTCGTTGGTGATACCGTAATAATAATTTCTGGTATCAGCCTCATAAGTGCCGCTGTCCGTGCGCCGGCTGTAATCGCCGAAGCCCATACCGATACGCGGAACGGAAATGATTTTTGTCTTGCCGAACTGCATGCTCAACGGCGCCAGCAAGTGAATCATAACCTCGTCGCGGGAAGCCGTGTCATCTTTGTAGTCGCTTTCATACTTGGTGACCATGGCGCCGAGACCGTAACGGAAATTGTTGTTATATTTCTTGTCAATCAAGCCGAAAGCCGAATGAGCCTGGTCGTCATAATCTGACATATAAGCCGTTGCATCCTGCTTGCGGCCGAAGAAATCATAACCGGCCATGATACGCAGCTCTTTGTCATCGGTGTTATTTGCCAGCGTGGCGTTAATCTGACGGTCAGCACTCTTGATAACGTCAAAGTTCTGCTTGGTGAAGTTGGCAAAGAGGTCTAAGCCGAGTTCGCCTTTGATTGCCGCTGCCAGAGCCGCGTCTGTCTGCGCATATTTGAGCGAGTCAAATATCTGGGAATCCCGCCCGGCTTCATAAGCATTGTCAATCTTGTCCAGAACCGAACGATCCTGAATGCCGGCATCAGCCGAAAGAATTGACTGCAGGCGTCCTTTGCGGGCAACAACATCGTAGTTGTTTAAATCATCAGGATTCAGGCCGCCGGTCGTATTGCCCAGACCTTCGCCGTTAGAGTTGTCATCCCCCTCAGAGGCGGAAGCATCAGCGTCTGAATCGGCGGGAAGCTGCGCGGCGCTGTTACCGTTGTCGGCACCGTCACTGTCTTCTTCCAACGGAATATCGGGAAGAACAACGTCATCATCGCTCTTAACAACGTCAACATCATTAAACCAAGCCGTTCCGTAAACTTTGAGGTTATTGAGATTTCCGGTAGTGAGCGCATTCTTGATAACATATTCGTTCTTGTTATCGCCGGTTGTCAGCGCACTGCCGTCAATAGACATCTCGCCGTCCATTTCTGCCGCAATGAAACGCCCGTTGGCACCAAGGTTGACCCCGCGCGAAAAAGCCATGGTTGTCGTAGCCGTATCAGACATAACCGTGCCCTGATTGAGAATAGAACCACCGTTTGCCAGAGCAAAAATATTGTCTTTCCCGGTATTTCCAGCTGTAGAACCGGAGAAAATAATTGTTCCCTGGTTATCGATTTTTGAGCCGCTGCCAGTTGCTCTCATACCGACGATTTCCGAACCTTTGATGTAAATTGTGCCGGTGTTGGTCGCCAAACTGCCGCTGCGTGCCTCCATACCGGTTGTTTTATTTCCGGTAATTGTCAGGTTTCCGCCGTTAACCGCTGTTGCGCCGTTTTCCGCCAACATACCGATAGCATTGTCGCCTTCAACCGTCAAAGCGCCATTGTTTGAAATTTGTCCGCCTTGTCTGGCATGCATGCCGATAGAGCCGGTACCATGAACAGTCAGCGTTGCGCCTGTGGCATTTGTCAAAGCTCCGCCGCTGGTGGTAACCATGCCGACCGCCGCATTTCCGGTCACTTCAACGGTTCCTTCGTTGGTGGCACTGCCCGCCGCCGTAGAGATACCGATACCGGAAGCGCTGGTAACGCTGATTGAACCTGTGTTGGTAACGTTACCGCTGTCAATGCCGATACCCGTACCGGCCGAGCCGCTGGCCGAAACCGTAATTGTACCGCTGTTGACGACGTTAACCGTTCCGTTTTCGCCCCTGATGCCGAAAGTATTACTGTCGCCGTTCATGACAATCGTACCGCCGTCATTTTTCAGTGTACCGTTTTCGGCATACATAGCTGCCGCGTCAGAACCGTTCAGAGTGATTGTGCCTGTATTGGTTCCTGTACCTTGAATAACGTGAATAGCTTTAAAGCCGTTATTTTTGTTGGAGATGTCGCCGCGGTTTTCGGCAACGCCGTTTTTAACATACATCGCCGATTCGCCGATGGTGTTGATAACGCCGCCGGAAGTATTGATGATTGTTCCGCCGCCATCGGCATACATGGCATAAGCCTTGGCATTGTTAATATCCAATGTACCGTTGTTCGTCGCAGTGCCTGCACCGTCAGCTTTCATACCGATGCCGCCGGTGCCGCTGATGCTGATATTGGCGCCGCTCTCGTTTGTAGCCGTACCGGTGCCGACCGTAGCCATACCGACGGCATTGTTTCCGGTCAGGGTAATTTTTTTGTTATTTGTAATTGTTCCCTGATTAACGCGCATAGCATAAATGCCGTCCTTTGCCAGTTGAATTTCGCCGTTATTGATACCGGTACCTTGGTTAACCTGCATCGCAACTTCACCGATAGACTGCAAAACCGCGCCGTCTTCGTTAATAATCGTTCCCCCGTCCGCCTGCATGGCCACTGCTGTGGCGTTGTTGGCGTTGATTGTACCATAGTTTGTTGCTGTGCCGCTCACCGCCTGCATACCGATTGAATTAGCGCCGTTAACATTAATAACGCTTGTTTGAAGCGAGTTGGAGGCCGTTCCCGAACCGGTAATCTTCATGCCGACGGAATTATCGCCGTCAAGCGTAATGCGTCCTTCGTTTTCAATACTGCCCGAATTTACCTGCATGGCAATAAAGTTGCCGTTGTCATTTTCGATAATGCCGCTGTTGACACCGCTGCCGCTGTTGACATTCATACCAATGCTGCCGTTGGTGATAATTTTACCGGTAGAAGTATTTTTGATAATACCGCCGTCAGCATACATCGCCCAGGAAGAAGCATCATTGACAATAATCGTTCCGCTGTTGATTGCCGTACCTTTGGTCGTTTCTGTTCCGAGGGTAACGCCGAGCGCAACCATACCTTTAGAGTTCGGACCGTTGACCGTAATCACGCCGTCAATCTCATTTGTTGTGGTTGAGTTGCCACCGGCTTGCATACCGATAGACGAGTCGCCGCTGATTGTAATGTCTTTGTTGTTTGTCAGCTGAGCGTCGCCTTCACCCTGCATGGCAATGGCGTTTTTGCCGGACAGATTGATAATCTTATTGTTAATCGCCGTTCCCGAACGGGCGTACATGGCGATAATGCCTTCTTTGGTAAAGCTGAGCGTACCGTTGTTTTCCGCTTCGCCGCTCAAGACATACATTGCGTATTTGCTGTTGTTGTCATCCGTAATGACAATCGTGCCATTCAGGCCGTTGACGATTTTTCCGCCGTCGGCATACATACCGATAGAGTCGTCAGAATCAATAATAATTTCCTTATTATTGGTCGCTGTTCCCTGCGTTGCTTTCATACCATACGAACCGCTGCCGGTAACGTCAATCGTGCCGCTGTTGTCGATTGTTCCCGCGCCGTCAGCCAGCATACCCGAAGAACCGGAACTCATAACGTTAATCGTTCCTTTGTTGCGGGCTTTTCCGCTGCCGGTGACTTTCATACCGGTAGAACCGCTGGAGGTCGATTCCAGATTAATCGTTCCTTCGTTCAAAGCGCCGATAAGGCTTGTGTCGCTGGTGCCGCCGTCTTTGGTCTGCATACCGACGGAGTTTTGTCCCTTGATGTTGATAACGCCAGTACTTTTATTGATCGTATCGGCACTTTCACTATGCATACCGACAGAAGAGTCTCCTGCTAACGTAAGGGAATTCGTGTTTGTACCGCTGCCGTCCGTCGTGTAAATGCCGTATGAATCTTCGCCGTCAACTTCAATGATGCCGTCATTCCAGGCCGTGGCCGCTCCTAACATTTTCATACCATAGGAGTTGTCGCCGTTAATGCGGATTTCGCCGTTGCGGTGGTTAATCGTCGCCGCCGTTTCTTTTTCACTGGCGCCGGTTCCGTTTGCGCCCATACCGATACCGCCGTAGTTCAGCAAAATCTGCCCGTAGTTGTCCAAAGTTCCGCCGGTGCCGAGATTCATACCGTAACCAAACATGTCTTTAAGCGTGATTGTGCCGTAGTTTTTGGCTTCGCCTTCATCCAGATGCATGCCATAGGCAATATTTTCCGTTGTCGGATACTGCCGCCCGGTAATGCTGATGTTGCCGTTGTTGGTCATACGGCTGTAAATGCCGTTTGCGCCGTACATGCCGTAGTTGAGCTTGCCGTTGTGCTCTGAGCTCATAATAATGTCTTTGTTGTTGACAATCTGCGCATTTTCCTTAACCACGCTCATACCGATTGAATTATAGCCGGTAATATTGATAGTACCGTTGTTCTCGGCATAATTTTCCGATTCCATACCGGTAGACATAGAGCCGGTAATGTTAATCTGCCCTTCGTTGGTTGCCTTGCCCAGACCTGATTTCATACCAATGCCGGTATCATCAATCGTGATAATGCCCGTATCGCGGTTAATGGCGTTGCCGCTGGCCGTAGACATACCGACGCCGCCTTTCTGCATATGAATGAAACCGTAGTTCTGGTTCAACCCGGAAGCGGAGTGCATACCGTTGCCGCGTTTTGTAAAGATAATTTTCGCATCCTTCGCGTTGAGGACATTGGCTTCGTTGCCCCAAATACCGAAAGAACCGGTATCCTGGTCAATTCCCTGAGATACGTCACCCGTCGTATTGACATAAATATTGCCGTTGTTGACGACGCTTCCTTTTTCGGCTTTGATACCGTACGAAGTCTTTGTCTGCGTCTGCTGGTCATTGTTCAGCGTAATGTCGGCATTATTGGTAACCACTCCGTTTTCGGTCGAAATGCCGTATTCTTCGTTGGCATTGTTTATCGTAATGTTTTTATTGTTGGTGATTGAGCCGATGCCGCCCTTGATACCGTAAGCGATATTCGATACCGCGCCGGTATTGCCGTTGACGGTCAGAACGCCGTTGTTGACAATGTTTCCGGCCAGCGCTTCGACAGCGTAAGCTTCGTTTTTGTTGGAAATGTTAATGGCGGCGTTGTTGGTAACATTACCCTTGGTCGATTTAATGCCGTACCCTTTGGCATCCAGCGCGCCGGTATCGTTACCGAGCGTCAGAACCGCATTGTTGGTAATGTCTCCGTTTTCCGTGGAAATGGCATAACTTTCGTCGGCATTGTTGATTGTAATCGTATTGTCGTTGGTAATATAGGTGTTTCCGCCCTTAATACCGTAAGCCAACTTGGTCGTTAGGCTGTTTTGGGAGTTGATTGTAATAATTCCCGTGTTTGTGACCGTACCCGCCAGCGCTTCAATGGCATAAGCGCTGTCTTTGTTGGTAATGGTAATGTTTCCGCTGTTGGTTACATTTCCCTGCGTGGACTTAATGCCGTAGCCGAGCGTATCCAGCGCCCCTTTGTTGTTAATCAGGGAGATATTGCCGTTGTTGGCGACATTGCCCTGGCTGATGCTGATACCATAGCTGGAATCATTGTTGGAAATCTGAATGGAACTGTTGTTGTTAACCGTTCCTTTGTTGGCTTTGATGCCGTAAGCAACCGTTCCGGCGGCATTCTTTGTGTTTTCTATCGTAATCAGGCCGTTATTGTTAACTGTGCCGTTTTCCTGATAAATACCGATGCTTTCTTTCAGGTCGCTGCCGTCAGTCGTTGTTCCCGTATCCGAGCCCGTTCCGGCATCACCGCCGTCACCGGTTGTCCCGCTGCCGGACGAAGTCGTGCTGTTGGCAAAAGTATTGTCAATGTAAATGCTGCTCTTGTCGCCGGTATTAATCGTTCCTTCCTGTGTCATTTTCAGGCCCGTTCCGCCGTCGCGCAGGGTAACGGAACCGTTGTTTTCAATCAATCCGGTGTCATGCTGAATACCGGTGCCTTGCTTTTTCAGCTCAATAGAACCGTTGTTGGTTGTAACGCCGCCGTTGAAAGAAGCGATACCGAAACCGTCTTTGCTGTTGATTTCAATAACGCCGTTGTTGGTCATCGTCGGATCTTTGAGGTCAAGCTCAGGATTCTTTCCGTCGCCGCGAACCGCAATCATACCGTATCCGCCGAT
Organism: Pseudomonadota bacterium; assembly: GCA_030536665.1. Classification (GTDB taxonomy): domain Bacteria; phylum Pseudomonadota; class Alphaproteobacteria; order RF32; family CAG-239; genus HGM16780. The sequence goes on from JAUNPO010000031.1 coordinate 12,862, forward strand.
ACCGCCGTCAATAACAATGGATTTGTTGTTGACCAGAATACCGTTGCGAATGGAGAACATGCCGGCGTGGCTGCCGTTGACGGTTTTGCTCTCGTCGCCCGTGTCTGTAATGCTGATTTCGATATAGCCGTCGTTTGTCGCGGTGGTGTTGGCGTCCGCGCGCATACCGACAATGCCGCCCAACCCTTTCAAAAACAGGTTGTTGCCGTCGCTGTCCGTCGCCGCATAATTGCCGTTGCCCCCGGTAAGTGAAACGCCGAGCATGATTTTGCCCGTATTATTCAGGGTAACGCTTCCGGCGCGGGACAACAGGGTTGTTCCGTCCAGAAAAGACTGTTCCAGATAGCTGCCCATGCCGACCAGACCGGTCCTGATTTCCCGGTTGTCCGCGCTGGCATTCAAATTGATGCTTCCGGCATTGGAAACGGAAGTGGTAGAGAAGGGCGGATTTTCCTGATTGATAATCTGCCCGCGCATACCGACCATAAACCCGGCAGTGCTGTCGGCAGATTTTGCCGTACCGGAAATCGTGCCGTTGTTAATTATTGCCGACCCGGTGTCCGCATACATGCCCGTAACCGAATGATTGTCCTTATCGCCTTTGAACGACATATTGATAAGGCCGTTGGTGTGGTTGATGGCTGTCGAACTCTGGCTGGCAATCATGCCGAGCGTGCCGTTCTTTGCGTCAATTTTGATTGTGTCGTAGTTGTTGGCTGTACTGTTACGCAAAGCAACCAGCGCGGCTGTGTTGTCTTTCAGGGTAATGACATAATTTTTGTTCGGGTCATAGCGGGAGCTGTCCGGGCTGTAACCGTTGTTGACAGTCGACTTGTTAACGCCTTTCATCGCAACCTGAATGTAGTTGCTGTAATTCAGGGCGCTGTACCTGAAGTCAATCAGGTCGGTCAGCGGCGTGCTGGTACCGTCAACATTAATGCTGGAGTTGTTGGAAATAACCCAGCCGTCAGGATTGCCATCGCCGAAATTATAATCGGGGAACGCGCCGTTTGTCAGCGTTCCGCCAAACTGCTCAAGCAGAATAACCGGATTATAAACCGAAGATTCGGGATTGCTCGGCCGGGATGTTCCGGCAATGCCGCCCAGACTGTAATCTGTCGTCGGATAAGACGGGAAGGGGAAAAATCCGCCGCTTCCGCCGCCACCGCCGCCACCGAGAATGAGCACCAGAGCGCCGCCGAGCAGAATTGCGCCGCCGATGAGCCATGCCCGCGGAGAAAGGAAATAATCCTCTTCGCCGAGATAAGCATAAGCCTCGCGGGAATTTGCAGTAGTCGGAACGACACGCCGGGATTGCATAAACGAACTGTAATTGCGCTGGATAACGTTTTGAATACACGGATGATTCGGATTGGCGCCGGCCGCCCGCAAAGTATTATAAGCAGTGTAGTTGCGTTGTTTGATGGCATGGCACAGAGCCGTATTGCCGTTGCGGTCAAGAGTGTCAATGTTCAGCCCCCGCTGAACTGCCGCCCGCAGTGCCCGTACATTTCCCATGGATGCCAGTGTGTACATTTGCGCATTGCTTATCGGCGGCAGAAAAGCCTGTGCGGGAGAACTTAAGGATAGAACGGCACACGCAGCCAAAACGGCAGCGGTCCTTCTAATCTTTATAAAGCTCAAAATTTGCATACTTAATTCAGCCAATCCAACAAGTTAAAGGGTCATTGACACACCAGCCCCAGTTTAAGTTAATACATTTTTAACAAATGAATGTATCAGGGTCAACCGGAGCACCCTAGTTATACAACGCTTTTTTAATGCAAATTGCGTGCCAAAATATGAGGGAAAAACTTATGAGCAGGCAAAAGATAATTGTGTTGACTACCGCGGACGATACTTTAATATATGGGGCATTATCAATAACATTAATGAGGTCGGTATGAGTACATACTATATTGTAAGCGGCGGTTTTGACCCTATTCACGAAGGGCATATTGCCATGATTAAGGCCAGTGCGGAAGCCAGCGACGGCGTTATCTTGCTGTTAAACTCGGATGAATGGCTGGTTCGCAAAAAAGGCACAAATTTCATGAATTTTAAAACCCGCCGCATTATCTGCGAAAATCTCAAAGGCGTTATTGACGTTATTGCCTTTGACGATAAGGATAACTCGGCCAGCGACGGCATCCGCAAAGCCCGTGAAAAATACAAAGACGCCAATCTGGTGTTTGCCAACGGCGGTGACAGGACAAAGTATAATATTCCCGAAACGGCGGCCTGTATTGAGTGTAATGTCGAGTTAAAGTTCGGGGTCGGCGGCGACAACAAAGCCAATGCCTCATCTAAAATCTTGAAAGAATATGTTGAAAAAGTAGGAGCATAAATTATCAATGAACCAGAAATTATGCGTTGTATTATCAAGGGTGCTTCCCGTTAAAAGCTGGCGGAAGAAATTTCGCGCGCAGATTGCCAACAATCATACCGCCGAACTTGGCGCTTTAGGGGAGGGGACGGTTATCCGCCGTTCAGCCCATTTGGATAACGCGCCGAATATCTTTGTCGGCTCAACCTGCTATATTGGGGAAAACGCACGCCTGGTTGCCATGGCCAAAATCATTATCGGCGATAATGTAACCATCGGCGAGGATACGATTGTTTATACTTCTAACCATGATTACCGCAGCCCGGATTCTTTTCCTTATTCTCTGGATACGATTGCGCAGAATGTGGAATTTGAGCGCGACAACTGGATTGGAGCGCGGTCGATTATTCTGCCCGGGTGCAAAATCGGGGCGGGGGCGGTGGTCGGCGCCGGGTCTGTTGTTACCAAAAGCGTGCCGAGTTGTGCCATCGTCGGCGGTAATCCGGCGAGAATTATCGGCTGGCGGGATAAGGAAACCTACCTTAAAAATGCGCCCAATAACAAGTTTCAACTTGGCGGCAATGATGTCGTAACATTCCTGGACGGCTACAAACCCGAATTGGTTGAAAAGAAAAAGTAAAACAAATCCCGGAAAAGTTCCGGGATTTGTTTTAAAATTCGCTGACTAGAATTGTTGTTCCCCCTCCCCAAGAAAGAGTATCTTTGCTTCTATAATCCATCCTCCAA
>JAUNPO010000189.1 GCA_030536665.1 Pseudomonadota bacterium
ATAGCGCTCATCATCGCCAAGCCGTGTCCACAGGCTGGCACCGCCGCGATTATAACAAAGCCGGAACAAATCATCATCGTCAAGCCCCCACACCGGCGACTTTAAAACCTCCGCCAGGCTTAAGTCATCTGTCGGCAAAAGCAAAAACTTCCCTAAAGAAATAAAATCCTGAACGGCAATCTGTTCCAAAAGTTTGATTTTATCCACCCCGGCAATTGCCACCCCGGCGCTTTTACAGGCGCGAACCAGTTCCTCCACAAAACTGTTTCTGCGTTGCACCAAAATCATAAAATCCCGATAATGCAGCGGCCGCCCCTGCGAAACTAAAATCTCGCCGCCATCCACCATTTTCTTTATCCGCCGGGCAATTTCCTTAGCCAGGCGCGAACTGGTCGTTTCGCCGCTGACTCTTTCCACGGGAGGCCTGTAAACATCAGGATTCTCGCCCTCTTCCGGTTCAATCACCGGCCAGATTTCAACCCGTCCGCCATCACCGATTCTAAACGGAATATGCGTTATATCCTGCTCCGGCAGAACCACGCCTTTTTTTGACGCCTCGTCAGAAAAAACCGTATTAACAACATCTAAAACCGCCGCCGTTGACCGAAAGGACACATCCAGATGAACTTCCTCAAAATCTTCGTCAACCGCCTTAAAATAACGCCGCATTTCCTCAAATTTTTCGGGATCCGCTCCCTGAAAACTGTAAATCGACTGCTTTCTGTCCCCCACGACAAAAACCGTCCGGACAATATCGTCAACGCCCTGCCCGGCAAAAAATTCTTCGGTTACGGACTTGATAATTGCCCACTGGTCAGGAGAAGTATCTTGCGCTTCGTCAATCAAAACACTGTCTATGCCGCCGTCAAGCTTATACAGCACCCATTGCGCCACCGCCTGATTTTCCAGCAAATGACGCGTCAAAACAATCAAATCTTCATAATCCATCTTGGAATACTGGTTTTTATAATTATTATAACCGCCGATAAGCTCCTCCGCCAAAAGCAAAACCGCCTTGGTTGAAGCAAACAGGCGAAGCGCCGCCAGCTTCTTTTCCAGTTCCCGAATCCTTGCCGCCTCCGCCGCAATATCGTCAACAATCTCGGCATAAGCCGCTATCGCCGCTTTCGTTGCCGCCTTAGCCTCGCCGTTGCTCTTGAGAAAAACCCCTCTGTATAAATCATAACCGGCCGGCTTGTCATTGCTGCTCAAAACATAAGCCAAATCTTCGGCCCGTGCTTTATCGGTCTTTGCGCCAAGAGATAAAGCCGCCATAATCCGCCTGATTTTTTCAGCGTCGAACCCCTGCCAAAATTCGTTATTTAAACTTTCCGGCGTATCCGTCTGCGCAATCCCCAAACTGTCGGCAATTTTAGCTAAAACCGTATCCAAAGCGGGATAACGCTGCATCATACGAATAATTTTGTTGCGGTTTGCCGCAATCGTATTCATAACCTTCGGAAAATCCCGCTCGCTGACATTGCGTGTCAAAAATCCCAAAGCCTGAGCTGCCGGACTTTCCGGCTCCTGTTCAACTTTCTTCAGCAATCGGATTTTTATTTCCTCAATCGCCTCCGCCGCGCTCCGGTCATCCATAACCTCAAAATAAGGGGAAATCTGCGCCTCAAGCGGAAATCTCTTCAAAACGTCCTGACAAAAGCTGTGTATTGTCTGAATTTTCATCCCTCCCGGCGTATCCAGCAACAGGGCAAAAAGCTGCCGGGCCCTGGCCTCCAGCTTTTCATAGTCGCTCCGCACCGTCGGCAAGTCGCCCAAAAGGGAAAGCAGCTCTTTTTCTAATTCCGCAACATCTGCCACCGCCCATTTACTGAGCCTTCCGGCAATACGGGAACTCATTTCCACCGCCGCCGCTTTGGTATAAGTCAGACATAAAATACGCGCCGGTTTAACACCGTTCAACAACAACCGCAATACCCGGTCTGACAAGACTTTTGTCTTTCCGGTTCCGGCCGAAGCTTCCACCCAAACGGATTTTAACGGATTCGACGCCTTCCGTTGTTGCGCCGTTGCCAGCTTCCCCCGGGTATCTTTCATTCCTTCAATATTTTCCATAATCAGACTTCCACTCTTATAATACTATGCTCGTACACATAAAGTACGAGAGGACACTTTCTGCCCGCAATTTCTGCACAAATAACCCGTTATTCACCATCTGGAAGAGGGCGAAGAGTGAGGTTAGTAATAAGAAATAAGGGAGAAAGTACCACAGCATACACATAAAGTACGAGAGGACGCTTTCTGCCCGCAATTTCTGCACAAATAACCCGTTATTCACCATCTGGAAGAGGG
>JAUNPO010000032.1 GCA_030536665.1 Pseudomonadota bacterium
ATTAGTATTTGATTTGTCATTTCATTCCTGTTATAATAACAAAAAAATACAGGAGTGCTCAACATGAATATTAACTTTAAATTTTTACTTTTAGGGACAACTCTGTCCTTAATCCCGAACATAACAAATGCCCAATGCTCGCCGGCTCAAAGTTGTGCCGAGCTTGGTTATAAAGAAACGGCCAACAAAGGCGGATGCTTAAAATGTCCGTTCGGAAACGGTTGGTATTGTCCGGAGCCCAAAGAGGAAAAGGCTGTTCTCGGCCAATGTACAGGCTATGCCAAAAACTGCAAAATCGGTGATATATTAAACAGCGACGGTACTTGTACCACAGATAAAGTCAGTGACAAAACACCGATTGGTGTTGTTATATATATCAGCAGTGAAAATTGCGGTTGGGCAATGGCAGATACTCCGATAGCCCAAAATATTGAATGGATAGCAGAAGGTGCTCAAAGTGTTGTTGAAGGAACTAAAGATTGGCTGCAAGCAATTAAAAATTATAATGCCTGCTCTAATACACAAAAAATGATTCAAGCAGGTGATAAAGATTTATTTCCTGCTGCTTGGGCAGCATACGAATATGAGCCAAACGCAGCACCAACAACGAAAACAAAATGGTGTTTACCGGCTCCTGGCATGCTGAACAGTTTGTATATTAACTTAAATACGATTAACAATACACTCTCAAAACTTGGCGGAAGACAATTTACAAATGATGATGAACATATTTTATCATCTGTAGAATATTATGTAGGACGTCCATGGGTATTTTGTACACATAATGGCGCTAATCAGGCCGGTTTATTCTATAGTCGGAGTGATGGCAGAGAGGATAATCAATATGTCCGTCCGGTGATTGAATTTTAACCCACAAAAAAAGGAACTGATTCTTTTCAGTTCCTTTTAATCTACCCTAACAACCTCCACCCCTCGGCAGGCACAATCTAAGCAACGCGCTTCATTACGCACAATCCCTCAGCGGCAAACCGATGGGGTGAAGCTGCCTCAGCTTCAGTAGGAGCGGGCGTAAATGACGTCCATAGTTGCCGGTTTGCCGGTAAGCAGGCAAGTTCCCTCGCTGCCGGATTGGTCAAACGGAATACAGCGAATGGTGATTTTCATAGCTTTCAACAGTTCTTCGCTGTTGGCGTCGCCGCTCCATTTGCCGCGAACAAAAGCAACCTTGCCTTGCTTGCCGTCTTCTATCCAGGTGTTCGATTCCGCAAAATAAGCGTTAAACTGCTCCGGCGTGGTGATATCCGTGCGGATATTGTGTTCTAAGCGGTCTTTAGCCCGGTTAAACATTGCTTCCTGAATGGTTTCCAAACGCTCGGCAATTGAGTTTGTAAATTCGGCGGAATCAACGATTTCCTTGCCTTCCGGCGTGCCAAGCTTGAGACGTTCTTTGACCATGACTTTGGCGCCGTCAACATCACGCTTGCCAATTTCACAAATAACCGGCGCACCCTTGCGCGTCCACTCCCAGAACTTGTCAACGGAGGTCTTGTCGCGTTTGTCGACTTTAATGCGGATTTTCTCGCCAAACGGCGTCTGCAACTTAAGAACGGCAACCAACTGGCCGATGTAGTTCATGACGTCTTGTTCGTCTTCGACTTTTTTGATAACCGGAACAATAACGAGTTGATACGGCGCGATTTTCGGCGGAACAACCATACCTTCGTCGTCGGCATGAGTCATGATGACGCCGCCGATAAGACGGGTTGACACGCCCCATGACGTTGTGTAAGCATATTCGGATTCATTGTTCTTGTTGACGAATGAAATATTGGCCGATTTGGCAAAATTCTGCCCGAGGAAATGCGATGTGCCGGCCTGCAGGGCTTTGCCGTCCTGCATCATGGCTTCAACGCAATAAGTGTCAACCGCGCCCGGGAATTTTTCATGCTCAGGTTTGCGACCGACCAAAACCGGCATGGCCAGCGTATTTTCACAAAGGTCGCGATAAGCCTCAAGCATACGCGTGGTTTCTTCTTCGGCTTCCTGCGGCGTTGCGTGGGCGGTATGCCCTTCCTGCCACAGGAATTCACGCGTGCGGAGGAAAAGGCGAGGGCGCATTTCCCAGCGGACGACATTAGCCCACTGATTGACCAAAACCGGCAAGTCGCGGTAAGATTTAACCCATTTTGAAAAAGAGTCGGCAATAATTGCCTCTGACGTCGGGCGGACAATCAAAGGTTCTTCAAGCTTGCCTTCCGGCGCGAGTTTTCCGTCTTTCATCGCCAGACGAGAGTGGGTAACAACCGCCATTTCCTTGGCAAAACCGTCAACATGCTCGGCTTCTTTCTGGAAAAATGACAAGGGAATAAACAGCGGAAAATAACAGTTTTCATGTTCGGTTTCTTTAATTTTCTCGTCAAAAACGTCACGAATGCGTTCCCAGATGCCGTATCCCCACGGCTTGATGACCATACATCCCGGAGAAGAAGAGTTCTCGGCCATTCCGGCTTCTGTAATGACGTTTTGGTACCATTCAGGATAATTTCCTGCTCTTGAATTTTTCAATCCCATAAGTTTATTCCTTATCAAGTTTAATATCGCAATTAAAATCCCGCAGCCCCGATGCCGCAGGATGCTTTTCCGTAAACACGAAAAAACGCCGTTAATTTAGCAGAATAAAATACATTTGTGAAGTATAATTTTAAGAAAGCAGCTGAAAATTAATACTTTATTTTCGTTTGACAGCAAAGCTTTGTAAAGTTATAAAAGAAAAGCCGGTTGCTGGAACAACCGGACTTTTTAACGTCAGAAAGGAGTTGACGTATAACTCTTCTCTTGATGGTTATATGATAGCCTGAAATATTATTGTTGTCAATATGTTTTAGGCGTGCAGCTCCTTTCGCATTTTATGTGAAAGAGAGGATGAGCCACTAATTAGGAGGACTTAACCATTCCAAATCTGATTTGCAGTTGATTAGATAAGCGAAGAGAGGCGAAGACAATACCGTTAGTATTATCAAGCCGAATGACAAATTAGATAACAACTGCAAACAGACCCAAAGGGCAAACAATAAAAAGTGTCCTGCTTGTTATTTTTTATTGCCGTACTTGTTGGTACGTCTGCTAAAAAACAACGGCGTATTACATCTTTTTATTGTTTGTTGGGAACGGTTAAATCCTTCTAATTAGTGGCTATGATAATAAGATTTATTATTGTCATTAGAAAAATCAAAATATTCTTATGCATCAAGCGTAAGTAATTTTGGGGAGGCAGTCATCACTGGCTGTCTCTTTTTCATCTCCAAAACGTAACAATATGTAAAGAATTGTGTGTTTACTTTACTACCGAAGTCTGCTAGCTTTTGAACAGTCGTGTTGAAATTTGTAATTTGAGTTTTTTAGAAAGGAACAGTTAATGTCTAATATTCATCCTTCCGCAGTTGTTGAAGACGGCGCGCAGATTGCCGCTTCCGCCCATATCGGGCCTTTTTGCTATGTCAGCTCCAAGGCTAAAATCGGAGAAAATGTCAACCTGATAGCCAGAGTAAGCATTTTGGGCGATACAACGATTGGGGAAGGGACGGTTGTCTTTCCGAATGCCTGCCTCGGCGGCGGCCCGCAGGATCACGGCAACGAATTTCAGCCCGATGCAAAATTGATTGTCGGCAAACGCAACGTTATCCGTGAAAACGTTACCATGCACGCCGGAACCCCGAAAGAACATTTGACGACCGTTGTCGGCGATGACGGTATGTTTATGGTCAATTCCCACATTGCCCACGACTGCGTGGTCGGCAATAATGTCATTATGACTAACAACGCGGTTATCGGCGGCCATGTCCATGTCGGCGACGGCGCTATTTTAGGCGGCAACTCAGCCGTTCACCAGTTCTGCCATATCGGTCGCAAAGCGATGATTGGCGGCATGAGCGGCGTTGAGCGCGACGTTATTCCGTTCGGTATCGTTACCGGCGACCGCGGACGCCTGCGCGGCCTGAACGTCATCGGCCTGAAAAGGAGCGGCATTGACGAACATACGGTAAAATCCGTTACCCGCGCTTTTATGTATATTTTCAAAGGCAAAGAAGATACTTTTGACATTCGTGTTGAAAAAGCCAGAGAGAAATATGCCGATAACCCCATGGTTATGGAACAGCTTGATTTTATCGCGGAATCTCTGCACGGCCGCCGCAAAATTATGACTGCCGAATAAAAAATTAAGAAATTATACAGGAAGTTGCTTTATCATCTGAACCAACTTCCTGTTTTTTTGTATGAATTAAGGACGAACATGACGACAACGCATAAAAAACTGGGCATTATCGCCGGCGGCGGCGGAATTCCCCGCAAACTCATTGAACGCTGCCTTGCCGAAAAGCGGGACTTTTTTGTGCTGGCGATTGAGGGTAATGCCGACAAAAATCTCATCACCGACGATGTGCCGCATAAATGGATACGCATCGGGCAGGCCGGCACCGGCTTCAAAAAGCTGCATGATGAAAAGGTTGAAGAAATTGTCATGATTGGCACGATTAAACGCCCGACGATTAAAGACCTGGTGCCTGATTTTCGCACCACGGCTTTTTTTGCCAAGGTCGGAATGAAGTCGCTCGGCGATGACGGCATCCTCCGTGCTTTGGTGCGGGAGATTGAGGGCGAAGGAATGCACGTCAAAGGCATCCACGAAGTCATGCCCGAAATTCTGGTGAAAAAAGGCGTGCTCGGCAAACATAAGCCCGATAAACAGGCCAAAGAAGACATCCGCCGCGGGATTGAAGTGGCTTTGACGCTCGGAAAACTTGACGTCGGACAGGCGGTAGTCGTCCAACAGGGACTGGTTCTTGGCGTTGAGGGAATTGAGGGGACGGATGAACTCATCCGCCGCTGCGGAGAATACCGCCGCAAAGGCGAGGGCGGCGTTCTGGTTAAACTGCGTAAACCGCAGCAGGATATGCGCGTGGATTTGCCGACCATCGGCCCGCGCTCTGTCTATCGCGCCAAAGAAACCGGGCTGAAAGGCATTGCCGTCCATGCTGGAAACGGCCTGATTGTGGATGAGGAGGAAGTCATTCGGGCGGCCGACAAAGAAGGGTTGTTTGTTATCGGAATTGACCCGGGAGAATATTATGCCGAATAAAAAGTTAAAAGTTTATCTGATTGCCGGCGAACCGTCAGGCGATTTGCTCGCTTCCCGCTTCATGCGCGCCATGCGTGAGAAAACCGAAGGTAACGTTGAGTTTTACGGTGTTGGCGGCGACACTATGGAAAAAGAGGGGCTGAAATCGCTGTTTGACATTTCCGATCTTGCAGTTATGGGGCTGGTCGAAGTTATTCCCAGTATCCCCAAGATTTTGGGGCTGATTAAAAAGACCATTGCGGATATTGAACGTATCCGCCCGGATGTGGTAATAACGATTGACAGCTGGAGCTTTTCCTCCCGCATTCACAAAATTCTGCGTAAGAAAAAGCTGGGCATTCCGCAGGTGCATTATGTCGCGCCACAGGTTTGGGCTTGGAAGAAAAAACGCGCGCAAACCATGTATAAATACATAGATTTGCTGTTGACCCTTTTCCCATATGAACCCAAATATTTCACGCCTTATCGCTTGCGGGCGGAATTTGTCGGACATCCGGTAATCGAAAGCCCGGCCATCCATGCCGACGGCGCGGAATTTCGCAAAAAGTACCATATTCCGGCAGAAAAGAAAATCATCACGGTTTTGCCCGGTTCTCGCAAAACGGAAGTTTCCCGTCTGCTGCCGGTGTTTTTGCAGGCTGTTGAGCGCTTGCGGCAAGAGGACAAGGATTTTTATTTTGTTATTCCGACGGTAAAAACCGTGGCGGACAGCGTCAGAAAAGAGGTTGAAAAATCCGGTAATGAAATTTTGGTGGTCGATACGGAAAATGACCGTTACGGCGCTTTCCGCGCCTCATCCGCCGCGATTGCCGCTTCGGGAACCGTTGCTCTGGAGCTGGCAATCTGCAATGTGCCGCATATCGTGGCTTACAAGGTTTCGCCATTTACGGCTTTTCTGGCCCGCCGCTTCTTGAAAATTCAGTTTGTGAATTTATCTAACATCCTGATTGGCCGCGAAATTGTCCCCGAGCTGTTGCAGGAACGCTGCGTGCCCGGCAATATTGCCTCTTATATCCGCCATTTTATCTTAAAAGATGACGACTGGTATGAAAAACAGACGGACGGTTTTGCCAAAGTGCGCGAGATACTGGGGCAGGGCGAACAAACGCCGAGCCAGAATGCGGCTGATATCGTGTTGGAGTTGATTAAAGAGAAAAAATAGCATGAGAATGATTGATATTGTCGATACCACGGTGCGCGACGGCGAGCAGACCAGCGGCGTCGCTTTCAAATCTCAGGAAAAACTGGTCATCGTCCGCCGCCTGCTGGAGGATGTCGGCGTCAACCGCTGCGAAGTTTCGAGCGCCAAGGTCAGTCCTGAGGAACAGAAAACCCTGTCTTCGATTATGGAATGGGCGTCCGGCTGCGGTTATGCCGATGCCGTAGAAGTCCTGAGCTTTACCGATTATGACAAATCCGTTGACTGGCTGGAACCGACCGGCTGCCGCCATATTAATCTCTTAACCAAAGGCTCGCGCCGCCATTGTGAAATGCAACTGAAAAAAAGCCTTGAAGAACATCTGGCTGATGTTGAAAAAACGGTAAAATACGCCTTTGACAAAGGTTTCAAAGCCAATGTCTATTTGGAAGACTGGTCAAACGGCATCAAAAACAGCCCGGACTACGTCTGGAAAATGCTTGATAAATATGCCGGCATGGGCTTTGGGCGGATTATCCTGCCGGACACATTAGGAATTTTGAACCCCTTTGACACCTGCGAGTTTGTCGGCGAAACAGTGCGTCGTTATCCTGAAATTGCATTTGAATTTCATGCCCATAACGATTACGGCATGGCCGTAGCCAATTCTCTGGCGGCTGTTCGCACCGGCGTAAAGGGCGTTCATGTAACGGTCAACGGTCTGGGCGAACGAACCGGCAATGTCGATTTGGCGCAGATTGTTGCGGCAATTAAGGATCATACGGATTTTGACACGACGGTTAACGAATGTAAACTGAAAGAAATCAGCGTCTTGGTGGAAACCTTCAGCGGCAAGCGCATTGCACCGAATATGCCGATTCTGGGCAAGGACGTCTTTACCCAGACGGCGGGGATTCATGCCGACGGCGACAAAAAGGGCAGCCTTTATGAATCAAAACTGATGCCCGGGCGTTTTGATCGTGTGCGAGATTATGCTCTGGGCAAGCTGTCCGGCAAGGCCAGTCTGGAAATGAACCTGAAACGCCTCGGTATCAACCTGAATGACGACCAGAAGAAAAAGCTTCTTGCCAAAATCGTGGAACTGGGCGATTTGAAAAAGAAAGTCACAGCCGAAGACTTGCCATTTTTAATTTCGGATTTGCTGGGCGGGCATAAATATAAAAGTTTCCGCATTCTCGGCTGTGTTATCACCACCAGTATGAAAATGAAGCCGAGTGCCAATGTACAGTTTGAATACAAAGGACGGTTTTACGAAGGCGTTGCCAGCGGCAGCGGCGGTTATGATGCTTTTATGAATGCTTTGAACAAACTTTCCGGCCGCATGGGCGTAAAAGTGCCGCGCCTGCTTGATTTTGAAATCACCATTCCGCCCGGCGGCAACAGCAACTCGCTGGTTGAAGCCGTCATCAAATGGGACAACGGGCTGATAACCCATGCCGTTTCCTCAGATCAGGTTAAAGCGGCGATTAAGGCAACCGAGCGTGTGATGAACCTGTTGGACAGCCAGCCGTCTGAAACCAATACATTTTAGGGATTGACAAAATTTAATTTAGAGATGTAGATTAGGAATGTATTTAAATAATTATCTCTATTATATAACTCTTAAAATTTAAGCATTATGTCGAAAAAAGGCGGTTATTGTCTTAGTTTGTTGAAAGAAGCTTTCAGCACTAAGGAAGATTATTCTGCGGGTGAACGTGTTTGGATGGGTGTTGTCGGTCTTGTCGGCGGTGTTGTTCATGACCCTGTCAAAGCCGTTATGGATGCATTTGATGTTGAAGATAACAACCCTGCGCCCGACCCTGATGATCCGACCAATCCCTGCAATCAGAATTTCTGATTTGCTCTACCAAAGCTCTGAGCATTAGTTCAGAGCTTTTTTCTTGACTTTTGTCTAAAATGTGTTAGGAAGAAAAAGTAAACGCTATTATTAATTTAAAATATTATAATTATGAGAGAACTTATTAAAGACGCCCCATGTTTATGCAAAGATGATATGCAAACAGCGTCACCCAAAAAAAACGTCTTTCAGGAAAAAATGCATAAAAAGCAACGCATTTATCAATTACATTCTGATGAAAAGATATGCGAACAAACACCCCCAATATTGTTGGATGTTGCTTTCCCAAGTCACCTGATTATGAAAGAAGTTGTAAAAGATGCGCCATGTCTTTGTAAAGATGATGATATGGAACGATTGCAGCCGAAAAGAAACTTCTTTCAAAAAATGTTGTATGATTGGCTATGCAAACGCAATCATTGTTATCAATATCCAGTGTTGTATTCTGACGGAACAATAAGCAAAGCTGAATGCGAACGAGTAGGGCGTACACCCTTGGGAGTTATCTTTGAAAACCACGTGGTAACATTGCATGGCTCATACAGAAAAATGAAGTGGTATAAGGCAAGCCAATATTGTAAAAATATCAAAATTTTAGGCCAACCTTGTGAAGGAGGCCATATGAATTTTTGGACTAAATATCTCGAGCAGAAACAAATATTGGATGCGATACTAAAGTCTTTGGGAGGAAATTCGCTTAAATTGCGTAAAGGCTATTGGACATCAGCTGAATATGGCGGCTACTGCGCATGGGCTTTTGGTAGGACAGATGATAAAGGTCAAAATCATTATCTTAAGAAAAATTTTGAAAAATACCATGTTCGTCCGGTGCTTGATTTAGCAAAGACACTTCTTTCAAACATAAAGCTCTGAGCATTAGCTCAGGGCTTTATGTTATGATTTTGAAAGCATTACTATCTCTCAAGCGCTCCTAAGCATTGCGCTTTCTTACACACCATCTCTCAGCGGCGAACCGACCGCTCACCCAGAAGGTGTGCCTCAGCTGCCCCGTCCTATGGGTGTGGTTTCCTTAGTTTTCATAAAGACAACCTTGGGAAAATCTTCTTGTGCCTTGTTGAGATGCCAGGCATTGCGCGCCAGAAAAACCACAGAACCGTCATGATCTTCCGCCAACGTAAGCTGATTGGAATTTTTGAATTTTTCAAACTGCGCTTTATCTTCGGAAGAAAGCCAACGTGCTGTGTAATATTGTGTCGGTTCAAAAATAACCGGAATGTTGAATTCATTTTTGATACGGTCGGCCATAACCTCAAACTGCAGGGCGCCGACCACGCCGACAACCCATTCACCGCCGCTGATGAGCTTGAAGACGGAAGCGCCGCCTTCTTCGGCAATCTGCAAAAGGGCGTTGCCGAGATGCTTTGACTTCAGCGGGTCAACCGCGCGGACGCTTTTCAACAATTCCGGAGCAAAACTCGGAATGCCGATAAAATTCAGCTTCTCACCCTCAGTCAGCGTATCGCCGATACGCAGCTGCCCGTGGTTGGGAATACCGATAATATCCCCGGCGTAAGCGTCTTCGGCCAACTCTCGGTCTTGCGCCATAAACATCACCGGCGTCGGCACTTTAATCTGCTTGCCGGTGCGGATTTGCGCCAAAGCCATGCCGCGCTTGAAATGCCCGGAACAAATGCGCATAAAGGCAATGCGGTCGCGGTGTTTAGGGTCCATATTGGCCTGAATTTTGAAAACAAAGCCGGTAACTTTCTTTTCATCCGGAGAAACCGTGCGCTCCACAGCCGGGTGAGGGCGGGGCAGCGGCGCAATCTCATGCAACCCTTCCAGAATTTCCCGAACGCCGAAATTGTTGATGGCACTGCCGAAGAAAACCGGGGTCAGCGCGCCGGCCAAGTATAAATCCAAATCAAAAGCCGGACAAAGCTCCCGAACCATCATCACGTCTTCACGCAGCTTTTCAACGGCATGGGATGGTAACATCCGGTCAAGCTTCGGGTCATCCAAACCTTCGCAGGTTTCAATCGTGGCGTTAATCTGCGATTTGTCTCCGGTTTTGTTCATCAAAATCAGACGGTCGTTCAAAAGGTCATAACAGCCGAGAAAATCCTTGCCCATACCAATCGGCCAGCTCGCCGGCGTCACGTCCAGAGCCAGTGTTTTTTCAATATCGTCCAGCAGCATAAACGGATCCAGCCCCTCGCGGTCAAGCTTGTTGATGAAGGTCAAAATCGGCACATTGCGCAAACGGCAGACTTCAAACAGCTTTTTTGTCTGGGTTTCAATACCCTTGGCGGAATCAAGCACCATCACGGCAGAGTCGACGGCCGTCAACACACGGTAAGTGTCTTCGGAAAAATCTTCGTGTCCCGGTGTGTCCAAGAGGTTAAATGTCACGCCGTCATATTCAAAATTCATGACTGAGGAAGCAACGGAAATGCCGCGTTCCTGTTCCACCTTCATCCAGTCTGACCGGGCATGACGGGCGTCGCCGCGCGCTTTGACGGCACCGGCCTGCTGAATGGCGCCGCCGAACAACAGGAGCTTTTCGGTCAGGGTCGTTTTACCGGCGTCCGGGTGGGAAATAATCGCAAAACATTTGCGCGGATTTACTTTATTTTCAGCCATTTACAAATACTCTTTTACTTTAATGCATTAAAAATTTTAAGCCTCTTTTAACGCAAAAAGATGAATTTTGCAAGCGGAAAAGACAAACCTGTTTTCCCTTGACTTTTGTCTAAAATATGCTAGGAAGAAAAAGAAATGCTATTATTAACTTAAAATATTATAATTATGGAGAAAAGAGAAGTAAAACTACCGTTGAAAAGAAACTTTCGTCAAAAGTTGCGTTATTACTGGCTTCGCTTGAAAGATGAGCAGTATAAATACCGTGTTCTCTATGCCGATGGAACAGTCAGTCGGGAGAAGTGTGAACAGATTGGCCGGATACCGCTTGGCGTTATCTTTGAAAATCACCTGATAACCTTAAAAGATTCGCCGCAGAAAATGACTTGGCAAGAGGCGCAGGCTTATTGCCAAAGTATTAAGATTATGAACAGGTCGTGTGAAGCCGGGACAAAGTCGTTTTGGGAGGAATATATGTATGACAGGGATAATAAGGCTGTCAGCGAAATCCTTGTTTCCCTCGGCGGAGAAGCGATAAAACCGGAAGAAAAGTGTTGGGCGTCGTCTGAAGCGAGTTTTGATGGCGGGCTTGCCTGGATCTGGTGTTATGCTTGTTACGGTCAGGAACTGAACATTAAGGCTGATCTCCACACCGTTCGTCCGGTGCTTGATTTAGCAAAGACATCTCTTTAACAACGAAAAAGCCCTGAGGTCAATCTCAGAGCTTTTTTTGATTCTACAACAGGCTGTACACGGTGCGGAAATTTTCGCGTCTGATGTGTATCAGGCTGTTTTTGCGCGCTTTCTTCCAGTCGTCAAAATTTGTTCTGAAACGGTCGCATTGAATATAAACGCCTTTATCCGGATTATATTCATAAACAAAGCCCCATTCCTTTTTGCCCTTTTTCCGGTCAATGATTTCAATCATCCGGTTGTCTTCAAGGTGGAAGCATAAATAACGTTTTTGAACTTTTGTTTTTCGTGAAATAACGACCTTGGTGTGAATGTCGTTAATTCTGACTGTATCGCCTTTGTCAACGGCATAAGAATTTAACACGGCAAGAAGTAATGCAGCAAAGAAAAATACCTTTTTCATAATTATAATTGTTTTAGTTAGTTTTAGAATAATAAAAAAACAACAGAAAAATACCATATCTTTCTGTTGTTGTCAATATTCTGTCTAAAGATAATTTTAAAAAGGTGAAGAAACTTCCGGAATAATGACTTCTTCCTGAATAACGGCCGTTTCCACTTTCGGAGCCGCCGCATTGGCCGCCGGAACGGCAACGGCTTCCGGCTGGATTTTAACCAGATTCTGCGGAGCAGGGGCGTTGTCTGTAGCCTTGGCTTCGGCCTTTGCCGATGTGGGCGCTTTTTTAGCATCGGCGCGATTAATACCGAGATAGTTTTCAATCGCCTGCTTTTCTTTCATCTGCTCATTTTTTGTAATCAGGCCGAGGTCGCGGATAACGTCAAGCTTGCGAAGATTTTTTGCGGCGGTGAGAATATCTTTGGCCGGTGCCTGCGGTTTCATCCTTTGCCGTGGGTTTGGCGGCAGAATGGCTTCAACAATCAAATCCCTTTCCGAAGAAAATTCCTGAGGCGTAATGGCGCGCGCTTCAACAGCTTCTTTCAAAGAGTCGATACGCTCAATAATCAGATCAGGGGAAGGAACCGGCGCCTGAATCCCTTCTGCCGGCGGAATATTTGTCAGCGGCAACAATCCACCGATGTTGGCCTGCCGTCCGTCTAAAAATTCCTGCTTGGTAATCAGGTCTTTTTCCGCCAGTTCTTTCATGGTCAGAAAACGGGAAATGATATTCTTTTCATTATCGTTGAACAAAACTTCGACAGCCTGAATATCTGCGGCCGAAGCGGCTTTGTTTTCGGCAATAAGCTTCTGTTCGCGAACGAATAATGCCGCTTCCATGGCTGATTTTCCCTGTCGCTGCGCCGCTTCCTGAGAGATATTAAACGTCATCACCCCGTCTTTGTCCTCAATCATAATGTCGCTCTGCATCATATTCAGGTAACGCAAACGGCGGCGGGCAACGTCGGACATTCTTTCCGGCGCGCCGTCTTTTGTGCCGAGAATGGTCATTTCTTCCGTGCCGACGATTGTCAGGTCTTCATAATACTGGCGGGCGCGGTTAAGTCTTCCGGTCTTCTCATAAACAAGCGCGCCGACCATTAAGGCCTGCGGCTGGCGGGGATTAAGCGTCAGCGCCTGAATCACATAATTTTCCGCGTCTTCGAATTTTCCCTGGGAATAAGCGACGGTCGCCAGTTCCGCGTCGCTGGAACCTTTTGTGCCGTAATTCTCGCCCTGAAACCAACTGTGGTTCGGCGCCGTCTCGGCCGTCTTGCCTTCAAACCAGGCGCAAGAGCTGAGCAAAACCGAAAACATTGCGCTGCACAGGACAGCTTTGGTATTTTTGCCTGAAAACACGAGTTTCTCCTTCTAACTTCCCGAAAGACATTAATTAATTACCGCCATAATAGTAAATATAAAGATATATTACAATAATTTTAATTGCCCTGTTAATTTTACTTGATTTAAATAAAAATTTATGTAGTATTTCAGACAATAATTAAGAAAATCCAACAACCGCAGGCGTGGTGAAATTGGTAGACACGCCAGACTTAGGATCTGGTGGCGTGAGCTGTGAGAGTTCGAGTCTCTCCGCCTGCACCATTCTGCGTTTTGCGGAATGTCGTATAAATCATAATAAAAAGAGAAAATTCATGAATGTTACTGAGTTAAAATCTGAAGGTTTGAAAAAAGAATATAAAGTCGTTGTTCCGGCTAAAGATATGGAAAGCAAGGTTGACGCCAAATTGAATCAGGTTTCCAAAAACGTCAAACTGCCGGGCTTCCGTCCGGGCAAAGCGCCGAAAGAAATGCTGAAACAGAAGTATAAGGCTTCCGTCATGGGCGAAGTGCTGGATGAGCTGGTTCGCGACGCAACCGAAGAAGTCATCAAGAGCAAGGAACTCCGCCCGGCGATGATGCCGAACGTCAAAATCACCTCTTTTGCTGACGGTAAAGATGTTGAATTTGAAATGAGCGTTGAGCTTCTGCCGGAAATCAAATTCGGTGACTTGAGCAAAATTTCTCTTGAAAAGTTAATGGCTGAAGTTCCGGCTGAAGAAGTTGACAAAGCCATCAACTATCTGGCCCAATCCCGCCGCAATACCAAGAAAGTTGAAGAAGACCGCGCCACTGTTAAAGGTGACACCGTTGTTATTGACTTTGTCGGTTCTGTTGACGGTGTTGAATTCAAGGGCGGCAAGGGCGCCGCTTATCCTCTGGAACTCGGTTCCGGTTCTTTCATCCCGGGATTTGAAGACCAGCTGATTGGCAAAAAATCCGGAGACAAAGTTGATGTAAAAGTCACTTTCCCGGAAAATTATCATGCGAAAGATTTGGCCGGCAAAGATGCTGTTTTTGCTGTCGAAATCAAGGAAATCCGTGAAACAGAACCGGTTAAGGTTGATGATGAATTTGCCAAATCCATTGGCGAAAACAGCCTGGATGAACTGAAATCAAAAATTGCCGACCGCATCAAGGTTGATTACGAGGCCGCTTCCCGCATGAAGCTGAAGCGCCAGCTGCTTGATATTCTTGACAAAGAATACAGCTTTGACGTTCCGGCCGGTTTGGTTGACGCCGAATATAAAGGCATTGTCGCCCAGTATGAACAGGCTAAAAAAATGAACCAGCTTGACGAAAGCGAAAAAGCCAAATCTGAGGAAGATTTGCTGGCTGACTACAAAAATATCGCCGTTCGCCGCGTCAAACTCGGCCTGTTGCTTTCTGAAATCGGTAAAGACGCCAAAATCTCTATTGAAGCTGACGATGTCAACAAGGCTATCATGAATGAAGCCAGAAGATATCCGGGGCAGGAAAAGGCCGTATTTGATTATTATCTCAAGAACAAAGACGCGGTTGAAGCTTTGAAAGCGCCGATTTTTGAAGAAAAAATCATCGACCATATCATTTCTAAAGCCAAAGTGTCTGAAAAGATTATTTCCGTAGAAGATTTGTATAATTTTGATGAAGAAAACGGCAAACCAGCCAAAAAAACTTCTTCTAAAAAATCTGCTAAATCTGAAGAAAAAGCGGAAGAAAAACCGGCTAAGAAAACTGCTAAAAAATCAGCTTAAAACTTGATTTTTTATGAATGCACAAGCCCTGAGTTCATACTCAGGGCTTTATTTTGTTGACTTTTGTCTAATATGTGGTATAAGAGAGAGGAAAATATATTATTAACACAAAATTAAACAGGCAATTATTATGAACGAGATTTTGAAAGATGCACCATGTCTATGTAAGGACGATGATATGGAAATTGTACCGCTGAGAAGAAACTTTTTTCAAAAACTGTGCTGTTACTGGTTTCAGAATAGAGATAAACAATACGATTATCCGGTGTTGTATTCTGATGGAACAATAAGCAAAGCTAAATGTGAACGTATTGGCGGAAAACCACTGGGCGTTATTTTCAAAAATAACTTGATAACATTGAAAGATTCGCCCTACGGTATAGACTGGCATGAAGCAATGGAGTATTGCCAAAAGATTAAAATCTTTGGACAATCTTGTAAAGCCGGAAAAATTGAATTTTGGAAAAAGTATAGAAAGCATAAACAAGTATTGAATACACTTCTTGAATCTTTGGGTGGAGAGCCGCTTAAATCATATAGCAAGTATTGGTCGTCGTCCGAGTATGGCAGCTACTACGGCGCGTGGTACTTCTGTACGGGTGATGGCGTTGGTTGGGGCGGCGAGGACGGCAACCTTAAGGACTACAGTTTCAGCGACTTCGTCGTTCGCCCGGTGCTTGACTTGTCGAAAGTATCATCTAAACGCAAAAAATTGGTCGCATCTCTTTAAACTAAAAGCCCCGAGTGTAAACTCAGGGCTTTATTTTGTTGACTTTTGTCTAATATGTGGTATAAGAGAGAGGAA
>JAUNPO010000190.1 GCA_030536665.1 Pseudomonadota bacterium
CATGGTGATTTCAACGTTTATTTTTGTTTTGTTGTAAAGTTGTGTTTGATGATATCTCTCAGTGTATAGGTTGTCAAGGCGTTTATGGGGAAAAGTATCGGTTTTGCGGGAACAGGAAATAAAACGCAGGCTGTCTGAGAATATGAACAGGCTGAATGGGGATGTTAAGTATTCTCGTTAATGTAATAGTAGAGAAGCCAGTTTTTAAACTGGCTTTTCTTTTGTCTTATAAAAATTTGCAACAAAACAATAAAGCATACAGAGCAAGTACCAATTTAATATAATTATAAATAGCGGTTTCTGAATGCTTGTGGAAAAGAAGTAAGTTGGAACATCAATAATTCCGATGAGAATGATGATTTTCCAATAAGGAGAAAAGCTGATTTTTATTATTTCTTTTGTTGATATTTGTTTGTTGTTTATGGTTACGAAGTATATCATTGCAAAGCAGAAGCTGCAATATGAAATTGTTAAAAGAATGATGCTGTAGAAACTAAATGTATTACATAGATAGTCAATGGAAAAAAGAATTTTTTTTATGATGATTTCAAAGACGAAGTCTTGAATCTTGGGTTGCAGAATACCTTTTAACAAAAAAAATGTAATAGTATAAGAAGTCCATAATTTCCATGATTTAAAGTGGGAAAAACTACGGATATTTGATAGGGCTGTTATGATTATTAATGTACAAAAGTAGGAGATTATTGTGTTTGAAACCGGATATGTTTCGGTTGGAAAAAAATAATTATATGTTGGAGAAACAAGTCCGACAGGGATTAGTATAGGGAGGTATTTATAGAAAGTAATAAAAGAATTTTTGATGATATTGATCATGGTGATTTCAACGTTTATTTTTGTTTTGTTGTAAAGTTGTGTTTGATGATATCTCTCAGTGTATAGGTTGTCAAGGCGTTTATGGGGGAGGCGGCGGGATGTGTTGCAACAAAAAAGAGGGTGTTGCAACATTTTTATATGCAACATTTTTTGAAAA
The DNA here is from genome assembly GCA_030536665.1 of Pseudomonadota bacterium. GTDB lineage: Bacteria > Pseudomonadota > Alphaproteobacteria > RF32 > CAG-239 > HGM16780. The sequence goes on from JAUNPO010000190.1 coordinate 992, forward strand.
ATGTGTTATATAGATTTGTATAATGAGGAAATGTATAGGTGAAATGTTACAGGCAAAGGGGCTTAGGTTCTATTGCTTATTGTTTTAACCCCTCTTAATCTCCCCTTGCAACAAGGGGAGAGGTTCTTTTGCATGGTTGAGGAAGAGTAGGAAGGGGAAGGGAAGAGTGCGGTGGACAACGGTACTCTTTCTTTTTTTTGGCAAGCGGAAAGGAGGTGACGAGATGGCATATTTTTCCAAAGAATTTACGGACGATATTATTTTGCCGGACGGTTCGGCGGCGACGTCCGTTTATGAAGTGGAACGTTATTTGAAGCGGCATAATCTGGCGTTGTCCGGAGATTATTCCGACGCTTATTTGCAGAATGTCCGCTATCGTCAGGAACAAGATGAACGGCGGGAGCTGTTTGCGGAATTTATTCGGAATTATAAAAAATCAGTATGGCAGGGCTAGTTTTTTTTATGAAACGGTTTTGCTTCAGATTCCCCGAAAGTGTTTTCGGGGATTTTTTTTAACTTTAACAAAAGGTCAAAATTATGGTTACAGAAACTAGAAAATTTTTGGAGCAACAGTTTGCAAAGCTTCGTGCCCAGCGGGAAGCAGAGGAGGCTGACGCTTCAACGGACAACGGCGGTTTGGGCGAAGATGATGACGATGCGGCTTATGACGCGGCGGAAGAGGCAAGTTCTGAAAAGAAAGACGGATTTTATTCCGGCAAGCGCGAAGCTTCGCCATCCCGAGAGCAGGGAAAAACTTCGTCCGGACTGTCCGGCGGCGGAGTGCAGGGCGGGGAGGCTTTTTCTCCGGATCCTTATTTGCAGGCGCCGCGGTCTTTCAGGCCGGAATTTGCGGAAGCTTTTAAGGCTCTTCCCAGTGAGATGCGGAAATATCTGCATGAGCGCGAGGGAGAAGCGGCAAAAAGTTTTTCTCAGCTTTCGGCCGAGCTTCAAAACCGCCGTTGGGTGGATGAAGCTTTCAGCACCCGCCGGGAGCGGATGTCCCGTCACGGGATAAATTCTTCCCGGGACTGGATTGCCGTTATGGCGGGTGTTGACGATGCATTGGAACGTAATCCGCGGGAAACGCTGCAGGCTTTGGCACGCTGTTATGGCGTGGCTCTTGACGGCGGCGCTCCCTCCGGTATGCCGGACAAGGTTTACTTTGACTTGCAAAACCAAATCAGCAGTTTGGAAAACAGTCTTTCAATGTATCAAAACAAGGTGTTTCAGCAGGCGGATGCCCAGGCTTGTTCTCAGCTGGAGAGTTTTAGAAGCGAGAAAAGCGAGGTAGG